>JAOZUW010000240.1 GCA_029938465.1 Bacteroidales bacterium | reverse complement strand
AAAGAAACCATTTATATCAATCAGTTGGATATTTAGTTGGTATTACACTAAAAGTACATACCTGCCTGCCGGATTTCCTCCCGATAGGGTTGGCAAAGGCAGGGTTTTAACTAACGATTGAGACCAATAAAAAAATTAAGCTCCATAGAACATGACTTCTTCCTTATCTTATTTCAAATTTTAAGAGTGACCGCTAGCCACAAGAATCATAATTTTGATGTTCAGCTCCCAGAATTTAAAGATCTGATAAATAAAACATCTTCGCCAAAACATGGTCATCTTACTAGGCCGTGTGGCGTATGATTGATTGCTATAAGGTAAGTTCTGTAACCTTTCATGAATATTTGCCATAATATATTGTTTTTCTTTTTCTTTAATTTTTTTCGTTATGATTATTCAGGGATGAGCGACCAGCCCAATTTTCCTTTGGCTTTATATAAGAACATATAATGCATAAATAATTTCATCCAATGTCCTGCCAAGCCAATAACGCCCACAGTTTTATTGATGTTTCTACCGTATTTAGGATATTTCTCCCAATCAGGAACAATAGGCGAAACCGTCATAGTAGCTGCTTGTCCCGAGAATAAACCATAGCCTGCCGAAACAATACAAGCGGCTCCCTGTTTGGTCATAGAGCCTTTATGTGGATGGTCGGTTTTACCTTTGTTTATCTGATAGGAAATATTCGAAGCCACTACTTTTCCAATCACACCCGAAGGCATTCCTGTTCGTGGTGGTGTGGGGAAAATCGGCGTGCCGTTGGGGCTTTTCATAGGCTTGCTCATACCGTGAGGAGGAGCAAAGGCAATGCCACTAGCATAGATATTGGCATAAGCCGGATTTTGATAGATGCTGGGCCAATCGCTGGCTTTCCAATCTTCGTAAGGTTTCCCGCTATAATCCGCATCAACTTTCATCATACCATTAGGAACGAATAATTTCTCTGTAATGTCTTCTCCCTTTTTATCATAAGCTTTCATATTAGCCCCTTTAAAACCGGGTATCAACATGGAGAAATCAAACTTTTGCTCGTGATACTTTCCATCAAGGGTTTCGTAATGTGCCACACCTTTTTCTACTTTCTGAACAGCTGCTCGCTTGATCCAGCTGATGCCGTACTCGGCTAAAACCGATTCGGTAAAGACTTTAGTTGGAGTGATATAACCGCCTCGCTTGATATAAGCACCGCCCATACCAAAATCGCCTAACTCATATTCGTTGGAGATCCAAATGATGTCGGCCATTTTTTGAAGTTTCCGTTTGTTTACTTCAAAGGCAATATTTAAAGCATATTCAAAGGCAGCACCTTGGCAGGTCGCCATTCCATGCCCCGTACCGATTAAAAAGGTTTGGTGCTCGCCATTTTCCATCTTCTTTAAAGAAATTTCTAAATTTTTCCAGGCATCAGTAGCATGACCATAAGTACAAACAGAATTTGAGAACTCTGCTAAGCCTTCGGTGGCAGGAAAATTTAGTACGGGACCTGTACCATTGACCAGATAATCGTAATGGACATCTTCTTCTTGATTCTCCAAATCGCCTGTAACATATTTTATTCTTATAAAGCCGGTATCACTTTTTTCATCACCTTCTGGGTGGATAGACATACCCAAAGCTTGTTTGAAAATAATACCTTTTTTATCATAAACAGGTTTTAAGGGAAAGATCACATCTTTTGATGTCATCAGGCCCACGCCAACCCAAATGTTTGAGGGAACCCATTGATAATTGCTATTAGGACTGACCATTATTACTTCGTGCGATTTTCCTAGTTCTTTGCGGAGATATAAAGCGGCGGTATGCCCCGATATTCCAGCACCTAGTACTACAACTTTTGCCATATATATAAAATTTTAGATGATTTTTATACCCTATGTTATTTAAAACGTAATTCTTGAATCCTTATAATGAAAGGCTTACAAATGTAATTAATATACAGAACAAATAAAAGCTTTTTAAAATATTATTTATATTCAGTACAAATAACATATCTAAAAATATAGATATATCAATATATGTAGCTATCATTTTTTCTCCAATAAAAAGAGAAATTTAGTCGAAAAAAGTGTGAATTTAGGTAGTTGAATATCTAATTACGGCTCTCATTTTGTCTTATTTTTATGATGAACATCAAATAAAGCACTATGGACTGGAAGTACCATAGGTTTCTTTTACGAATAAAATTCGTTTCTGTTTTAATCCTAAAGGGTTAGAAGTCAGAAGCTAGAAGTCAGAAGTAAATTTC
>JAOZUW010000131.1 GCA_029938465.1 Bacteroidales bacterium | reverse complement strand
TAAATAAGGTTGACGCCAATGCGATAGCTATCGGGATTGCTTTCTTTTGTGTCAAGACAAAAGGAGATATAAAATAAAAACCATTATTATAATTGCATATACCATACTGGAGGGTCTGATAATAAAGGGACAGGAGAATATCTATTGATTATGGCTGATATACATACCGTCAAATAGGGCATTTACGGATAATTAATCACGTATAAAAAAGTGTGAGTTTACCCTGATTGCTTCAAGGGGTGTAGGTTTGATATCCCTTTATTATTTTATCTTTGCTAAAAAATACAGCTTGAAGAAAATAGATTTATTCATATTACGTTCCTATTTGGGTCCACTGATCATGACCTTTTTCATAGCCTTATTTATTTTGTTGATGCAATTTTTATGGCTCTATGTGGATGATCTGGTAGGTAAAGGCTTGGAGTGGCATGTGCTGCTGCGATTATTGTTTTTCGCTTCTTCTACATTTGTTCCTATGGCCTTGCCATTAGCTATTTTATTAAGCTCCTTGATGACTTTTGGTAATTTAGGTGAACACTATGAGTTGGTTGCTATAAAGGCTTCAGGTATTTCTTTAAAACGGATTATGATGCCATTAATAATTCTATCTATTTTTATTAGTGGTTTGGCTTTTCTATTTTCGAATTATGTATTGCCGGTTGCCAACTTAAAATTTAAAAGTTTGCTTTACGATGTGCAACAAAAAAAATTAGCCTTTAAAGTAAAAGAAGGAATGTTTAATAAAGACCTAGGTGATTATACCTTGCGTATTGGTGGTCGTGATGAAGATGGAGAAACCATTTATGATGTTATGATTTATGATCATTCTGGGAAAAATGGAAATACCAAAGTAAGTGTAGCTAAATCTGGAACTATGAAACAAACACTTGCTGGTGATGCCATTGAATTTACTTTATATGAAGGCTATAATTATGAAGAAAAAACAGATCAAAAAGATTATGTAGAAAAGAGACCTTTTCAAACTACAAAATTTGACCAGGAACAAATCCGTTTCACTCTTGATAATGGTCTAAACAGAACGGATGAGAATCTTTTTAAGCATAGTTATCAAATGATGGATCTACGACAGCTTCGGCAGTCAAAAGATTCCTTAACAACTCTTTTAGCAAAGCGAGAATCTGATTTCGGAAAATCTATAGTCAGAAAATATAAAAACTATTATCGTTTAGATTCCACAAAATTTGCCAACCGAATGCAAGATGATTCCATAGCTGAATCACAGTTTACAAGTATATTTTTTAATATTCAGGTTTTAGAACGTAGTGGTACCATTGAGAGAGCCTTAGATGATGCACGTAGTATTGAAAACAATATTGGAGAGATGGATAAGGAAGTGCTAAATAGAGAATCTACCATAAGGAAACATAATATTGCTTTTCATAAAAAATTCACTCTTTCTATTGCTTGTTTAATTATGTTTTTTGTAGGAGCGCCATTGGGAGCTATAATACGCAAAGGTGGCTTAGGTTTACCAGTGGTTATGTCTACTTTATTATTTATCACCTATTTTATTCTTACAATGACAGGCGAAAGATCGGTAAAAGCAGGCTCTATGAACCTTTGGTTAGGTGTATGGATGGCTTCTGGAATATTCTTGCCATTTGGTATATTCTTAACCTATAAAGCCACCTCTGATGCGCCATTGTTTGATTCGGACACTTATAAGAGATTTTTTAATAAATTGATGATATTCAAAAAGAAAGAGGCGGAGCATGCAAGCTAAGAAAGAATATATCAATAGGGAGCTTAGTTGGTTAGACTTTAATGACAGAGTATTACAAGAAGCTAATGATAAGCATAATCCTTTATTGGAAAGGTTTAAGTTTGTAGGAATATTCTCAAATAATCGGGATGAATTTTTTAGGGTGCGAGTAGCGACTCTAAATCGTATGCGAAATCATAAAAAAATTAGTGAGGCGGATAAAAAATTCTTAACTAATACTTTAATGAGTATTCAAGAAAGAGTTGGGCTTCAAGAGGATAAATATACTAAAACCCATGAGAACCTTATCAAAGAAGCAAAACAGAATAATATTTTCTTAGTTGATGAAACTAAGCTCAATAAAAAACAAAGTGAATATGTGAGAACTTATTTCCAGAATAAGGTAAGAAAGCATCTTTTCCCATTAATGCTAGGCGATTCATTGGAATATAATAAGTTTAAAGATCAATCAGTATATCTTTCTGTTGAAATGTGTGATAGCTCGAGATTGCAAAAAAATAGATATGCATTAATTGAGATCCCTTCAGAGAAATTAGACCGTTTTATTGAATTACCAGGAACAAAAGACAAGAAATATCTCATTTTTTTAGAAGACATCATCAGGTTTAATTTAAGTGTAGTTTTCTCTATTTTGGGGTATGATATTTTTGATGCTTATCTTGTAAAGTTAACACGACAAGCGGAGTTAAATATTGATAACGATGTGCTCAAGAGCTTTATGGAGATCATGAGTGAGAGTATAAAGAAAAGAAGAAAAGCTCCGCCTGTTCGTTTTACTTATGATAAAAAGATTGGAAAAGAATTATTGAAGCAGGTTCTTCAAACTTTTGGAATAAAAAGCAAAGATAATGTGCGAGCAGGTACTCGCTATCATAATCTTAAAGATTTGATGAGTTTCCCCATAAAAACTGAATCTCTATTATTTAAGAAATTGCCATTAATTCCACATCCAGACCTACCAGCTAATAGGAGTAAATTTATGATTCTTAAAGAAAAAGATGTCTTATTGCATTTTCCATATCATTCTTTTGAGAATATTACCAGTTTAGTATGGGAAGCTGCTATTGATCCTAAAGTGCGGGCTATTAAAATGACTTTTTATCGGGTTTCGCGCGATAGTATTGTGATGCGAGCACTAATCAATGCTGCCCGTAATGGTAAAAAAGTAACTGTTTTTATGGAGTTGCAGGCTCGTTTTGACGAAGCGGATAATATCTTTTGGGCCGAAAAGTTACAAGAGGAAGGCGTGAAGATAATACCAACTATACCTGGATTTAAAGTGCATAGTAAGCTTATATTGATTCGGCGAAGAGAAAAAGGAAAAAATATTTATTATGCCAATATGAGTACTGGAAATTTCCATGAAACATCATCCAGAGTATATTCTGATACGAGTTTGTTAACAAGTAATCCGCAGATATGTAAAGATGTAAATAGTGTTTTCGATCTTTTTGAAACAAAATTTAAGCATCCAAATTTTAAAGAACTTATTGTTTCGCCTTTTAAAATAAGAAGTTTTATCTATAAAAAAATCCAGACAGAATTAGATAATGCCAAAAATGGTCTTGAAGCCTGGATGATTATTAAAGTAAATAATTTGGTAGATCATAAAGTAGTTGACAAAATTTATGAAGCAGCCGATGCTGGTGTAAAAATCACTTTAATAGTGAGAGGGATATGTGTTTTGAGAAAAAACATCAAGCATAAAAATATTGATGCTTTTGGTATAGTGGATCGTTTTTTAGAGCATAGTAGAATCTTTGTTTTTGCTAATGGAGGCCAAAAGGAATATTATATCTCCAGTGCCGATTTAATGTCGCGTAATATGGATCATAGAATTGAGGTAATAAGTCCTATTTTATCTCTAGATCATCAAAATGAAATACAAGACATACTAAATTGTCAAATAAACGATAATGTAAAAGCCAGACATTTACAAGCTAATGAGATTAATGAATACAAAAAAAATGATTCAGCTACTGCATATCAATCACAATTAGAGATACACAGCTATTTGATGCAGAAATCCTTAGGGTCTGCTTAAATTGTATATGACGGCAAATCGCTAAATAGAGGATCATATTTCACTTTGCCATTTGCGTTTGCCAATGTGTCTGGGAACAGTTCTAATGCCATAAAGTTTTCATTGGGGACATCATATGGACAAACAATATTGAATCCCGATGCTAGTTTAAAACCAAAACGAGGGTAATACTCTTCATGCCCCATTACAATAACTGATTTATAACCCTTTTCTCTTGCTTTGGCAAAGGAATTACGAATGAGTTCGGCGGCAATCCCCAAATTTTGATAGGCTGGCAAAACTGCTAGTGGTGCCATTGATATGGATGATGTAATTTTCTTGCCTTTTATAATTTGAATATGAGAATAATGAATAACGCCAATAATTTGATTATTAATTCTGGCTACTCTGGCCAACTCGGGAATAAAAGCATCTTTTTCCCTTAGTTGTTGCACCATTTGAGCTATTGATTTATTTTCAAAAGCCACTTGTAATAACATATCAACTTCTTCGAAATCTCTTTTCTTCTCTCTTTTAATTTCAATTTGCATAGCGTAAACTTTTCTTGCTTCACAAGATACAAAAAAAATGGGAATAGGAGCTATAAGGTTCTTATGAAATAATAAGATATTAACAGTTTATAAGGCAAATCGCCAAATAAGTTTTCCAATAATGGTAGTTCTTTCTAATTTAACACTTTTAAAAGTACTAAATTCTTGATTGATCACAAAGTAGAAATAACTTCCAATTTTTGGTATCCAGTTTATTCTGTAATTGATAAGAATATGATCATCTTCATTATTCCATTGTGCAAAGACACTGCTTTGTAGTTTTGGATGAAAAGCATAATCTACTCTACCACCCACTTCATCAGTTGTGAAAGATTTTCCTGGTAATTGCACGTAGTTTCTTTGCCAATCAAACCCTATGTTAAGATGTTTATTGAAGTTGAAATAGGTATAAAACTCATATTCTTGTCTTTGCCCAGTATAAAATTCACCCATACTTACAGCTGCTTCTGCAGCTATCTTTCGGCCTCTAAAAGTACTAAATTGAATTTCTGCTCTATTATCCCAATAACTACCAGCTGGAATAATAACATCATCAATAAGTTCAAAATCTTCTGTGGGCTTATCAAAAATATGCATCACATTAAATTCAAAAAATTCACCACTTTTAGTGACAAATCCAAAAGGTCGCCATTCGTAAAAAATGGACTCTACCTCTTTGGTTTTTTCGTTGATATAATAATTAACATCAATAGGTTTGAGAATAAGATTGCGAAAAAAAGGAAGTTTTTTAAATCTAGGATTAAACTGTAGTTCAGTATACAGCATTTGGTAATTATTACGTCGAGAATAACCCATTTCTGGATTAAAATCGGCTTCTACCGTTTCAAAACCTAAATCATATTCAACCACATCATTTGGGTAACTAAGAAAAAGGCTATAGGCCAGATGATCATTACTCGAAGGCGCTTCTTCTCCAAAAACTTTAGTTTCTGAAATAGCTATAGCTCCTCCGGCTATCAGGTTTTTATTAATAAAAAGTTCTGAAGTAGAATAAGTAAAATTTGTTCCATAAACACGATTGTAGTGTTCGTTGGTATATTTTTGTGTAAACATAAAGCCTAAACTCGATTGTTTAAAAATATCTTGTTTTACTTGAACTACTGAGTAATTGGCAGAAGGAATACTATCTTTAGAGTACGTTTGAATACTCATAACGCCAATATTTGTTCTGTTTAGTTTGCCAAAAAGGCGCACTCCACCAATAATAGGAACTACATTGTTTTGATCTATTCCAATACGTCGACTATAAAACATATGCACACGACCTATATTCATATCATAATAATTGCGCCCTTCAAGAAAAAACTGCCTTTTTTCGGGATAGTATAAAGAAAAGCGTGTCAGGTTTATTTGTTTTCTGTCGGATTCTACTTGAGCAAAGTCAGTATTTACCGTAAAGTTTAACTTTAGTGTAGGAGTGATGTCGAAATTTATTTCGCCTCCAATTTTAGCAGTACTTTTAGGTTTGTCAGGTGATAACTCAAGGCCACTAAGAATATAGGGTTTAAGCTCCACCTTTGTGCCTTGTTTAATATTGTTGATGTTGGTAAGTTTACCTCCTTGCGATATTTTTTCCACATCATATAATCGTGACCAGCCCTGCCATAATAGTTGCTCTTTTTTTCTTCGAATATTCCTTTCAAAATTGATTCCCCATACTTGTGAGCTGTCTTTTTTAAATTTTAAAGTACTAAATGGGATAACCATCTCGGCAAACCATCCACTATCGTTACGCTCAACAGCAACATCCCATACGCCATCCCAATCTTTGTTCCAGTCTTTACCCTCATCACCTACCCAAACATCGGCAAGAGCGCCATTGGGATTGGTAACAAAAAGATAACCATTACGGTTATCGTTAAAAGTGCTGATCATTATTTCAATATTATCGTCACTACGCCAACTAAAATCACGAGCCATTTGTTGAGCCGATATACCATTAGCATCACTATCGTAACACCATATTCCAAAATATATTTCATTGGTATTGTAAATAACTGCAATCTTCGTTTTTTCAGTGGCAGGCATACCTTCATTTTGTTCCCTTTGGGTGAAGTTTTCAATGGGTATAGCTTGTTTCCAGCAGCTTTCATCTAATTTTCCATCTAGTTTAATAGGATCATTCGAAAATAAGGCTTGAAGTGTGGTTGGCTCAGACTGTTGAGTAAATGCAAGTTTTGAAATTGCTAAAATGAGGATTAAAATGAGGGTTTGTTTCATTATTTAATATCAAACTCAAGTTAATAGCAAATGTAGGAATTATTTTTTTAAAACTCCAACACTTTATCGCAGTCAACTGTCCATTGTGCAAATTCTTTCATATTGCTTAATTGCACACCTTCTATTAATGAGACTTGGTCAATTCCTCGAGCTTCGGAGCAACCTCCACAACTTTTTACTTCAGCACCTCTTTTTAAAACGGATTTAAGCATACGCTCTATATTGTAATAACCAGTAGGTGTTTTTTGATTAGGTAAGCCGCAGAATACCGCATCAGCTAAAAGGAATATGAGCACTTTCACTTCTTCTCTATGGTTTTTTTGTAAGGTCATAGCCATTCGTAGAGCATTATAAGCTTTTTCTGTACCGTATGGTGCATCATTAATAATGATAAGGATATTTTGCATTTTATTATTTTTTATTTATACCATAAGGGTAATTATGTCGTGTCAGACAATGTTCTCCGGTGTTTATAGAATCCAAATGGAGCTCAATAATAAAGGGAAGGATGTTTTCGGTATATGCTTCATCAATCTTTAGAATATATTTTTGCGGTTTCACATTTTCTACTTTCATCTCAACATCATAAAGGCACATGCAATTACATTGTCCGTTGTGTTCCATTTCCTTAATTAATATAGTGTCGTTTTGTATTTGATCATTGAAAAGTAAAAGATCTACACAGCAGTTGAAAGCTGTATTCTTATGTTCAATATGAAGTTGTTTTTTCTCCATATTATAGGTGTAATACACACAGCTAAGAGTATCAGGTATGTTTTCTCCTGATTTATCTATTTTATGGTCATTACAACCATGATTGCTCATTGGTTTGCCATATTGAGGATCTTCTTCTTCTTCTTTGTTTTGACAAGAAATACTTAATGCAAGAATACTCAAGAATATTCCAAAGTAATATGTTTTATTCATATTCAATGTTTTCTGAAACAAATATAATGATAAAAATCAAGTTATAAATTTCTTTTTTTCCATTTAAACACATAACCTAAATTAAA
>JAOZUW010000033.1:18713-25114 GCA_029938465.1 Bacteroidales bacterium | reverse complement strand
AGATTACAAAAGAAGGACGTGGCTTGATAGGGTGAAATTAGTACTTAGAGTACTTGGAGTTTTAGTATGAGAAACCTGCTTTTATTTTTTTAAATTCTAATACTATTAACTGTATCCATTTCTGTTTTATTGCTCTCATATAAATTGACTTTTATGGTCAACCTATATCAGGGACGTACAACGTACAAATTCTGACTTCTAGCTTCTGACTTCTAACCCAGTTAGGATTAAAATAGAAACGGATTTTATTCGTAAAATAAACCTATAGTACTTCCAGTCCATAGTGGTTTAGTTGCTTTTAGCTTTCCTTTATGCTTGCTCACTAAGCCAACCGCTGAGCTCCAATAGCAAGCGAAGATTACAAAACAAGAACCTGGCTTGATAGGGTAAAGTTAGTACTTAAAGTACTTAGAGTACTTGGAGTTTTAGTATGAGAAACCTGCTTTTATTTTTTCAGATACCATTACTATTAACCTTTATAAATAGGCATCTTTACAATAACAGCTTTTAAAAGCTTCTTACGAACACGAATAAATATTTCGCTGCCAAATTTCGCTTGTTCTTTGGCGATATAACCCATACCAATTCCCTTTTGCATCATAGGCGATTGTGTACCTGATGTTACTTCTCCAATAGTATTGCCTTCTGCATCACAAATTTCGTAATGTTGGCGCGGAATTCCTCTATCAATCATTTCGAAACCTCGTAATCTTTTTGTTAGAGCGCCATCTTTCAGCGTTTGCATTTTTTCACGATCTATAAAATCTTTATCATCAATAAATTTAGTAATCCAACCCAAACCAGCTTCAATAGGAGAGGTAGTATCATTTATATCGTTTCCATAGAGGCAAAACCCCATTTCTAAACGTAGGGTGTCTCTGGCGCCTAAGCCAATAGGTTTAATACCAAATTCTTCTCCAGCTTCCATTACTTTATTCCATAATTGTTCAGCATACTCATTAGGAATATATATTTCACAACCACCTGCTCCGGTATAACCTGTAGTAGAAAAAAGAACATCAGGAATGCCTGCAAATTCTATTTGCTTATAAGTATAGAATTCCATATCTATCACCTTTTCGCTGGTTAGTTTTTGCATAGCCTCCAAAGCTTTTGGTCCTTGAATAGCTAATTGTGCCATGTCTTCCGAAGCATTAATGAGTTCTTCGTTAGGGTTCATTCCCATTTCTTTGGCTTGTTGTACACACCAATTCCAATCTTTTTCAATATTTGCAGCATTAACAACTAATAAGTATTGCTCTTCACTGAAATGATATATCAATAAATCATCTACAATGCCTCCTTTTCCATTAGGGAAACAAGTATATTGTACTTTGCCTGGGCTAAGAGCTGCAACATTATTTGTAGTAATATGTTGTAGATAGGCCAGAGCTTTAGGTCCTTTAACCCAAAATTCGCCCATATGAGAAACGTCAAAAACGCCTAATGCCTTTCTAACAGTTTCGTGTTCAATGTTTAGGCCTTCATATTGGATAGGCATATTATAGCCTGCAAATTCTAGCATTTTAGCGCCAAGGCTTTCATGAATATGTGTAAAAGGTGTATTTTTCATGATCTAATTGTTTTTTTTATTAATTTTTTATTAATCAGATATTAGTGTCCTAAAAAAGGTGTGCAAATGTAAAAATAATCTTAGTATTTGCTATGAGCATTTTTGTTTTATCTTTGAAATCTTTAAAACACTTGAATGAACCGAGCATTATAAGGAATGAAAAATTGGTTATTAAAATATAAAGTCCCTAGGTGGATGGTTTTTTTTATGGATGCACTTATTGTGGTGTTCTCTATTACCACTGCATTTATGCTGCGTTTTAATTTTCATATTCCTGAGGATCACTACGAGGTTTTTAAGCAAGCCTTTATTTTTATTTTGGTTTTCCGTATCATCAGTTTTTATGCTTTCAAAATGCATGAAGGAATTATTCAATATGCAAGTACTCAGGATGCTACACGTATCTTTTTGATTCTTTTTGGCGGAAGTGTTATTTTCTCTATTGCAAATGTGATTAGTGCTCAAACATCCTTGGATAGACATATTATTCCTTATAGCATTATTATTCTGGAGTTTATTACCAGTCTACTTTTTTTAGTGAGTTATAGAGTGTTTGTAAAAATTGCTTATGCAGAACTTTCTAAGCCACATGCAGCTTATCATAATGTGATGATTTTTGGTGCAGGAGAGGCTGGAATAATTACTAAAAGAGCCTTAGAAACCGAAGGAAAGTCAAAAGTGAAAGTTCTAGGATTTTTTGATGATGAACAAAAAAAATCTAATAGTCGACTTGATGGAGTTTCCATATATCCTACTGGGAAGATAGAGGAAGTAATGGTTGAAAAGCAAGTAGAGCAACTTGTTTTGGCCATTCAAAATCTTAGCCCTATTCGCAAGCAAGAAATAGTAGATATTTGTATGGAATTAGGCATAGAAGTTTTAAATGTTCCGCCAGTTATGAGTTGGATAAATGGGGAGTTAAGTTTAAAACAAATTCGTAGTATAAAGATTGAGGATTTACTTGGACGTGATGAGATAAAGCTTTCTATGGATAAATTGCAAAATGATTTAAAAGAGAAAGTAGTATTGGTGAGTGGTGCAGCAGGTAGCATTGGTAGTGAAATTGTTCGACAAGTAAGTGCTTTCAAACCCGCTTTATTAATTATGATTGATCAAGCTGAGAGTCCGCTTTTTCAGTTAGAGATAGATTTATTGGGTAAAAATAAGAATCTGCCAACAGAGTTTATTCTTGCCGATGTGACTGATAAAAATCGTATTCAAGCCATTTTTGCTAAGTATAAGCCTCATTATGTTTTTCATGCAGCTGCTTATAAGCATGTTCCTATGATGGAAAGAAACCCCATGGAAGCAGTAAGAGTTAATGTGCTGGGAACACAAAATTTGGCAGATTTATCTTTAAAATTCAATGTACATAAATTTGTGATGATTTCTACAGATAAAGCGGTTAACCCAACCAATGTGATGGGAGCATCAAAACGTTTTGCTGAAATTTATGTGCAATCATTAAATCAACAAAATAAAACCCAATATATCATTACTCGTTTTGGTAACGTCTTAGGCTCCAACGGATCGGTTATTCCTCTTTTTGAAAAGCAAATAGCTAATGGAGGGCCTATAACCGTAACGCATCCTGATATTACACGGTTTTTTATGACTATTCCGGAAGCTTGTCGCTTGGTGCTAGAAGCCGGAAGCATGGGTAATGGTGGCGAAGTATTTGTTTTTGATATGGGTAGTTCTGTTAAGATTGTTGATTTAGCGAAAAAAATGATTGCTTTATCAGGTTTAGAGCTTGGGAAAGACATTCAAATAAAATATACAGGATTAAGACCAGGCGAGAAACTTTTTGAGGAATTGCTAAATAAGGAAGAAAATACTAAAGCTACTCATCATAAAAAAATTCTCATTGCTCAAGTACAAGCCTATAAAAGAGAGGATGTGCTTGTGGCTTCCACGGAATTTAGAAATAGCTTAGTAACCCAAGACGCTACCCATATGGTGAAGTTATTAAAGCAGATGATCCCAGAATATAAGAGTGAAAATTCTGTTTATGAAGATTTAGATAAGGCATAATAATAGGCAGTAAACACTTTAGCAGCAAATTGGAAAACAGATTTTTTTTGTTTAACTTTGTTAGGCCTAGTAAATTAGCATGCTATTTGGGATAGATTTGTGATTGTAGAATTCAATATTAATTAAAAAATAGAAAAATGAGAACAGTATTAAGTTTAATTGTGTTGTTTCTTGTGTTAAATGTGAGTGCACAATGGAATGATGATACAAGTGTAAATACATTGGTGGTAGAATCAGAGGGTGATGTAATAAGCAGTGTAGGAGCATCAACCGGAGCTACATTTGTAGTTTTTTGGAAAGTGGTTGCTGCGCCAGTTAATTATGAATTAAGAATGCAGATTTTAGATACCGATGGAAACCGTGTATTAGGTGATGATGGAATGCTTGTGAGTAATGAGATACCTATGAGTACCTATACAGTTACCTCAAATGTAGCTATAGATAATGAGGACAATTTATATATAGGAATAACTGCAACAGGAGGAGGTGAAGGTGTATTTGTATTTAAAATTGATTTGGATGGTAATTTATTATGGGAGGCCGGAAATGCACAAGTTGGTGCTGGTTATAGTGCAAGAATATTACCTCTGGAAAACGGTGAATCTATTGTTGCCTGGCTTTCTACTGCTGCCTATAAAGTGGAGTTGCAAAGGTTTGATGCTGTAGGTGAAGCAATTTGGAGCGAAAGTACATTTATAGCGAATGGATCTGATGCTACTTCTCCTGCTGATTTATATAGTTTTTCAAACGGTGATTTTATGGTAGTTTTCCATCGTCTACTTAGTGGTGTGAGTTCAAATTTGTTTGCCCAACGTTTTAATGCTGAAGGTGTTTCTCAATGGGCTGCGAATACTCAATTGTCTAATACAACAACACGATATAATACATTATATAATGGATTTGTAGAAGGTGATGTGTTATTCTATGGGTATAGTGGAAGTGTAGGTAATCGTTTTGATTCTTATATCCAGAGATTAGAAATGGATGGTTCTATTCCTTGGGGTATGAATGGTGTTGATTTTGATAATAATCAGACGGATTTTGAAATGTATACACAAATAACTATGGATCCGGGAGCTAACCATTTATGGGCAATTTGTACTTATACCGATGTGAATCAAAATCAAAAAGGTGAGAAAGTTCAGAAAATTATGATATCAACAGGATATAAGCTATTGGGTGATAATGCTAAGTTTGTTTTTCCACTCAGCAATGATTATAAAACCCATGCTGATCATTTATATATTCAAAATGGTAATCCTGTATTTTTAATTGAAAATGGTTATGATGATAGTGTTTCTCCTACCACTTTAGAAATGGTATTTTTAGATCCTGTTGGTGATTTTTTATTTGAGGAGGAAACATTTCCAGTAGCTACTTATGCTGCTAATAAATGGAGAATTCATATGTCGAAAGCTGTTGATGGACAGAATGTAATCGTCTTTAAAGAAGAGAAGGGTTTTATAGATGGAATTTTTGCTCAAAATTATATGGATCCTACCGTTGGTTTTGAAGAAATTGAAAGTAATTCTTTTCAAATTTCTTATAATAATCCTGTAGATTATGTTCTTCAGATTACTGGGAATATTGAAATACAAACTGTTGATATACACACTATTGATGGAAGAAAAATATATAGTCGTTTCTATGGTAAAGAAACTATGATTAATCTATCTGTTGCCCATTGGAATGCCGGTGTTTATATGGCAAGTATAACCTCAATACAAGGAGAGGTTAGCAGAATTAAAATACTCAAGAAGTAATTAATCGGGTTGGATATAGATCAGTATTTGTGTAACGAATTAGGAAAAATATAAAATCCGCTTTTTTTATAAAACAGTGGATTTTTTTTGATCTTTTATCATTAAAATGTTTTTGTAGAAAAGCTTAATTCAATAAAACGCTACGTTCGTTCAACAGTTTGGTACGTTTGAACAATAGAGCAAAAAAAACTTGTATTATACCATATAAAAGCGTTTTTTTGTACTAAGGATTATCAGAATTTAAAAAAATGCAGTCCTATATCTAATAGGAATCTTTTTAGTTTATGCATTTTCTAAAAATTGAACTTTTAAACGATCAATTATGATGAAAGTTGTAACTTCTGTAATTATCATTACAATGATAGTTGTAGGTGTTTTTTTGTTGCAGTCTTGTAATAAAGAGGATGTTCCGCAAAGAGCGGCAGCAGCAGAAATGCAGTTTTCAATAAGTCATACAGATTTTGATTATAAAGATCCAAATGTTGTACCTGAGTGTAGCGAATACTCAATGGACTACGTAAAGTTTTATTTTGCAGGTAAAATGTATACTTCTCCAATATTGTTTGTTAATGGAGAATTTTTAACTAAATCCGTCAAGCTTATTGCCTCTGAAGGAACCTATGAGTTATCTAGTTTCTATGTTTATCACGATCTTCCTCCTGTTGGTCCTGATGATGATGATATGTTAATCATGGCAGCTCCACTACCTGAAAGTGAATATCATAATTTAATGGAAAATCCTCTAAATATTTATGTTGAGGTAGAAGCCTTTAAAAAGAAAAGCATCATTATTGATGTATTATGTTATGAACCTTTGTTTTATCATAAGTTTGGTTTTTCTTGGTTAGAGATCAATCAATTTAGAATATTACAGCAATGCATCTCAGGTGATATATGTGTGGATGATATAACTGATTATGTGGGTTCTCCTTATGGAGTTCAGTCTGGTGACCTAAGAACAGTTTTGCCGGCAATAATGAAGGTTGAAGTGTATAAAGGCGATGATTTAAGGCGTACTTTTTCAAATGAAA
>JAOZUW010000033.1:0-18613 GCA_029938465.1 Bacteroidales bacterium | reverse complement strand
GTAGGTGAGATGAACTTTGAGGATGGTGATGGTGCTTTACAAGGTAGTAATGGAATAGTTGATTTTGTTATAGGAACTTGCGTTGTAGGTAGTGTTGATTACACTTTCGAACATCCATAATCTTAAAAACAAGTGATAAAAAAAAGACCGGAACATAGTTTCGGTCTTTTTTTTGTCTTGTAACGAAAGTGATTATTTAACCACTTCACCAACAAGATTAGCAGCATCTTGCAATGCAATTGCAGAAAATACTTTTAAGCCAGATTTGTCAATCAGTTCTTTGCCTTCAACAGCATTAGTTCCTTGAAGACGAACGATAATAGGTACATTAATATTATCAATATTTTGGTAAGCATCAACAATACCTTGTGCTACACGGTCGCAACGAACAATACCACCAAAGATATTTACCAAAATAGCCTTAACATTAGGGTCTTTTAAAATGATACGGAATGCTTCTTCTACTCTTTTTGCATTGGCAGTTCCTCCAACATCTAAGAAGTTAGCAGGATCGCCGCCACTCATTTTAATCATATCCATTGTGGCCATAGCTAAACCAGCTCCATTCACCATACATCCCACGTTACCATCAAGTTTCACGTAGTTTAAATCAAAACGACGAGCTTCTACTTCAATAGGATCTTCTTCAGTAATATCTCTAAGCTCTTTATAGTCAGGATGACGGAAAAGAGCATTGTCATCAAGGTTAACTTTAGAGTCAACAGCTAAAATTTTATGGTCAGATGTTTTTAATACTGGATTAATCTCAAACATAGTGGCATCAGTACCTTCATATGCTGCATACAGTGCAAATACAAATTTTACCATATCTTTCATAGCAGCACCAGAAAGGCCTAAGTTAAAGGCTATTTTTCGAGCTTGAAAGCCTTGAAGACCTACTTTTGGATCAATTTCTTCTTTGAAGATTAACTCAGGAGTATTTTCAGCTACACCTTCAATATCCACACCACCTTCGGGGCTGTACATAATGATATTTCTTCCAGTAGCTCTGTCGAGTAAAACACCCATATAGTATTCTTTAGTTTCAGACTCACCTGGATAATACACATCTTGTGCAATAAGTACTTTATTTACTTTTTTTCCTTCTGGACCAGTTTGATGAGTAACTAATTGCATACCTAGTATTTGGTCAGCAATAGTTTTTACCTCGTTAAGACTTTTAGCTAACTTTACGCCTCCACCTTTTCCACGACCACCTGCGTGAATTTGTGCTTTGATAACCCACCAGCCAGTGCCAGTTTGCTTCTGTAATTCTTTGGCTGCATCTACAGCTTTTTCAGGAGTAGCTACAACAATACCTTCTTGTATTCTTACGCCAAAACTTTTTAGGATTTTCTTTCCTTGATATTCGTGTATATTCATTTCTAGGTTTTTTATTGTATTTCAGAATTCAGTTGAGGCAAAAGTAAAAATATATTTGCATAAAAAAGGATTTATTTTTTAATATTTAGGTCTTAGAAAGTATGATTCTAAATAGTGTAACAATTTTGGTGAATCTTCATCAAGAATAGGATTTCTGTTTACTTTAGCTGTTAATAAAATAACACGTATGAAATCAATTTTTTATATTGAGAATGTTAAATGCTTAGGTTGTAAGAATACTATTATAAAAGAGGCAAGAAAGCAAAACCTAGTTTCTGGAATAGAAGTGGATATATCAGACGGAAAGGTAAAACTTGAATATGAAGGAGGTAAAGAAACACTATTGCGTGTAAAATCTAGATTAAATCGTAGAGGATATCCTGAAATAGGTCGTAATAATAGACTTTCTACAGCTAAATCTTATATGAGTTGTGCTGTAGGAAGATGGAGTAAATCTGCTGCTTTAGATATTAAAATTATAGAAGTTACGACTTAGAGTTTTAAATTTCTAAAAACTCTTCTTACAGGATTTCCCCTTTACCTAATTTTCAACACTTTTATGGTTTTGCTCAAGCCTGCTTCATTATTAAATTGCAAGAAATAAACAGCTTCTTCATCGGGTAAACGAATTTCTGTATTTGGTTTTATGAATAGTTGTTTTTCTCTGATATACCGTCCATTAACATGGAATATTTTCACATTAGTCCATAAAGAGTTTTCTGATAGATAAACATGTTTGTTAGTAGGATTCGGATAAACAGAAACTTTTGTATTCAGTTCGTTAAATCCAATAGCTTGACTTGTTGCGTTTTTGGCTTGCATAAGAATGGGGGTTTTATCTGCGGCACTATACATAGCATGAAAACTATTTATTTCATCACTGCTTTCGGCAAACATATCTTCCAGCCATTTATTACTTACAGTTTGGTAATAAATATTTACTTGTATTTCTATTTTTCCCTGATATTGGGATATAGGAATATGGTATTTTATTAAATCACCTCCTTCGTTATTTGGATTAAAGCTAGGGTCGTTTTCTGCAGTTCCTGCAATTTTTATTGTATCGTAGCTATAATGATTAACGTTAAAGCCATTTGGAGGAAGCCTGTTGTCTTTTATTTGATGATCGGCGTGTAGAAGAGTAGTAGTTACATTATCTTCCACATCCCCCATCACTAGTTGGTAAATTTGTACTTGTTCTTCTGAATTAATTATTTGGTGATGGGGTTCGTAATCTTCGTTTTCTCCAATCAGATTATAATCATTATCCATTTGGCCACTTGAAAAAATAACATCTCCTACTTCATTTGTAGCGATTAACTCTATATAAACTTGTCGGCTTGGGTAACCGGCTGGCACTTTATGACCTGCTAAATTTTGAATCCTCACATCAACAAACAGGCTGTCATTATCTCTATTTGTAATATCAAGATTTAAATTTATACTATTTCCTTGTAATTGAGAAAGAGTTCGGCTAATAGTAGCATCCATTTCTTCATCACTGGCATTTAAACCTACTTCATCTGCATTATCTTTTAAAATATTTAGCATAAATACATTAGCTCCAACAAGTTTGTGTAAGCCAAAAGGACTTTGCCCATCCAAACCAGGAGGCATTGAGCTGATAACCACAGACTCTTCTATTTCCGGTAAATGACAATCTTGACAACTAACTGCCATTTCAAAAGATTCAGAATTTTTCCATTCCTGAAAAATGGCTTGCTCAACAAAATAGGTTCCAGTAGGTTGACCGGATAAATCTATTGTAGGAGTGAGGAGCGTATGACAACTGGCACATAATTCAGAATCTTTGATATGTAATCCTTGAACTGGAGCATATCCTGTGTGATTAATCATAGGGTTTCCAAACATATTATCATAAGGTCCCCAAATTTGATGATCGGTACCAAATTCAATTTCACCACTGTAATTTCCTAAAGACTCTTCTTTTATTTGGTGACAAACAGTACAAGAAACACCATCTTGGGCAATAGGATCAGCATCTAACTCTGCAAAACTATAATGTGATTGACCATTATGAAAAGCATTGAAAACTCCCATAGGTGCATGGCAACGTAAACAGGTGGTTTCAATTTCTTCGGTAAGTTCAGGGTTTTTTATAATTTCAAAACTTACTTTGGCTCTCCAAAATGGATCTTTTGCTGCATTGGCCATCATGGTAGATCGCCACCAACTAATAAGGCCAATATCATTATTATCACTATCAACCATGCTATTATGGCATAGAATACATTCATCAGAACTCGCAAAAAGGGTGTTATAATCCTTAGGTAAATCCATTGGGCTATAGGTTTCTTTTGCAGGACAAGTTTCGTTTGTTTGGCTCTGACCAGTAAGATTAGTGAGTGAAGAAATGAAAAAGATAGAAATAATAGAAAATAGTGTAAATCGAATTTGTTTATTGCTCAACATATTTGTCTTCTTTTCGACAAAGATAGGGTAATTACTTGTTATTCTTTATTTTATACCATGATCAAAGCGGTAAAATATTGTTAATACTGGTTAATTTATGGTGCAAACTAAAAACCACAGATACACTAAATTAAAGAATCTTTCATCTCATTTATGAATCTATGGCTTTTAGGATTGACTCGCTTTATAGAAAGTCTAATTCGCTATTGATATCTAGAAAGGTAAATCACTAGTATCATCATTTTCTTGCGGAGGAATACTTTCTGGTGCTGGAGGAGGAATATTTCCCGTACTATCACCAGCTTCTGCTTCAGAAGCTTCTTCTATTTTCCATGCATCGAGATTGACAAAATAACTCACTTGGCCATTTTTCTCCCATTTATTACCTTTTACATTAAAACCTACATTAATATTTTGTCCAATATTAAATTTGTCCAATATATCGCATTTATCTTGCGTCAACTGAAACTTAATAGTGTCTACAAATTCATAACCATTTGGACTGGTTTCTTTTTTTTCAATAACAAATTCTCTTTTCTTAAATCTGTCGCTAATCACCTGTGTATCGTTTTTCACGATGAGGTTTCCTTGTAATTCGAAGTTCATATGTTTTGTTTTTATTGTTTTTTATCATTCAAATGTTGAGTCCATTTTCCTTTGCAAGTGGGTTGCTCTATAGCAATTTCAAGTTTTTCTAGAAACTCTTTTCTGTTTATTTTTTCAGCCCCTAAACTAATCAAATGATCAGTTTCAACTTGTGCATCAATAAAGTGGAATCCCCATTTCTCTATTTCTTGGCAAAGATAGTAAAGAGCTACCTTAGATGCATCTCTTTTTTTAAAAAACATGCTTTCACCAAAAAAAACTTTCCCAAGAGATAAGCCATATAATCCTCCAACAAGTTCTTCATTATGGTATACAGCCACCGAATGAGCCCAGCCTTGATCATAAAGTTGAATATATGCATCTTTCATTTCTTGGGTGATCCAAGTGCCTTCTTCATCATTTCTATCGCTTTTTGCACAATTTTCAATGATACTCTCAAAGTCTCTATCAAAAAAAACTTGAAAAGTTCCTTTATTAAGAACTCTTTTAAGGCTTTTCCTAAGTATGAAATTTTTAGGTTTTAATATAAGTCGTGGATTTGGTGACCACCAAAGAATGGGTGATTCCTCATCATACCAGGGAAAAATGCCTAAGCTGTAGGCTGTTATTATTCTTTCTACTGATAAATCGCCACCGACAGCTAGTAATCCATCATCGCGCGATTCGCTAGGATGAGGAAATCCAAAATCTTTTTCGTTAAGTTGATAAACAGGCATTATTGATCTATATACTCCTGAAATAAAACTTGCAGATATGCTTTTCCTTCAATAATAAGGCTGTCTTTATATTGTTCAGCAACAGTGCTGTTGTGGAGGTATTCAAAGCGTTTTTCATAAGAAACAGAGCCGATAGGGCGTTTCCATGAAAATCCTTCTTCATAGGCAGAATAGGCAAATTGAGGAGCATAAGGATTAAGTAAATCTTTACTCCAAGGGTATTTTTGGGTTTCCATATTTAGCTGAGAGAGAAGTGTAGCTGCAATATCGGTTTGAACACCTAAGTGATGTATGGTTTTTCCTTTAAAAGCACTATCAATTACATTGCCATAAAATAACAGGGGTATTTTTTGATATTCAATATTTTGCATAGGAAGCAAAGAATAGGAATTATGGGAATGATCAGCTACAAATATAAATAGGGTGTTATTATACCAATCTTGTTTTGCTGCTTCTTCCATAAACAATCCGATACTGTAATCGGTATAATTTCCACCATTTAAATATTTTTTCACATTCCCTCCCCAATCAATTTTCTCTTCCATAGGTTGGTCATAGGGAGAATGTGTACTTATTGTAAACAAAGCAGAGAAAAAAGGTTTTTGATCTTTATTAATATCTTGAAGCATTTCGTGTAAAGTGAATTCATCATGAATACCTAGTTTCCCTTGTGGTATATTTTCATCAAAATCATAAACTTCTTTTATTCTATCAAACTGATTGTATATAATAAAGCTTTTTATATTACCATAAATAAGTTGTCCACCAAAGTTAAATGTAGTGTAGTATCCTCTCTCATTAAAGTCTTTTATAATACTAGGTAAATTGTTGTATTTATCGGGTTGAACAGTGATAGAGGTAATAGGGTGGGCTGGAAATCCACTAAAAACACTAGCCATTCCTTGTTCAGAGCGAGGTCCTGTAGCATATATATTGTCAAAATACACTCCGTTTTTCATTAATTTACGAAAATTGGGAGTGACAATTTGCTGATCTTCTGGAGTAAAAATCAGTTCCGATGACCAACTTTCCATAATAATTAAGACAATATTGGGTTGTGTGGTAGTTAATATGGATAAGCTTGAATCAGCTGGAGTATGATAGATATTTTGTACTATTTTGTTGGCTATATTACTAGGCATTTCCTCAAAAGGATTGGAATTTAAGCTTTTTTGGTTTTCGTGAAAACTGATATACAGATTGAAAACGGAATTGGTAGCAGCAGAATTTAAAATAGCATTTTTACTGTAATAGCTTTGGCTTTGGTTGATAGGGATTTCCTGTATACCACCTCTTGCGCCTATTACTAGCAATGCAGGACTTATAGTTATAAACAATAGGCTTAGCCCGATTGGGGTATGCAAACGAATAATAGAAGTGTGAAAGATCTTATTATATATCCAAATACCAAATATACATATGGCTATACTTAATACAAATAATCCTATCATTGTGCTGGTTTGTGCAGAATTGACTACTTCGCCAGGATTTTGCAAATATAGAAGCGCTTTGTAATTTATTTTTGTTTTCCATTCGGCATAAATACCTAATTCGCTACCAATAAGAAGCGCATACAAAGCAATCAATATCCAATGATAAAACTGATTGAGTTTATTGAGCCACATGGGGCTGTAAAAGCATTGAATACTGTGTATTATAAATGGAAAGAACATCAAATAGCTAGATGTGGCTATATCTAAATTAAAGCCTTTTTGGAAACTCATAAGAATTTCAGCAATTGATTGACTTTGAGTCCAAATATCAACACTGTAATACAAGATAAATATACTTCGCCCTAAAGCGAAAAATAACAGCCAAAAAAGCCATTGTTTAATAAAGGATATATATAATCTGAACATTTATAATTTTCTGGATAATATGAATTACTTTTAAGTACCCAAAGTTAAGCATCTTTTTCTTTGAGTGAAGTATTTTTCAAAAATTCAACTAATTTTTTTACTGCCAAACCTCTGTGGCTAATTTTGTTTTTTTCTTCTAGATCCATTTCGGCAAAAGAAATAGGATAGCCATTAGGAATAAATACGGGATCGTAGCCAAAGCCTTCGGTGCCTGTTTTATCTGTAGCAATATGTCCTTTTACTTCTCCTTCAAACTGGTATTCTTTTTTATTGATAATAAGCGATATTACAGTTCTGAATTTTGCTTTTCTGTTTTTATGAGCTTGCATTTCGTATAAAAGCTTATTCACATTGTCTTGGAAACTGCAATTTTTTCCAGCATAACGAGCTGAATATACGCCAGGAGCACCATTTAGAGCGTCAACTTCTAAGCCAGTATCATCGGCAAAGCAGTTGATCATAAATTTTTCGGCAATAGTTTTAGACTTAGTGAGGGCGTTCTCTTCCAGAGTTTCATATGGTTCTGGAATATCATCTGTAAAACCAATTTCTTTAAGACTAATGATTTCATATATTCCTTTTAAGGCATAACGAACCTCCTGCAGTTTATGTGCATTATTGGTAGCAAAAACTATTTTTTTCAAATTAGAATTATTTAGTGTGACAATTTCATCATTCGCTTTTCTTGTTTCATCTTATGAATATTCTTACTTAAATATCCAATAAACCAAAAAATGATGAAGAGGGAGGCAAAACTAATTATATTTATGGCAAAAAGTATCATTTCGTTAAAATTGATAGCCCAGCGTAGTTGAGGAGAGATTTGGAAAATAGTAAAAAATAACAGAATTAATCCTGCTATACCAATAATTACAGAAAGTGTTTTATGCTGATTAATAAAATGAGAAAAGTAGTCTGAGGTATGAGAATTATTCTGCTTCCATTTCTCTTGTTCCCATTTGTTTTTATAAGTACTTATATCATTAAAATGGAATGATCGTTCTTCCAGTAATCTTCCTGCTAAATAGCGAATCTCTTTTGGTAGTTGCTTTTTATATCCGCAATAGATGTAGAACAATTCTTGATCTGTTTTTTTGTTTAGTTTGGATTTTAATTTCCGTATCTTGACCATATCCCCCTTGGTATTTATTAACTAACGCTTATAATAGGTATTTATTGTGCACCATAAATCGTAAAGGATTATTATTTATTTTTCATAGCATCCTGCAGCGTATAATCAAATATTTCTCCAAGAGAGTAACCCATTTCTTTTATCTGTTTTGGAACTAAACTCTCGGTTGTGAGGCCAGGAACTGTATTTACTTCAATAAAATATAAGCCCTTTTCTGTTGAAATATAATCAAAGCGAGTAATTCCTTTTAAATTTAAAGCTTGGAATAAATATTTTGAAGTTTCTCTAATTTCTTTTGTAATTTCCTGAGAAATATCAGCAGGTGTAATTTCTTCATTCAAAGCGGAATTGTATTTGGCCTCGTAATCAAAAAACTCTCTTTTACTAATAACTTCAGTGATAGGGAAAGCCCAGATTTCATGATGATGATTCATCACACCAATGGTGAGTTCCCGTCCGTTAGCATATTCCTCAACCAATACTTCAGTATCTTCCATAAAGGCTTTTTTAATGGCAGGCAATAGATCTTCGGTTTCCTTTACTTTACTCATACCTACACTACTACCTCCTTGGTTAGGTTTAACAAAACAAGGTAATCCTGCGGTTTTTAATATATCTGCTATGGAAAAGTCTTGATCTTTAATGAGATGGACTGACTTAGCGACTTGGAATCCTAATTGTTGTACTACCCTATTGCAGTTGGCTTTGTTAAAGGTAAGACCACTGGAAATGGAAGATGAAGAAGTGAAAGGTATATTTAGCATTTCAAAGTATCCTAGGATTTTACCATCTTCGCCCGGAGTGCCATGAATAGCATTAAAAACCACATCGAATCTTATAATTTCACCATTAATATTTAGACTAAAATCGTTTTTATTTATGTTTATTCTCCCAATCGTGGGATGTTGATATACCCAATCAGAAGCTTGTATCTCTATTAAATAAACATGGTATTTTTGAGAGGGTATATGCTCAGCTACAAGAGATGCGCTTTTAATAGATATATCGTATTCTCCAGAGTCACCTCCTGCAATAAGGGCTACATTTTTCATGCTGGGTTTAAATTTGTTTTTTGCAAATAACTGGAAAAAAATGATTGTTTACACCTTTAGTATGGTTTGTTTTTTAACAGCTATTGTGAAATAAAAAGTAGATCCTTTTTCCGCTATTGATTCCACCCTAATACTTCCACCAAGCATTTCAACATAAGCTTTGGCAATAGATAATCCTAAACCAGCGCCTTCTTTAACTTCTTTATCTTCAATGTCAGCCTGAACAAAGCGATCAAAAATAGCTTTTTGTCTGTCTTCAGGAATACCTATGCCAGTATCTTTTACATAGAAGGAATAAAATCTATCATCCAAAGAGCACCCTAATTCAATACTTCCAGACATGGTATATTTGAGTGCATTTTTAATGAGGTTTTTCAGGATAGCTGTAAATTTATTTTTGTCGGTGATAGTAGCTGCCTCTATATTATTAAGAAAAGAATTGAAATGGAGTTTAATACTTCTATCTCGAGCTTCCGATTGGAAAAAATGATATAAATATCGTATTTGTTCATTGATATTTACTTCGGAATAATGATTCTGTATTTGGTTAGCTTCAATCTTTGAGATATCAATAACATCATTGACAGTATCCAATAAACGTTCTCCACTTTCTTCAATAATATCCAGACATTCCACTTTTTCTTCTTCTGAAAGATTGTTTATTTTAAGTAATTGTGTAAAACCTAGGATGCCATTTAATGGAGTTCGAATTTCATGACTCATATTTGCCAAAAATGCAGTCTTAAGCCGATCAGATTCTTCTGCTTTTTCTTTGGCATTTTTAAGATCGTTAAGGTTTCTTATTCTGTCAATAAAGAAACCAATGTTATTGGCTATAAGTTTCAATATCTCTAAGTCGTTTTTGTTAAAAGCATTTTCATTTTGGTAATCCTGTATACTAATAACGCCAATAACATTCTTCTGATCATCATTAAACAAAGGAGCACCCAGCCATATTTTTGAGGCGGTACCTATTTTATGAATACTCTTTGTGTTAATGAGTTGATTTTTTTTCTCAGAGTCAACAAGCTGTGCTTCTTGCGTTCGGCGAACATAATCCGTTAAACTGCCTACTGCTTTTCGTGGTTTTTTAGTTTCAAAGCTATCTTGCTCATCAGAATAATAGGGGATAGTGTATTTATCAGTATTTTTATCATATAATGCAACAAAGAAATTTTCAGTCTTTATGAGTTGGTTGAGTTTTTGATGTACTTTTTTGAGGAAAGTTTTTAAATGCGTAGTAGTGCTAAATAGCTTGGATATCTCCAGTAGAATATTCTGGATTTTTTCATATCGCCATCTTTCATTAATATCAGAAACATGCGCAATAATGTTTGATTCACCTTTTTCAGCTGTAATACGATTGGATAATATCTCGACTCTTCTAATCTCCCCATTTTTTCTTGTTAAATTGATATTCTTTCTAAGGGTTGAGCTTTCTCCAATAAGTTGGCTTTTAAAGATTTCTAAATCTTCTTTTTTAGCATTCTTGTGTAAGAATTTTGTAAAGTGATGATTGATAATCTCCTGTGGTGGATAATCTAATATTGAAGATAATGCTTTGTTAGCAAAAGTGATAATGCCATCGGTGTTAATGGTGGCAATGCCATTTATTGAGTGATGAACTAAATTTTTAAATTTTTCTTCACTAAGTCTAAGTTCATCTTCAGCTTTGTGTCTTTTGCTGATATCTTTGATTAAAATTTGTACTGTGTTTACCTTGTTATTTGCAATAGAATTACTGGCTATTTGAAAATGAACAATTGATGATTTGCCCCAGAAGCTATCATATTTAGTTTCTCCATTAACGGATTCACCAGTACTAAAACAACTTTCCACGGCAGTTGAAATTCCGGATTGAACTAATGATGGAAATGATAAAACATTAATCTGTTTTGTTTTTTCTCGTGAGGGGCTTCCCAATGTTTCCAGCATTTTATCATTAACCTCTAATATTTCCCCATTTTTATTAACCGAGCAAATCCCAATAGGAGCATTTTGAAATAGAGATCGATATTTTTCTTCGTTTTTTCTTAAATCATTTATGGCTTTTTTTGATTCTGAAATATCAGTAAGTGCAATAATAGCATGGTTAGAATCTTTTTTTCTTTTGTCTATTCTTACACTAAGAATAACATTTCTTACTGCTCCTGAAAAAGTAACAATCTTTGTTTCATTAACAAAATCATTTTTGTATTGACTTACTGAAACAATAGCCTTTGCAATTGTCTTAAACAGCTCTTTAGTAATTACTAATTCGAAATCATTAATAAGTTGTTCTTTTGATTCAGCTTCAAAGAGTTTTATACATGCTTGATTAACATCTATTATTTTGGATTTTTTTAAAAAGGTAATGATTTCATTATGATTTTCCTGAAGAAATTTGTTAACGTCTAAAATCCCAGATTTGTGTAAGTGCAATAAATGCATTCGCAAATAGGTAAAATCTTGTTCCCACATAGGAATAGGCGAAGCGTTAAAAAGGTTTTGATAACGATTTTTAGCAAAAAGAACTTCCTCTTCAGCTTCTTTTTTGCCTGAAATATCATTAATAAAGACCTGTATCGTTTGAATAACGTTTTCTTTTATTATTCCTGGAGCACCTTGAAACGATATATTGATAGTTTCTCCCCATTTACTAGTGTATTTCCCTTCTCCTGATACCTTTGTTCCGGTTTGAAAGCATTTTTTTATGGCTGATGGCAGCAAAGTCTTTTCCAATGCAGGAAAAGAAAAAATATTGATAGACTGAGTTTGCTTGATAGATGGTGAGCCTAAAATTTTAATTAATTCTTTATTAGCTTCAAGTATGTCTCCATTTTCGTTAACAGAGAAAATACCTACAGGAGCATTATCAAATAATGATTTATAACAATTTCTAATGGTATCTGAAGCATATGGATTTGACAGGCTTTCTTTTTCTTCTGGGGTAGAATTATGATGGTTATTAGTTAAGGATATATCCTGATTCGATAAAAAAATCTTATTTTCTATTGGTGTATTCGAGTTTTGAAAGTAGTTCTTCATGGCTAACATTCTAGTTGGTTTGTAGTTGTCAGTTGTAGGCTAACTGAGAATTGATGAGTAGAGTTTAAGCTAGAATAATGTTAGTTGAATAAAAATCAATGAGTTGATTGAATTCATGTCGTAAAAATATAAAAAAACCCCATACTCAGCCAAAAATTAACAATTATCATTGTTTTTACTATTGGGTAGTTATAAATATTATCTTTGCAAGCTACAATAATAAGGCTGTATTTGCAGTTTAATAAAAAACAGAATTTTAATGAGCTTTAAGTCATTTCTAATCAGCAAGAGTTTTTTTAAGAACTTAGGAGTAATGATTCTCTTTGGGTTGATAATGATATTTGTAGTTATTAAGGCTTTAGATCTTTATACCGATAATGGCGCTTTTGTTATTATTCCAAATATAGAGTCATGTGATGCTGATTCATTAATAGTTTTGTCATCGAAGGATTATTTACAATATGAAATTACTGATAGCACTTATGCTGTTGATAGAATTCCAGGTATTGTACTTAGGCAACACCCTACTTCAGGGGCTAGAGTGAAAAAGGGAAGAACTGTTTATTTGAGTGTGGTAGCAAAAATGCCTGAGATGATTGCAATGCCAAATCTTATCGATTTAAGTTTAAGAAGAGCTATTGATGTATTAAAACATTCTTCGCTTGAGGTAGAGAAAATTGAATACACCAATGATATTGCTCTTAATGCTGTTTTAAAACAGCAGATTAATCAAAAGGACGTACCTTCTGATTCTTTGCTGTCAAGTTACACAAAGATATCTTTAATAGTGGGTAATGGATTTAATAGAACCAAAGCTGCAGTACCTTTTTTAATTGGGAAGGATGCCCAAGGAGCCTGTGATATGATTTTAAAATCATCTTTCAATATTGGAAATATTGATACAGTGGTAGAAGAAGAATATCAAGGATGGAAGGTGTATAAACAATACCCTCATGCCGATCCTCATCACCCTGAAACCTTGCCTTTAGGCAGTAAAATTTCTTTTCTTTTACGATCGGAGAAACACATTAATTTTGACTCATTATTGATACTATATCATACTCCTGATAGTTTAAATCATGATTCATTAATGAATAAGCAAGAACCTATTGATTTTTAATTATGCAAATAAAATACACTTTTCTTATTGTAGTTTTTTATGGCTTGATTATGCAAGTACAAGCACAGGAGCAATTGTTGGAATTGCAAATAGATCCTGGTTTGAACAATTATCATAGAAGTCATCATCTATTATGGAAAAATCAAGAGAAAAATGAAGCAAGTTTTTTACCATTTTTTGAGGATTTTAATCAAGAGGAATTTCGTCCGGAGGCTTCAAAATGGATAGGTGATAATGTATATGTAAATAAAAAATATCAACTCCTTCCACCCGATCTGGGTGTAGCTACTTTTGATGCTATGGATGGCAGTGGTCATATTCACGAAAATGCAAGTCAGTTTGCTTTTCCTGCAGATACCTTGAGTTCGCAAGCTATTCGCTTAGATAGTATTCAGGATCCTGTAATGCGCCCACTATTAAAAAAAGACAGTATTTATTTCAGCTTTTATTTTCAACCTCAAGGAAGAGGAAATGCGCCAGAGGCGGAGGATAAGCTGTTTCTTGAGTTTTATTCTCCTGTGCTGGATCAATGGTATCCAAAATGGAACAGCAAAGGAAGTTCATTAGAAGATTTTGTAGATGAAAATGGTACTTTTTTTAAGCAAGTATTTATTCCTTTAAAAGATAGTGCTAAATTCTTTCATAAGGGTTTTCGCTTCCGTTTTCATAATTTGGCTAGCATGGCAGGGAGTAGTCAGCCCGATTGGCAAAGTAATGCCGATCATTGGAATATTGATTTAATATGGATAGATAGAGATAGAACCATCACGGATAGTAGTTACAGAAAAATCGCTTTTGTAAATCAACCTCCAACTATGATTAAACGATATCAATCTATGCCATACCGACAATACCGAAATGATCCTACCAATAGCATGAAAGATACCATCCATAGCATAATAATTAGAAATATGGATAACACATCTTATACGGCTACTTATGGATATAAAATATTTAACCAAAGTGTTAATCAGGATTCTATTTATGATGGAGGAACGGCTCTTGTGGATCCTTTTTCTACCCATGGGTTTGTAGATTATATTCGCTTTCGTGATCCCAGAATGATTAGTTTCTTTTCCATATATAATGAAACAAAAAAAACCTACAAAGTAAGGCATGTGATCAATGATATTGGTCTAACAGGCGTGGGAGATACTGCTATAAGATTTCAGGAATTTGCCAACTATTACGCTTATGACGATGGTACCCCTGAAGCCGGTTATGGTTTTAGTGTGCGAAGTGCCAAAGCAGCCATGAAATTTCAATTGAACACAAAAGATACGCTACGACAGGTACAGTTTTACTTTAACCCAACGCTAACACAAGCCAACGATAAGTATTTCGAAATTATGGTATGGAAAAGCATTGAGCCGGAAGAGCTTATTTTTTCTAAAAAAGTAAAAGCTGAGTTTACTGAGGGGATGTATAACTTTTACACCTATGATCTAGAAACGGATATTGTTTTGGCCAATGAGTTTTATATCGGATTTAGACAATTGTATCCGGAAAATTTAAACATTGGTTTTGATTATGCTTTGGATAGCAAAGAGTATTTGTTTTATGAAATTGGAGGAGGTTGGAAACCCAGTATTTATAGTGGTTCTTTAATGATAAGACCGGTGTTTGGGGAGAAGATGACTGCTTCAGTACAAGAAAACCCAACTGTAATATCTGGATTTAATATTTTCCCAAATCCTGTTAGTGGTCATCAGCTTCATATAGAAGCTGAAGATATTTTGGAGGATAATTATCAAGTAGATATTTTTAATATTACCGGACAAAAAATGCTACAGTTAAAAGGTCAATCGGTTATTGATGTTTCCTTTTTGGATAATGGCATATACTTATTACGACTTACGGATATGGGCTCAGCTTATAGCCGTACTCAAAAATTTATTAGGAGGAAATAATTGATGGCCGAAGAGCAAGAAATAAATGAAGCTTCATCTGAAGAGAATGAAAACCAAGAATTATACGAGCATTATAAGTTTGAAGTAGATCCAGGCCAAGAGCCTTTGCGTATTGATAAATTCTTGATGTCTAGAATTATGAATGCCACTAGGAATAAAATACAACAAGCTACAAAAGCTGAAACGGTTTTGGTGAATGAAAAAGCAGTAAAGAGCAATTATAAGGTAAAGCCTAATGATGTGATCACTGTAGTTTTAACCTATCCACCTCGTGAAACTAAAATTTATGGTGAAGATATTCCTTTAGAAATAGTTTATGAAGATAAAGATGTAATTGTAGTAAATAAGCAAGCTGGCATGGTTGTGCATCCAGGTTTTGGTAACTACACAGGTACATTATTAAATGCATTGAAGTTTTATTTTGAATCTAAAAATGAAGCTACCGAGGCAATGTTGGTTCATCGCATTGATAAAGATACTTCTGGTATTTTAGTAGTGGCCAAAAATGAGATAGCCCAAGCTCGATTGGCAAAGCAATTTCATGATCACAGCATCGAGCGTAAATACCAAGCTTTGGTATGGGGCGATATGGCTGATGAAAAAGGAACTATAGAAGGAAATATTGGTCGAAACCCATCTAATCGCCTTCAAATGACGGTGTTCCCTGATGGTGAGCAGGGGCGTGATGCCATTACTCATTATCGTTTATTGCGTCGCTTTGGTTATGTAAGTCTAGTGGAATGCCAGCTAGAAACAGGTCGTACTCACCAGATTAGGGCTCATATGCGTTATATCAATCATCCATTATTTAGCGATGCTCGTTATGGTGGTGATCGGATTTTAAAAGGAACTACTTTTACTAAATACCGCCAATTTGTAAATAATTGCTTTAAACTAATGCCACGTCAAGCTTTGCATGCCAAATCTATAGGTTTTATACATCCAGGTACGGGCAAAGAGCTATTTTTTGATTCTGAATTACCACAAGATATGGCTGCTGTTATTGATAAATGGGAAATATATAGTCAACATCAGATAGGGGAGATGTAGTCTTATCTAAAACATAAGTTAATATAATTAACTGATATATTTTTAAAAAAGGATTAAAGCCATTTTTACTTTTTATTATCTATATGGAATATTCAGAAATTTTCCTAAAAAATAATTTTTACATTTAGCTGTATGTGATTATTTTGTAAATTGCATTAATTTCCCAAATGAATTTATATGAAGAGATTTCTAATTATCGCATTTATTATTTCTTTTTCATTTACCAGCTACTCACAGGATTTTAAACTTAGGATAGATGTAAAAAGGCTACAAGAAATAAAAGACACTTCCTTTTTACCTCCCGTATTAAGTATGCAAATGCTGAAACAATTACCTGCATTAGATTGGCGTGAGGATGAATTTTATGAGGTATTTCCCAAAAACGATTCTATTCTTGCTTTAAGAAACGGTTTTTTTGATGTTTATTTATGGCAGGATAGTGGATGGCATAATTTGAGTGCTTCCAAGTATTTTGGATATAATTATGGCGCTTTTAAATGGATAGATCAAAATAAAATATATTCCCTTGGTGGTTATGGTTTGTATCATATGCATAGCCAATTACTTTGCTTTAATCTTCAGGATGATAGTTGGGAGATGGTGATCATTGAAAATATGCCTTTTAATTATCATGGATTAATACAAGGCACTGTGGGAGATACTATTTTTCAACTTTTTGGAGTCTATGTGAATGAAGCAACATCCGTTTTTCTTGAACAAGAGTATAATGGGTATTATTCAAGCCTCTCTGAAAAAAAATGGCATAAATTACAAATTCATTGGAAGGATAAACCTGATTTGATACAAAGGCTTATAAATACGGAGTTTACAAATTATTCTACCATGTTGGGTCTGTATGATGGTTTTTACGGCATATTTATCTTTGATAAGATAGAAAGAAAGATTTATTTCTTTACCTCCAGTATTCTTATTCAAACAGAAAAGTCTCCCTTTACTTATGCTTTTCAAAAGCAGATTGTTTTTCAAACCCGAGAGGCAGCCAAACTGATATATTTTGATATTGAAGAAGGTATAGCCGAAGATTATTTAGTGGCTACAGTTTCTTTTTCTCCAAAATCTAATTTATATATATATCTAATCCCTTTAGGGCTCATTATCCTAATCTTAGTATTCATATACCTATATATATATCATTATAAAAAGAACAATCACCTGGAGGATGATTCACTCCTGACTATTATTAAGCAGTTAAAAGCCAGTAAATCGTCAACTCTTAGTGTTAATGAATTGGATATTATTCTCCAGATAGACCAAATGAATGATGATGTTCGCCGTGTAAAACGATCCAAAATTATTAAGGATGTAAATTATTTTTGGAAACAACAATACGGCAAAGACCTCTTAGTCCGGAAAAGAAACGAACAGGATCGAAGGTATTTTGTTTATACCATTAATGTTTAAAATTCTATGGTTTCACTCCTCCTTTCTAATTTCTATATACTCCTTAACATTTTATAATTATAACTAGTATCTTCTGTAATAGGTGAATTGTTGATATTTATAACATTAATTATGTGTATATAGTTGAAAATCATCTAGATATTAGAATTGCTTTGAGAAGCAAATAATAGGTGATAACATGTTTTTACCTATTATTTCAGAATAATATTTTAATAAGTAATTAAGTTCGCTAAAAATACTTCTATAGCATTCAATGTTATAGAAGATATAGCTTAAGGGTGTAGAAATAAAAGCATATAAATAAACAGATTTTTTAAAAAAATAACTCACTTAAAAATTGTCTAAAAACTCAAGAGATTGAGGAAAAAGTTCTCTGGTATGATGTGATGAAAAAAAAGACGCAGTCCTGATAACATCATTAGGATATTTTTTTGATTTACTGCTTATTCCTAATTCCCCATGGAAAGCCAGAGTACTTTTTAGACATACTTAGCGATCAAATAAAGGATCTAATATTCCTCAACAAAATTATCACTTTTAGGAATTTCCATAAACAGATGAAGTATATTTTCTGGTAGACCAGCAATTTTTCTTTTGTGTAAATCTATCCATGCACCATCAACAGTAATAATGGCAGAAAGCTTTTGTTGGCTATTAAAAATCTGATGTTTGATGGTCCATTTGGAACCGTCTTGTTTACATTTTACTAATTCGCAACTTACACTGATTCTTTCACTCATATTGATTTCTTTTAGATAAATGAGTTCTTCTCTAAACAAGATAGGGCCTCGGTTATTTTTAAGAAAAATATTTGCGGGTAATCCTAATGAATCTAGTAGTGACATTCGGGTTTGAGCAGCAAAATCAGCATAGGCTGAATGGCGCATATGTTGGTTGGCATCA
>JAOZUW010000032.1 GCA_029938465.1 Bacteroidales bacterium | reverse complement strand
ATACGCTATCAATTTTATCATTTAAATTCTGGCGAACAGGAAACCAATCCCTTGCAGAAAAAGGCTCGGAGAGTGTCCATGTTACACTTTTACCGTAGGTATAATTATAATCGGATGTTACACCACTAAAAAACCCTCCAGATGAAGAAGAACCATGATAATAAGTGATCAGGTTGATATTATCTCCCTGATTCATTTCATCAACTACTATAAAAATTTCAGAATCTTCAAAAGTAGGTGTCATCAGCTCACCATTAAAGCGCATAGAATCTAAAATAAGACTTTGATTGAGCTCCAAATAAATAGTGTCAAGGGTTTCCGATAGAACTTGTGCATGCATAAGCGCAGATCCTCCAACTGAGGTATTTCCGCTATTAACTTCCAAATTCAGATGAAGAAAGCTCATATGGTAGGTGTCGGCAACATGGCTAACATCTCTTAGCTCTTTATGCTGATTTTCAAATTGACTTTGATGGCTACATTTTCCATCAATATTTGTGTTATAAGGTGCCTGAGCATATGTTATAGATGCTGAAGCTAAGATTAAAAATAATATAAATTTTTTCATAATATGGTTTGTTAGGATAATAAATATTTCGACGAAAATACTAAAAAAGCCATTGAAGAATTTACTTCAATGGCTTAATCACATTTTTTTAACTCTTTTAACAAGAGCAATCTGTTTTTTTATACTTTTATTGATTCAGCTAAAGTTTGATCAATAAGTATTCTACCGCAGTACTCACAAACAATAATTTTTTTATGAGTTTTAATCTCTAATTGGTGCTGAGGTGGTATTTTATTAAAACAACCGCCACAAGCATCTCTTTCAATAGGAGCTACAGAAAGACCATTTCGTGCATTACCTCTGATTCTTTTATAGGCTTTTAGCAATCTACCTTCAATGTCTTTTTCAAACTTTTCTGATTTCACTGCCAATTCCTTTTCTTCTACTTGAGTTTCTTTGATAATATCATCTAATTCAGACTTTTTCAATTCTAAATTCTTATGACCTTGTTCAAGCATTCCTTTAGCTTGTTCCGTTTTAGCTTTTTTGCCATCTAATTCTTCAGCAAACTCTTTAATTCTTTTCTCTGCCAACTGAATTTCTAAATTTTGATATTCTTTTTCTTTTGATAAACTGTCGTATTCACGATTATTACGAACATTCATTTGCTGCTCATCATATCTTTTTATCAAAGCCTGGCTTTCAACTATTGAAGAATTTTTTTCAGTGATACGTTTCTCTAAATCCTGCGTTTCTTGAAGAGAATTCTCAATTCTAGTGTCTAAACCAGCAATCTCATCTTCTAAATCTTCAACTTCAAGAGGAAGTTCTCCTCTAATTATTCTTATCTTATCAATCTGAGAGTCAATTAATTGTAATGAATAAAGAGCAGTGAGCCTTTTTTCATTTTTTAATTCTTCTTCTGTTTTAGTATATTCTACTACTACAACCTCTTCTGCTGCCAGCTTTTTTTTCCTTGCCATATAATATTATTTATTCTATTGCTAAAAGTATTTTATCGGATTTGTCTGATGCTCCGAAATTTGGACTGCAAAATTAGTAAATTTTTTGATAAGAAAATCATGTATTAGTTCTTTTGTAAATTGTTCGCTTTCATAGTGTCCCACATCGGCAATAATCATATGTTTTGTTGCTTTAAAAAAATCATGATATTTAACATCTCCTGTAATAAAAATATCTGCATTTGCAGCTTTAGCAGTATCAATTAAAAAACTACCAGAGCCTCCACAAAGAGCTACTTTTTTTATCTTTTTTTCACGAAATGCAGTGTGTCGGATTTGAAAAGGATTTACTTTGTTTTTAAGAAGTTTGAGAAATGCAGTTTCGCTGATAGCTTCTGGCATTTCTGCAATAATACCAGCTCCTACTTTAGAATGTGAATTATTAAGTGTGAATATATCGTATGCAACTTCTTCGTAGGGATGTGTATTTAATAAAGCTTTAATTACTTTCCTTTCTAATTGAACAGGGAAAACACTTTCGAAACGTACTTCTTTTTCCTGATGAAACTCCATCTTCTTTCCCACAAAAGCTTGAGTGTTTTCTCCAGCTCTAAAAGTTCCAACACCTTCACTTCCAAAGCTGCACTGATCGTAGTGACCAATTTTACCTGCTCCTGCATTAAAAACAGCCTGCCGAACGCTATCCAGATGAGAATTGGGTATAAAAACCACTAATTTTCGTAACAGATCTTTTTTTGGAGATAGGATTTGCTGATTTTGCAAACCCAAAACCTGACTCAATTTATAACTAACCCCTTCAGATATATTATCTAAATTGGTATGCATGGCTATAATAGCAATATTATTCTTAATGGCAGCTATCACAATTTTTTCTTCTGGCGTCTTACCTGTTAAGCTTTTAAAACCTTGAAAAATAATGGGGTGATGGCTGATGATTAAATCAAAACCACCTTTAACAGCTTCTTGCATTACTTCTTCAGTGATATCAAGACTAATCAGTGTTTTATGAATTTCAGCATTTGCCGAACCTACTAGTAAACCTGAATTATCATAGGAATCCTGATAGGAAAAAGGAGCCCATTCTTGTAAACTTTCTAGAATTTGATGTAACTTCATAGAATATTTTTTATACAAAAATACGCTTTTCATTTTTCTTTGGGGCATATTCATACACAAAAACCGAACTATTTGTTAATATCTACGTATGATGATTTAACAATTATCAATATAAATTATTGAGAAGTTTTTTGGGTGGATATTAAAAAAATCATATTATTACCTGTTTCCATTGTCTATGGATTGATTACTTTTATTAGGAATATTCTTTTTGATATGGGTATTTTTAGAGAAAAAAAACATCCTATTCCTGTAATATCTGTAGGTAATTTGAGCATGGGAGGCACAGGAAAAACACCTCATGTAGAAGGTCTGATATGGATACTTAAAACCAGATTTAAAATAGCAACTTTATCAAGAGGTTACGGAAGAAAAACAAAAGGTTTTATTGTGGCCAACGGTAATGCTGATGCCAATAGCATTGGTGATGAACCTATGCAGTATTATAGTAAATTTGATGATATAGTAGTGGCAGTGGATGAAAACAGAAACCGTGGTGTTAAAAAACTAATGGATTTATATGATGATTTGGACACTGTTATTTTAGATGATGCTTTTCAACATAGATGGATAAAACCGGATCTTTCTATTTTATTAACGGATTATCATAAAATGTTTCATCAAGATTTTGTAGCTCCCAGTGGAAGCTTAAGGGAGTTCCGCAGAGGATCTAAAAGAGCCGATATTGTTATAGTAACTAAAACACCAGTGGTGCTTTCTCCTATTACACGTCGTCGTTTTATTGATGAATTACATTTGGAACCTTATCAAAAGCTTCTATTCTCAAAAATTAAATACGAAGGTTTTGTCTGTTGGCAAAGTGGACAGGTTTTAGACCATACTCCAAATGTTTCAACCATTGTACTATTTGCAGGGATTGCTAATTCTTATCCATTACAAGAGTATTTACAAAGATTATGTACAGATTTAGTAGTGCTTTCTTTTCCGGATCACCATGAATATAAAGAGTCAGATTGCCAGTTAATTAAAAAGACATACGAAGAGCAGTTTACCAGTAATAAAATGATAGTAACCACCGAAAAGGATGCCCAAAGGCTACTAGTTTGTGATGCTAAAAACCTTTTGGAAGATTTGCCTGTTTATTATGTTCCTATTCAAGTTGTTTTTCATCAAAACGATGAGCAAGAACTGATGGATTCGCTGGATAATCTATTCCGATAGCAAGTTCAGATCAAAAAAAATAAATATTGAATAAGATATGTTATAAATTGTTAAGTATCTGTATCTTTGTAAAATATTTAGAACAATATATAGTTATACATAAAACAAGCACAAAATATATATGGAAGAAAAGATAAATCCTGTTATCCCACAGCAGAAAAAAGAAGAGAAGAAAAATCCAATTATTTGGATTGTTATCATAGTTGTCGTAGCTCTTATTGCCGGATATTTTGTCTGGAATAGCATTACTATAAATAAAGAGTATAGTCAATTGGCCGAGGAAAAAGCAATGATGAAAGCAGAGCTAGAAGCTGATTTAGATTCATTAATGATTGAGCACGAAAATATAAAACTCGAATATGGTGAGTTGAGTGATAGCTTAATTGTAAAAGACAGCCTAATTGTTGCTCATGCAGAAGAAATAAAAAGTTTGCTCAATTATAAATGGGAATACCGTAAGGTGAAGAAAAAACTGGATAAACTAAGAGAAGTAGCTCGTACTTATGTGAGTCAAATGGATTCTTTATACACGGTGAATACTGAGCTGGTAGAAGAAAACAAAGAAATAAAAGCCAGATATAACGACGAAGTAGCCACCAATAGAAATTTGAAAAAGGAAAAAGCGCAACTTGATGATAAAATAGAGGAAGCAAGTGTTTTGAAAGCATATAATATGAAAGCTAAATCTATTTATTTGAAACGATCTGGTAAAGAAAAAGACACAGATAAAGCACGTAGAACAAGTATTATTGAAGTTTGCTTTACTTTAAGTGAAAATATAGTTATAGAGCCTGGACAAAAAGAAGTATATGTTAGGATTGCCCGTCCGGATAATAAAATTCTTACTCCTGGTGTTGCTGAGGAATATGTTTTTGAATATAGAGGTGAGCAAATACAATATTCTATTTATGAAAGTGTAGATTATGATAATGAAGCTCGTCCTCTTTGTTTACGATGGGTAAAGAAATATGAAAATACGGAGCTTCAAAATGGCATTTATGAGATTACTGTTTTTGCCGATACTGAAGAAATTGGGAGTACAAATATAGAATTACGATAATTACTGCCTATTAATTCGAATTGGATCTAAAATAAGACCTGTTGAGCATTCAAAGCTGAACAGGTCTTTTAAATAAGAAAAATACACCTATGTTTAAAAATTATTTATTACTTCTAAGCCTATTTTTAGCGAGTTTCTTTTTAAGTTCTTGCGTCGATTTGATTGAAGAAATTTCTATTAATGATGATCTCAGTGGTCATTATGAAATACGATTGGAAACTGGGGGATTAGGAGGTTTTAGCCAGTTTTTAAATAGAGGAAACAATTTTAATTTTGCCGAAACCGATATAAAAAAATTAGACAGAACCCTCAATAAGCTTAAGAAACAAGAAGGAATAAGCCATGTATATAAAATTGTGAATCCTAAAGATTTGAAGTTCTATATTAGTTTTGATTTTGCAGACGAAGAAGCATTAAATAATGCTATTTACAGTTTAGCAAATATTAAACCCAATGTTTTTATCAAGAAATTCTTAAAAGTAAAATCTAATAAAATTGTGCGGCCGAACTTAAATCCATATATCCAAAAAATAATCAGAGATAAGAATTTAATGGCTAAGTTACCTTCCGAAGATCTTTTATCCTATGTGAATTATGTTTGCATAATAAATGTGCCAAAGGAAATTAAAAATGTGAGTAGTAGCTCCGCTATTTTGCAAAATGATGGGCATACTACCATTGCTACTATTAACTTTAAAAGTTTAGTATTAGAAAAACAAAACATCAGAACAAAAATCAAAATTTGATAGGATTTCGGAGCATTTTTTGGGCTTGAACTCAGTCCATTCTTGAGCAGACTCCTAATTATCTATTGTCGATTAGAAGCCTGATTATAGGATAGGGTCAATAGCAAGGCTGAACTTGAACTAATACTACCTATTTAAAAAATCTCTAAATTAGCATTAAGCAATGTCCATCTGAAAATTAATTTCCTAGTATTCAAGGAGTTTATTACTTTAGCGAAAAATTTATAATAACCAAATTGTAATACAATGAGATCTTATTTACCAACCAAGCTAGTATTATTTTTAGCAATACTTTTTAGTATAAATACCATTAATGCACAAAGCTTTGTGTATGAGGAAAATGAACAATCCCAAGGTTTTCAAATAGAAAGTAGTAGTAAATCTGCTGTTATCTTAAAACATGCTATTCATAATTTTCAATTAACCGATATTGAAGTGGAAGGGGAGAATATGAAACAGCTCCAGTATGGCCTTTCTATTATTCCTGCTTCTGAAGGGGCTCCAGACTTGCAATCTGTAGGACGTTATATATTAATTCCAAATGGAGCACAGGCAAAAATTAATATCCTCAGCGAAGAAATAGTAAGCTATCAAAATATTGATATTGCACCTGCAGCTGCTATTCCTTTTGATACCGAAGAGGCTATTCCTGCAGTAAAAGGTAGTGCTTATCAAAAAAATGCTTTTTTCCCGACAGATGTTTATCAAAGCACAACAACCGAAGTTCGAGGTATGACCTTAGCTATGATTAGCATCAGTCCATTTCAATACAATCCTATAACTAAAGAGCTAGTCGTTCGTAAGAATATTGAGATAGAAGTGCAAATATTAGGTGGTGATGGATCTTATGGTCAAAATCGTTTCCGTAGTAGATATTGGGATCAAATACTAGACGATTTGGTTTTGAATACTCAAGATATTCCAATAATTGATTATAGTAAACAAGCAAGTTCATCAAAAGATGAAAATGGATGTGATTATTTAATCATTGTTCCAAATAATGATGATTTTCTCCCTTGGGCAGACTCCATAAAATTGTTTAGAACAGAACAAGGTATTGATACAAAAATTGTAACACTTGATGAAATTGGAGGCAACTCTTTAGATAATATTAAAAATTTCGTAAATGAGGTTTATGAAACATATGATCCTGTTCCTGCCGGCGTATTATTGATGGCTGATTATGGTAGTAATGATAATACCATTACATCTAAAACATATCCGCATCCATATCAAGGAAATTATATCACAGATAATTATTATGCAGATTATACTGGTAATGATTTGCCAGATTTTGTTTTTGCTCGTATGACTGGTCGTGATGCCAATGAATTTGAAATAATGGTGCACAAATTTATTGAATATGAACGTAATCCTCCGGTAAATGAAGATTTTTATAATAAACCAATTACTGCATTAGGTTGGCAAACCGAACGTTGGTTTCAAATATGTTCTGAGACAGTAGGAGGATATATGCTTAATGTTTTGGGTAAAGAGCCTGTAAGAATTAATGCTGTTTATGGTGGAAATCCTAATGTTGACCCTTGGTCTACTGCTCAAAATACAAATCAAGTAGTTAGTTATTTTGGCCCCACTGGTCGAGGCTATATTCCTGCATCACCTAGTGAATTAGGTGGATGGACAGGTGGTTCAGCATCTGATGTAGTAAATGCTTTAAATGATGGAGCTTTTATTTTGCAACACCGTGATCATGGATCCGAAAGTGGTTGGGGAGAACCTGCTTTTCAAATGTCGCATATTAATCAGTTAAATAATGTAGATGAGTTGAGTCATATTTTTTCTATTAATTGTTTAACAGGTCGTTTTGATGTTTCGGGTGAGTGCTTTGCAGAGAAATTTCACAGATATGACAACGGTGGAGCTCTAAGTTTAACAGCTGCTTCACAAGTGTCATATTCTTTTGTTAATGATGCTTTCGTATGGGGAATGTATGACAATATGTGGCCTGATTTTATGCCGGATTATGGAGGTAATCTAATTCCGGAAAGAGAATTTCGCCCTGCTTTTGGTAGTGCTTCTGGTAAATATTTCCTTTCTTATACTAACTGGCCTTATAATGAGGAATCCAAACAGGTTACCTATCGTTTATTTCATCACCATGGCGATGCTTTTAATATTGTTTTTACCGAAGTGCCTCAAGAAATGGATATCGCTTATAGCGATGTGGTGATTAGCGGTCCAGATGTGATAGAGGTTCAGGCAGAAGAAGGTGCATTAATTGCTTTTTCAGTGGATGGTGAGCTTATTGGTGTTGGTGAAGGAACTGGTACAGCAATTGATATTAATTTCCAAGTACAAGATCCGGGAACTATTATTAAAGTAGTGGTCACTAAACAAAATTATTTTCGTCACGAGGGAAGTATCCAAGTGATTGCCCCTGATGGTCCATATATTGTAAAATCAGGTATAGAAATTGATGATGCAGCTGGAAACAATAATGGTTTAGCCGATTATAGTGAAGATATTTTACTCGATTTTAGTATTACAAACTTGGGTACGGAATTGGCTTCTGATGTAACTGTAAGTATCACTAGTGATGATGAATATATAAGTATTACAGACTCTGATGAAAACTTTGGTGATATTGATGTAAATGAGGAAGTCACTCATGTTGGAGCTTTTGCTTTTAGTATTAACGATTTTATTCCGGATAATCACAATATCTCTTTCGGTTTTGTAGCAACAAATGGTACGGATATATGGGAAAGTTCCTTTTCTATTAAAGCTTATGCTCCTGAATTGGAGATTTTAAGTATGGATGTTGAAGAAGTTAATGGTAATGGTAATGGAAGAGTTGATGCTGGTGAAGATGCCATTATTAGTATTGAAATTGAAAATACAGGTCATAGTGCTACTGTAGCAGGATTAGCAGAGATTATTTCTTCTTCTGAATATTTGATAATAAATACTGCTGAGTTTTCCTTTGATGTTATTGATGGACAGGAAATGATTATTGCCGAATTTGAAGTGTCTACAGATGAAGATACTCCTATAGGAACAGTGATAGATATTATTAATAACGTTGAAGCAGGAGAATACACTGCTAATAAAGAGTTTTATTTCTCGGTAGGTTTAATAGTGGAAGATTGGGAAACCGGTGACTTTTCGCAATTTGATTGGCAATTTGCGGGCAGTGCTGAATGGATAATCGACAACTCTGAGGCTTATGAAGGTGATAACAGTGCACGCTCAGAGGATATTGGTGATGGCCAGCAAGTTAGTTTGGTTCTTAATTATGAATCTTCTGTAGATGATCATATCAGTTTCTTTTATAAAGTGAGCTCCGAATCAGGTTATGATAAACTTAAATTTTATATCGATGGTAGTGAAAAAGGCAGCTGGGATGGTGAAGTAAGCTGGACAGAAGCTAGTTACGATGTGGCAGCAGGAACACATATTTTTAAATGGACTTATAGTAAAGATGGATCTGTAAGCAATGGACAAGATTGCGCTTGGGTTGATTTTATTATCTTTCCCCCAATGCTGATGCCATCATCCAATGCTGGTGATGATGCAGAGATCTGTAACACTGAAGATTCTTATCAACTTAGTGGTTCTGCCTCTGATTTTGATAGCTATGAATGGAGCACCACAGGTGATGGAATCTTCTCCGATATTAATATATTTGATCCGGTTTATACAGTGGGAGCTAATGATGTGAGTAATGAACAAGTAGATCTTACACTTACAGTAATTGGTGGTGATCATACAGTAAGCAATACTATGACCCTTCGTATTGTTGATAACCCTGTACAACCTGAAGTACCTCAAGGAGCTACAGAAATATGTTATCTATCTCAAGATATGGTATATACCCTAGATAATGAAACCTATAGTTATGAGTGGTATATTTCTCCAGAAAGTGCTGCTACAATAGTAATAAATGGCAATAATGCATACCTAAGTTTTAATGAAGGATTTAACGGAGAAGCCCAATTAAGTGCGATGGCTTACAATGCCTGTGGAGAAAGTGCTGTTTCAGAAGCGCTCATTTTAAATGTTTTTGAGCAAGCTACAGTTGCCTTTACTGATGATGCAGAAACTTGTGCTGGTGTAGAGGTGATGCTAAGTCTGGAACTAACAGGAAATGCACCTTGGACAGTGGAGATTATGGACGATGATGGTGCCGAGATATTTGTAGATATCGATTCCAGCCCTTATGAGATTATGGTAAATCCTACCCATACCGTTAATTATACTTTGATGAATATTAGTGATGTTAACAGTTGTAATGGTTTCGCCAATGGATCGGCTCAAGTAATTGTAAACGAACTACCAACAGGATTACTGTCTGCAGAGAGTGTAGAACTTTGTGCTGGTGATATTGTTGAAGTGAATCTGGAACTAACAGGTATTGCTCCTTGGATAGTAACACTGGGCGATGGTGCTGATGAAGAACAGATTTTTGAAGTTGATGAAGCCAATGAAACTGTAGAATTTATTGCTCCTCTTCATAGTATGGAATTACAATTTACTTCTATTATTGATGATAATGGCTGTAATGGTGATGGAGAAGGAAGTGCTGCCATTTCTGTAAAAGAATCTCCAAATGTTGATTTAGGCCAGGATACTACAATTTGTAATCATATGGTTTATTCATTAGATGCTCAAAGTGAAGGATCAACTTATCTTTGGTCAACAGGAGAAACAACTCAAACTATTGAAGTAGATGAATCCTTAGCTGATGATAATGGAGATGTAAATATCTCGGTAGAAGTAACAAACCCAACAGGATGTTTTGCTAATGAAGATATAAATATTCATTTCAAAGACTGCACAGGAGTAGATGAATTGGCAGAGCAAGATATACAGTTGATGCCTAATCCAAATAATGGATTATTTAAATTGGAATTAGAGCAAATAAATAAAATTCAACAACTAACAATTCATAATAGCTTAGGGGAGATTGTAGCCAGCTATGATATATCTGAGATACAACAACAAATGGATTTTAATTTGAGTCATTTGGCCGATGGTGTTTACTTTTTAAGTATCCATAGTCAATCAAATACTGTAAATAAAAGGTTCATTATTAGAAAATAAATGTATTGAATAAAATGCAAGTGCTTGTTTCATTTATTGTGGGGCAAGCACTTTTTTTGCTCAATAGTAATTACAAGATCCCTGCACTATTTTTAATCCTCTTAGTATGCAATTGAATAAATTGATCAAAGGAAAACTATTAAGGCGTTACAAACGTTTTTTAGCTGATATAGAGCTGGAAAATGGAGAAATAGTTATAGCCCATTGTACCAATACTGGAAGTATGAAATCGGTTATTGAAAAAGGGGCGCCTGTTTTGATTTCGCCTTCAGATAATCCAAACAGAAAGACCAAATATACTTGGGAGATGATTTTTATCAATAAGGCTTGGGCAGGTGTAAATACTACAAATGCTAATAAAGTAGCTAAAGAGATTGTGCTTGCCAATAAAATTGTAGGGCTTCAAAACTTACAACAGCTAAAGTCAGAAGTAAAAATTAGGAATAGCCGCCTAGATTTTTTTGGTATAGATATAAACGGGATAGAGGTTTGGATGGAAGTGAAAAATGTGAGTATGAAAGAAGGGGAATGGGCTCTGTTTCCGGATGCAGTAACTACTAGAGGGCAAAAGCATTTAAAAACACTTATGGAGATTAAAAAACAGGGTCATAGAGCTGCTATGATTTATATTATTCAAAGATCTGATGTGGAGTTTTTTGGTATTGCTCATCATATTGATCCTGAATATAGCAATCTACTTCAAGTGGCTAAGGAAGCGGGAGTAGAGGTTTATCCAGTTCAGATGAAACTAGATGAGAAAGGAATCCACTTCTATAAAGAACTATAAGGCCTTTTTAATAAAAAATAAACCCTAAGCAGATCGTTTTCATCTTCAACTTAACATCTGACGAAGAAGGCCATAAATTGTTACAGTACCAACTGCTTTTTTAACATTTTTAAACAATTGATACTCTGATATATAACAGACTGTTAAAATAATAACGGATGTTCATATTCGGACATTATTTCGTACAGAAACAGCACAAATATCTTCTTTCAAAAAGAATAGATATTCCGCTATCCTTCATATTATCAGCTAGATATAAATTGTGGCATAATATTGACTAATCAGTTATTGAATAACTAAAACTAACACATCATGAAAACAAGAACAATATTATTAGCAGGATTATTTCTTTTTGGCCTTATTATTTTCCCAAGTGCGGTAGATGCCAAAACAGTAACTTTTAAGGAAGCTATTCAGAAAACAATTAAATATCCGGCTCAGGCAAGTGAGCAGGGTTTTGAAGGAACGGTATGGGTGCATCTTAATATTTTAGAAGATGGAACCATAAAAGTTATTGAAACAAATCACGATTGTTGTAAAAAATTATATCAAAACGTGATTACTCAACTTAATGGTCAAAAAATAAAGAAGTTTGACTCATCAATGGCGGGAGAGCATAATTTAAAATTAGTATTTCAGATTCGTTCAGAATAAAAATTTACTGAGCAATAATTTTAGGTGTAAAAAAAACCGTAATTCGAAAGAATTACGGTTTTTGTATGCATAGTATTATGCACTATTAATCTTTTCTTTTTTCAGTAACGGAATAGTTTATTTTAAAAGCACCAGCTTTTCTTAACTCCTGCTTGATATCTGATACGACACCCATTTTTGTGCCTTTATCAACTTTTAATGAAGTAGTTAGAAATTTACGATCAGCTTCGTCACGAGCTTCTCTTTCTAGCACAATAAACTCTGAAATATCATCTACTGTAGCAAATGCATCATTCAATTGAATACGTGCATTAGTACCCAATTTAGTTTTAACGGGTTCACCAATATATATAAAGCTAACCAAGTCTTTTCTCTCTAATTTGAGCACTTCCACGGCTGATGGAGGATTAATTTTTACCAACAACTCTGTTTCGCGCATTACAGTAGTTACCATAAAGAAGAATAAAAGCATAAAAATAATATCGGGCAACGAAGCCGTTGATATTCCTGGAGTTTCTTTATCTCCTTTTTTCTTAAATCTTGACATATTATCTTCCTTTTAATTATTTACCACCAACATCTTCTGGTTCAGCTTCAGAAACCGGAACAGGAATAGCTTTAGAAACGGCTTTAGCCTTGTCCTCGGGTAAATCTGCATAATTCTTACCAAATTTACGTTGTGAAAATTCATTACGTAATTCAGTAAAAGCTTGAGCCAGCTCATCTTGAATTTGAATATACATATCGTAGGAAGTACCACGGTCATTTTTCAATGAAATAATACCTCTGCTTCTATGTGTAGCTCCTAAAAGTTCAATCTCTACCAATTTGGTTTCAGGGAAATTTTCATCATCTGGAAAATGAGGAATCATAAACCCTTTAACTTCATCTTTCAATGAACTTAATTCCATTCCTTTACCATTCACCATTAATCTATCGCTTCTACTCACTAAAATATTCATGATATTTCTATCTTTAATATCCGGAGGCTTCACAGTAGGGTCGGGTGGTGGTGGCAATATCCTATTGATACCAGTGGTAACATCCATAGTAGTAGTTACCAAAAAGAAGATCAAGAGCAAGAAAGCAATATCTGCCATCGAGCTTGCACTAAATTCGGGTGTTTTTCTTGCCATGATTCTTGTTTTTATTTAAATAAATTGGATACGCTAGCATAAATGATAGACAAAATAGCTAATCCAAATATAATATAAGTATAAATTAATCCAGTACCAACCAAAACAGAAGTTTCTGCTGTAACTTTCATTTTTTCAAGTTGATCAGCTGAAAATTCATTACCAGAAAAAGCAGCGGATATAAACCAAATTACAACCACTATACCTACGGCTATTAGAGCACGAACTGCTCCTTTAGGATTAGATGCCATTTGAATAATGGGGAAGAGTAGTGCAAAGAATACGGAAATTCCAAAGGCAATGTAAGCCACGTAGAAATACCCATCTAGCACACCATCAGTTACTTCTTTACCCTGATACAGAACTGCAACCTGATAAGCTGTTGCAATAACAATCAGAATAAGAGAAACAAAATAAAATGCTTTCTTTAATATATTATCCATAATACTATTATTTACCAGCTTTGTAATGTGTTAAAATATCTATGAAATCGATAGTGCTGTCTTCCATATCATTAACGATAGAATCGATTTTAGCAACCAAATAATTGTAAAAAATCTGCAAGATAATAGCTACAATCAAACCAAATACTGTAGTTAAAAGAGCTACTTGAATACCAGATGCAACAACAGTTGCTGAAATATTACCAGCAGCAGCTATATCAGCAAAGGCACCAATCATACCAATTACAGTACCCATGAAACCAAGCATAGGAGCTAATGCAATAAATAAGGCAACCCAACTTAATCCTTTTTCTAAGCGACCCATCAATACACCACCAAGAGCAACAATTGATTTTTCAACCACGTCAATACCTTCGTCGTATTTGTTTAAGCCTTCCCAGAAAATAGAAGCTACCGGACCACTAGTGTTTTTGCAAACATCTTTTGCTGCATCAATACCGCCATCATTAAGAGCTGTTTCTGCTTTGTTAAGCAACTTTTTAGTATTGGTAGTAGAAAGATTCAAATAAATGATTCTCTCAATAGAAATAGCCAAACCAAAAATAAGAGCTAATAATACAATTCCCATAAAGCCAGCACCACCAGCAATAAATTGTTCTTTTAATACTTGGTGGAAACCTTTATTCTCTTCAATAGGTTCTTCCAATGTAGCGGTTACCTCTTCCGCTATCTCCTCGGCTACCTGTTCGGTAGCTACCGTGTCATTTGTAGCGTTAGACTCAACATCTTCTTGTGCATAAACGCTGGTAAACAAACCAAAGCTTAGCATTCCGGCTACTGTTAATAATGCAATTAGTTTTTTCATAATTTAAAAAAATTTATTTACAGAACTTCAATATTTATTTTTACTTCATTTTTTTTCATTGTCTGCGGAGAGAGAGGGATTCGAACCCTCGGTACGCTTGTGGCGTACACACGCTTTCCAGGCGTGCACCTTCAGCCACTCGGTCACCTCTCCAAAAGGAGCAAAGAATAATTTTCTTTGCGTAACAGCGGCTAAATTACAAAAAATTATTTCTTATTCGAATATTCAACATAAAATAATGTGAATTCTGTTTATTTTGGTGTGTTTTTTTAATAATTAATTAATGCAAATATTAAATACACCATTTTTTTATACCTTTGCATAAAATTCAAATATCCTTTCTTAATCATCTAAGGCATGTTTGATTTATAAAGAAGAGTGAAGAGATCAGGCTCTATGAAACTCTGGCAACCTGCTTCTAATAGCAAGGTGCCAATACCTGATTTCGGGAAAATCCCGAAAGATGATAAATTAAAAGCTTGTTGCCATGTTTTATAAATTTTGTTTTTTTAGTTAATGGAGTAGAAAAGTATTTCTACACATACTATTATACTTTTGATGGAGCTTTTCAAGATCTCACCATAAGTGGTTGAACATTATTTACAACAAGCCAAAATATTCATTATGGATATAAAAGAAGAATTAAAGAAAAGAGTGCTGGTCCTCGATGGTGCTATGGGCACTATGATTCAGCGCTATAAGCTTAGCGAAGAGGATTATAGGGGGGAAGAATTTGCTCATTGGCCTATAAATTTAAAGGGTAATAATGATTTGCTTTGTTTAACTCAAGCACAAATTATAGAGGATATTCATAGAGCGTACTTAGATGCAGGTGCTGATATTCTGGAAACTAATACTTTTAATGCTACTGGTATTTCTATGGCAGATTACGGAATGGAACATTTAGTGGAGAAGATTAATATAGCTGCCGCAAAAATCGCATGTAGAGCCGCTGATGATTTTACTGTAAAGAATCCAGAGAAACCTCGTTTTGTAGCAGGGGCTATTGGACCTACTAGCAAAACAACCAGCCTTTCGCCTGATGTAAATAATCCCGCTTTTCGTGCAGTGAGTTTTGATGATATGAAAAAAACCTATTATCAACAGGCTAAAGCTCTTATGCAAGGAGGGGTTCATGTGTTTTTACTAGAAACCATTTTCGATACCTTAAATGCAAAGGCAGCATTATGGGCTATGGAAGAGCTCTTTAAGGATGAAGGTAAACGAATTCCGGTCATGATAAGCGGAACTATTACCGATAATAGTGGTCGCACATTAAGTGGGCAAACAGTGGAAGCTTTTTATAATTCACTTTCGCATATTGATATTTTAAGTATTGGATTGAACTGTTCTTTAGGAGCTGAACAAATGCGCCCCTATTTGGCCGATTTAGCTCAAAAAAGCCATTTTCCTGTTAGTGTATATCCCAATGCAGGATTACCAAATCAATTTGGGGAGTATGACGAAAGCCCAGAAAAAATGGGTGCTCATATTCATGATTTTCTAGATAATGGTTTTGCTAATATTGTTGGGGGTTGTTGTGGTACAACTCCTGAACATATTAAAGAAATAGCTAAAGAGGCCGCAAAGGCAACAGTAAGAATACCTGCCCCTTATATACACGAAACAGAACTGAGCGGATTGGAAACTCTTAGCATTAACAAAAAAAATAATTTTATTAATATAGGGGAGCGGACAAATGTGGCTGGTAGTCGTAAATTTGCTCGGCTTATTCGTGAAAAAAAATACGAAGAAGCTTTAAGTGTGGCTTTACATCAAGTGGAAGGTGGTGCACAAATACTTGATGTTTGTATGGATGATGCCCTTTTAGATGCACAAGAGGAAATGACTACTTTCTTAAATCTTTTAGCTTCTGAGCCTGAAATAGCTCGTTTGCCTATTATGATTGATAGTTCAAAATGGGAAGTGATTGAAGCTGGATTGAAATGTGTACAAGGTAAAGCTATTGTTAATTCCATTAGTTTAAAAGAAGGCGAAGCAGCATTTTTAGAGAAAGCTAAAAAAGTTCATAAATATGGTGCAGCTGTAGTAGTGATGGCATTTGATGAGAATGGCCAGGCCGACAGCTTACAAAAACGCAAAGAGATATGTAATAGAGCTTATCAGTTGCTCACCAAAAAAATCAACTTTCCACCTGAAGATATTATTTTTGATCCCAATGTGCTAACAATCGCTACAGGAATGGATGAACATGCCAATTATGCGATTGATTTTATTGAAAGCATTAAGTATATCAAACAAAATTTAGCTTATGCTAAAGTGAGTGGAGGGATAAGCAATTTATCTTTTTCTTTCAGAGGGCATCAACAAGTGCGAGAAGCTATGCATGCCTCTTTTTTATATCATGCCATACAAGCAGGTTTAGATATGGGTATTGTAAATCCAGCTCTTTTACAAGTATATGATGAAGTGGAACCTCAGCTTATGCAAAAGGTAGAGGCTGTTATTTTTAACAGCCATAAAAATGCTACAGATGACCTAGTGGAATGGGCAGAAAAAATAAAAAACACCGGGGAACAACAAACTGAAGTAAGGCAACTAGAATGGCGTAAGCTATCACCAGAAGATCGTATAAAACATGCTCTGGTAAAGGGCGTTAGTGAGTATGTTTCTGAAGATGTTGAAGAGTTGAGGAAGAGTTATTCTCAAGCTTTACATCTTATTGAAGGGCCTCTAATGAAAGGCATGAATGTAGTTGGGCAACTGTTTGGAGAAGGAAAAATGTTTTTACCTCAAGTGATAAAAAGTGCCAGAGTGATGAAAAAAGCTGTAGCCTATTTGTTACCTTATATGGAGCAGGAAAATGCAGGTAAGCTTGTTTCGGCAGGGAAGGTTTTACTAGCCACTGTAAAAGGTGATGTGCATGATATTGGAAAAAATATTGTAAGTGTTATTTTAGCTTGTAATAATTATGAAATCATTGATTTAGGCGTAATGGTGCCAATGGATAAAATATTAGCAATTGCTAAAAAGGAAAATGTAGATATTATTGGTTTGAGTGGTCTGATTACGCCATCCCTGGAAGAAATGGTAAGCATTTCTGAAGAAATGCAAAGACAAAATTTGACTATTCCTCTTCTCATTGGAGGCGCTACTACATCTGAAATTCACACTGCAGTTAAAATTGATCCTGAATATGATTATCCTGTTATTCATGTGAAAGATGCTTCCTTAAGTGCAGGTATTATGTCGCGCCTGCTCTCAAAGAATCAAAAGGGTAAATTCCTTAAAGAAATAGAACAGAAATACAGCGATCTTAGAGTGCATTTTGATCAAAAGAAAAGGCAAAAGAAATATATTAGTCTTTCACAAGCACGTAATAATAAAGCCCAGATTGCTTTTGATACTGAACAAATTAAAATGCCCAAAAATTTGGGAACCTGGTCATTAGATAATATTTCTATTGCTGAGATCATTCCTTTTATCGATTGGACTTTCTTTTTTCAAGCTTGGCGTATCACAGGTAGGTATCCCGATATTTTTCAGCATCCTAAAAAAGGAGAAGAAGCAAAAAAACTTTTTGATGATGCACAGCAAATGTTAAAGAAAATAGAACAAGAAAAATGGTTACAAGCTAAAGCGGTATATGGAATTTTTGCAGCAAATAGCCAAGATGAAACTGTTGAATTATATACCAATTGTAAAAGAAAGAATATTTTAAAGAAATTAGAATTTTTGCGTAATCAAGAAGAAAAAGAAGGACATAATTATTCCTTGGCTGATTTTATTGCTCCTAAAGAAAGTGGAGTTACAGATTATATGGGGTTGTTTGCAGTAACTACAGGATTGGGAATAGAGAAGAAATTACAAGAATTTGAGCAGGATCATAATGATTACGACCAAATAATGCTAAAAATATTAGCTGATCGGTTGGCTGAAGCTCTTGCAGAAATGCTTCACTTTAAGGTGAGAAAAGATTATTGGTCTTATGCTGAAGAAGAAGTTTTTGATATTAAACAGATACATAAAGAGAAATATATTGGGATTCGCCCGGCGCCTGGTTATCCTGCCTGCCCTGATCATTCTGAGAAAGAAAAAATATTTGATTTATTGCAAGCAACCGAAAAGGTTGATATTTTGCTTACCGAAAGCTGGGCTATGTCGCCAGCAGCATCAGTAAGTGGATATTATTTTGCCCACCCCAATGCTAAGTATTTTATGGTGAATAAAATTAAGGAGGATCAAATGCAGGATTATGCTCAACGTAAAGGACTTAGTAATGAAGAAATAAAGAAATTATTGAATATGAATATTTGATAAATTGTTGATTTTTAACTGATAGCTAGCAATTAAACTTAATAAACAAAAAAAATGAAAGTCACAGATTATATACAAAAAGCCGACAAAACATTATTCTCATTCGAGTTATTACCTCCTTTAAAAGGGGAGCATTTTGAGCATATTGAAGAAAAAATAAATAGATTATTAGAGTTTAATCCTTCTTATATTAATGTTACTTACCATCAGCAAGAGATTGAGTACGAAAACCTAAAAAATGGATTATTGCGAAAACGAACCGTTAGAAAAAGACCTGGAACAGTAGGTATTTCAGCAGCTATTCAATATAAAACCGATATAGATGTGGTGCCTCATCTTATTTGTGGAGGTTTCTCCAAAGAAGATACAGAGAATGCTTTGATTGATTTACATTTTTTAGGCATCGATAATCTCTTATTATTACGAGGTGATCCTCCCGCAACGCAGAAATTTTTTAAAGCCGAACCCGAAGGAAACAACTATGCCATAGATTTGGTGAAACAAGTAACAAACATGAATAAGGGTATCTATTTAGATGAAAAGCTAGCCAATAGTCATCCTTCTAATTTTTGTATAGGTGTAGCCGGTTATCCTGAAAAACATGCTGAAGCCCCTAACCAAAACAGCGATCTTAAATATTTAAAAGAAAAAGTAGATGCCGGGGCTGATTATATTGTTACTCAAATGTTTTTTGATAATAAAAAATATTTCCGCTTTGTGGAGGACTGTCGAGATTTAGGTATAGACGTTCCCATTATTCCTGGTTTAAAACCTATTACTACAAAAAACCAGTTGCTTACTTTACCTCAGACTTTTCATATTGATTTACCCGATGAGCTTGTAGGAGAAATAGTAAAATGTAAAAATAATGAGCAAGCCTACGATTTAGGAATAAAATGGGCCATTGCACAAAGCAAAGAGCTTATTGATTTTGGTGTGCCTGCTCTGCATTTTTATACCATGGGAAAATCAGATAATATTTATAATATTGCTCGGGCTGTTTTTTAATTCTACTGTCTTATAAGATCTTTTTATAAAAAAAACACCAAGATTTATTAAACCTTGGCGTTTTAAATTTGGTAATCTATTTTTTTAATAGTACCATTTATTTTTTAATAATGTCTGATATTTACAATTTCATTGTTAAGCCAATACCGCCGCCAGCACCATGAAGTTTTCCACCACCAATTTCAGCATATACACCCCATTTTTCGCTCCAGAACCATCTGCCACCTATTTGTAAACCAAAATCAACACCATTTACGTTGCCATTGTCTTTATTTATTGCAATACCAAAACCAGCATTGGCTCCACCATAAACATCCCAAGATGAATTTAATCCAAAAAGCTCATCAAAATAGTAATTTGCTTTTACACCAAGAGATAAATGGTTAAGATTGAAATCTGTTCCTGCTGCTGGAGCAATGGAAATATTCTTTGCAACAGGAATTTCAAAATTCACACCAATTAAACCAAAATTTAATTGTTTTTGAGCTTGTGCAGTAACTGTTTTAGTAGCAATCATAGATACTCCTACTAAGGTTAAAATAATAAATAGTTTTCTCATTTCTTGTTAGTTTTAATTTCTGCAAACCTAGAACTTATTTAGAAACAATCCAAATTAATATTTTTCTTGAAATTATTTTGCAAATACATTCGCTTTTATGTTGTTATAATCATTTTAAGATTCTTGGTTTATTACTCATCTCAAATACAATTTTCCCTCCATTTATTAGATCTTGATGAGATAATATTGTCCCTTCTAGAGTTGCGCCATTAACTATTACTTTGTTGACATATACATTTTCTTTACGCTGATTTTTTGTTGTAATTGTTAGTGTTTTCCCATTATCTAAATGAATAATTGCTTCTTTCACCAATGGACTTCCTAACGCATAATCTTGTGAACCTGGTGTTACAGGATAAAAACCTAAGCTACTAAAGATATACCAAGCGCTCATTTGTCCCGCATCATCATTGCCACATAAGCCATCAACAGTGGGACCATACATAGTTTCCATTATCATACGTACACGAGCTTGTGTTTTATATGGTTTTCCAGTCCAATTATATAAGTAAGGAATATGATGCCCAGGTTCATTTCCGTGTACATAATTTCCTATAATACCATCACGCGTTATATCTTCGTGTTGATCAATAAACTTATCATCAATTTGCATGGTAAATAAAGAATCCAAATGCTGACTAAAGTATTCTTTGCCTCCCATCATTTCAATCATTTTATCAATATTTTGTGGCACATACAAACCGTAATTCCACGCGTTACCTTCAATAAAACCTTGTCCGTGAGTATCCATTGGATCAAAGTTTTTTCTAAAAGATCCATCTGCTAATTTTGGTCGCATATAGCCAGTCTTCAGGTCATAAACATTATGGTAATATTCTGACCGTTTCCTAAATTCCTTTTCTGTTTGAGTGTTTCCAACCCGCATAGCAATTTGCGCTATACACCAATCATCATAAGCATATTCCAATGTTTTAGATACCGAAGAGTGGCTTTTATCATCGGGTACATATTTATAATCGATATAATCTCCAATACCATCAAAATATCTTACATTAGCTGTATTTACTGAGGCTTGTAATGCTCGTTCTTGATCGAAATCACCAACATTTTTCACTATTGCATCTGCAATAACTGAAGTTGCGTGATAGCCAATCATACACCAGTTTTCATTGGCATAATGGCTCCAAATAGGAAGCATATGATGAACACTTTGGTCATGATGTGCAAGCATTGATTTTATCATATTATTATTGCGTTTGGTTTGTATGATATTGAATAATGGATGCAATGCTCTATAAGTATCCCAAAGAGAAAAGACGGTATAATTTACAAAATTATCAGATGAATATATGTTTTGATCTAAACCTCTATACTGTCCGTCCACATCTTCATAAATAATTGGTGATAAATTAGTATGATACAAAGCGGTATAGAAAGTTATTTTATCAGCCTCATTAATAGTTTTTACTTCTATTTTAGAGAGTTCTTTATTCCACAACTGTTTGGTTTCTGTTTTGGTTTTATTAAAATTCCAATGTGGGATTTCAGCTTCTAAATTTCGCAGCGCTCCAGCTGTACTTACCGAAGATAAAGCAAATTTAATTTTTATTTTTTCATCCATCTCAGTATCAAAATTAAAATAAGCTTGTATGTTTTTTCCTGCCATTTCAGGAAAATTATTCTCTTGATTAAAACGCCTGTAAAAACCATCATATATAATATCATCTTGTTTTTTATGACCATAGCTTTTAAAAGCTTTAGAAAAGGCCATAGCAAAAAACACTTTTTTGGTTCTTGCCCAACCTTTAGTTTGCCTGTAACCGGTTATTAACGAGTCATTTTCTACACGTATAAAGGTCCAAACATTTTTATTATTGTAGTGATACACATTATAAATCATATCTAAAATAATATGTGAGTTATCAGATTTCGGAAAGGTATATTGGTGAAACCCAACACGTTTACTTGCTGTGAGTTCTGCTTTGATTCCATAACTATCCAAATCTACTTTATAATATCCTGGAGAAGCTTCCTCTTTATGGTGAGAAAATGTTGAATAAAAACCTTTAGTGTTGTCTTTTGTTAGTAGAGGCTCAAGTACTAGTTCTCCAGTAGTTGGCATGACTAAAAAATCGCCTAAATCAGAATGTCCTGTTCCGCTTAAATTGGTATGTGAAAAACCTATAATAATTGAATCGCGATGTTGATATCCTGCACAATATTCGTAAGTTTTGCTATTGTATTTGCCATCTTTAGTAAACATTATTTCAAAATTGGTTTGCGGACTTAATTGCACCATCCCAAAAGGTGCCGTAGCTCCCGGAAAGACGTGTCCCATTTTACTGGTTCCAATAAACGGATTTACATATTGAGCAAAGTCTCTTGTAGAAGAATTTAAAATGGGTTTTTCTGAATTCTTCTTTTCACAAGAATGAAGTATCAAAAAGCCAAAAATTATTATGATCAGTTTTTTCATTGTTTTATTTTTATGCTTGTCCTTAAGAAAGTTCAATATATGTTAAGATCGTTGTAAGAGCGAATATTTTGATCAGATCATTCAAAAAAGACACATTTGCAAAGGTCTATTGTTATTTTTATAAAACTCAAAACTAATATTAATAATTTAAAATCCTATATGAAATTATTCCTAAAACATATAAATCTATAGTAATGAAACAAAGCATTTTTGTATGATAAACAGGGAGTATTATTTTTTTTCTCAAGAAATATACAAAAGCCAATGAAAACACTATTTTTGCAAAATGCAAAATAACGAAGATAAGTTTAAGAAAGTAGTAGCACATGCCAAAGAATATGGTTTTGTGTTTCAGTCAAGCGAAATATATGATGGTTTAGCTGCCGTTTATGATTATGCACAAAATGGCGTTGAACTAAAAAATAATATTAAAGAGTATTGGTGGAAATCCATGGTTCAAATGCACGAAAACATAGTGGGTATAGACACCGCTATTTTTATGCATCCTACCACTTGGAAAGCTTCTGGACATGTGGATGCTTTTAGCGATCCTATGATTGATAATAAAGATTCCAAAAAAAGGTATCGGGCTGATGTTTTGGTAGAAGATTATATTGCCAAAATTGAGGGTAAGATAGCCAAAGAAGTAAAAAAAGCTGAAAAGCGATTTGGTGATGCCTTTAATGAAGCGGAATTTTTAAATACCAACCCCAGAGTTTTAGCCAATAAAGAAAAAATTGAAGATATTAATAAACGGCTTTATGGTGCCTTGGGATCTAATGATTTGGAGGCGGCAAAACAATTGATTATTGATTTAGGTATAGCTTGCCCTGTTTCAGGCTCCAAAAATTGGAGTGATGTGCGTCAGTTTAATCTGATGTTTTCTACTCAAATGGGTTCAACTGCCGATGGAGCCAATGAAATTTACCTTAGACCCGAAACTGCACAGGGTATTTTTGTGAATTATTTGAATGTACAAAAAACAGGGCGAATGAAAATACCTTTTGGCATTGCTCAAATAGGCAAAGCCTTTAGAAACGAGATTGTTGCACGGCAGTTTATTTTTCGTATGCGGGAATTTGAACAAATGGAAATGCAGTTTTTCGTTCGACCTGGTGATGAAATGAAATGGTATGAATACTGGAAAGAAACCAGAATGCAATGGCATGATTCTTTAGGAATGAGTGAGGAGAATTACCGTTTTCATGATCACGAAAAATTGGCTCATTATGCCAATGCAGCGACTGATATTGAGTTTAAATTCCCATTTGGTTTTAAAGAGTTAGAAGGTATTCATAGCCGGACTAACTTTGATTTAAGTGCACATGAAGAACATAGTAATAAAAAATTGCGTTATTTCGATCCAGAACTCAATGAGAGTTATGTGCCCTATGTTGTAGAAACATCGATAGGAGTAGATCGCATGTTTTTAGCCTTATTAAGTCACTCTTATAACGAAGAAAAACTAGAAGACGGCTCAACAAGAGTGGTATTGAACTTGCCTGCCAAACTAGCTCCGTATAAAGTAGCTATTTTACCATTAACCAAAAAAGATGGACTTCCTGAAAAAGCACGGGAGATTTTGGCAGAGTTAAAAATGGATTATATGTGTTATTACGAGGAAAAAGATGCTATTGGAAAGCGTTATCGTCGTCAGGATGCTATTGGAACTCCTTTTTGTATTACTGTAGACCATCAGAGTTTAGAGGATAATACCGTAACTATTCGTGATAGAGATACTATGAAACAAGAGCGTATTTCCATTGTAGATATAAATGCTGTTATAGCCCTTAAGATAAAAGGGTAGTGCCTTTAGATCAATCATTTCGTCATGTGGATTTCACAAAAGGAAATCTGGAAACAGGGGAATACGAAAACTGTATTTTTATAGAGTGTAATTTTTCTGCTGCTGATTTATCAGAAATCAGATTTGTGGAATGTCATTTTAATCATTGCGATTTAAGTAATGTAAAAATAGAAAAAACATCTTTTCAGGAAATTAAGTTTGAAAACTGTAAAATGATTGGATTGCGTTTTGAGGATTGTAATTCTTTTTTATTAGAAATTGATTTTCAGTATTGCGTACTTCATTTCTCTTCTTTTTATAAATTAAACCTTAAGCATTTTCTCTTCAAGAATTGCGAATTGCAAGAAGTAGATTTTGCAGAAGCTATTTTAACAGGAGTTGCTTTTAATTATTGTCAGTTGCAAAATGCTATCTTCGACAGGAGTATATTGCAAAAAACTGATTTCCGAACTGCATTATATTATAGCTTTGATCCAGAAAAAAATGATATCAGAAAAGCTAAATTCTCCAAAGAAAGTATAGGTGGATTATTAGGTAAATATGATATAGAATTAGAGTAGTCTTAAAGTTCAA
>JAOZUW010000239.1 GCA_029938465.1 Bacteroidales bacterium | reverse complement strand
GTTTTTACGAAAAATTTAAATTCAAAGAAGAAAAAAGGCTGCTTTCAAACGAAAGCAGCCTTTTTTCTTCTTTGGCACTAATTGATAATTATTTCACAATAATATACAAATAAATAATAATGTATTTTTTTATTATCTTTGAGCATATAGATTATGATCTTTAAACAAGTTCTATTAGTGAAATTATGAAAAGCCTAAAACTTATGAAAAAACTATTATCTATTTGTTTATTCCTTTTTATCTCTGGATTTGTTTTTGGACAATTTTACAAAACTTCAAGTTCTTATTTAAAAGAAAATGTGACCCCAAAAAACTTAGTTTCAGATCTGAAAACCAATAATAAACCACAATTAGAGTCAGGACAAAAACAAACAACTTACATTGATAGATCATTTATTGGGAAATCTAATGATGCCTTATCCATACCTGGCTCAGAGCGACGAAGTGTAAGTTATGATGAAAAAACCCATATTGTTTTGTATACTTATCCTGCAGATCCAGATTCTTATCCGGAAGCACTTAGCTCTGGTTCCATTGTATCTGCTTATAGAGATGTTGAAGAAATGTATGATGATAATGGCGATTGGGAAACGCATATTAGTGCCAATCCGGATCCGTCTTTACATCATTTAGCTTTCCCCTCTGCGGTTCTTTACAATCCTCAGGAAAGTACTAATATTGACAATGTTTATATGGTTTTCTCAGGATCGGATTATGTAAATGGTTCTTGGGAAAATAATTATTTTGGTTCTTCAAAAATAGATAATACCGAAAACCACATAACTTATATTCCAATGGAAAGTGAAAACGATTGGGTTCGTAGCGATATGACAGTTGTAAATGATGAAGTGTATATTTTTGGTCAGGATTTTGAAAATATTGGCGTATATGGTGTAAATCAAACTCTAAAACATTATAAAGGAACTACTGAAGATCCTACAAATGGTTTTGATTGGGAAATAAACACCCTTACACCCAATTGGTTAGTAAATGAAACGGATGGCTATGCCTATGCATTGTACACCACAAATGCAGCATGGAATAAAGATGGAAGCATAGGTTATATTTGGATGATTGGTGTAACTAATGAATCTAGCTCCTATGGAGTTTATCAACCACAAGTTTACTATACCACTGATGGGGGAAATAGCTGGAATTATATTGAGCTCAATTTAGAAGATAATGAGGTTTTAGTAGAATATTTGCCCCCTTGGGAAGATGAAAATGGCAATCAGGGAAGCGTTCGCCCTTCATTTCTAACACAAGACAGAACCTACCCAGGTGCTGTAGATGTTCTTGGACGCCTACACCTCTTTTCTAATGTATATGGATCAACGACAGGTGATGTTGAAAATCCAGAAGAGGGAAATTGGGTACATGAAGACAGATTAGGTGGAACTATTTTTGATTTTGTTATTGAGCCTGAGGGTTTGGATAAGGTGTATTTTGTAGATCATCTGTTAACAAAGTGTATCGCAGATACAGCTTTTGGTGATATTGGCTGGACCCATCGCCTACAAACAACAAAAACACCCGCTGAAAATGGGATATATGCAGTATGGAATGATCAATACAACTCTGAAGATGGCTATTTGAATTTTCCTGATATTTACTCTTGGGGATATCTTTGGTGTTACGATTGGGAGGGTATTTATTATACAGTAAATCATACTGCTGGAACTATATATACGGGATATTATTTTTATCCATCACTTGGGGAATATGTTATTTGGGAATCCTCATATGAGGTTTTTATTCCAATAACTAGCTCTGTTTCACCTCAAGAGTGGGAAAATAATGATTCATCTATTCCAATTTCTCACAGTTTTGTGGTTGGTGTTACTACTTCGGATTGTATTAATGCAATCCCTGAAACAAATCCTCATGGGACTATTCTTTATGTTTCTCAAAATCAACCAAATCCGGTGAAAGCAAAAACATCTATTACTATTAATACTGATGTTATTGCTCCAGTTGAAATTGAAATTCGTAATATTTTAGGACAAACAATATCGAGTTTAAACGCAGGTATTTTATACCATGAAATGACTGTGGAACTTGATTTATCTAATGAAAATGCAGGAATATATTTTTATACCGTAATTGTTGGGGAACAAAAGATTACAAAAAAAATGCTAGTGGAATAAACTGTTCCTCAATTTTGATTCCTTAACTGTAAATGTAAGAATTGTTTTTGGGATATAAAAAAGGCTGCTTTCGTTTGAAAGCAGCCTTTTTTATTTTCAGATTGAAAACTATTTTACAATAGTCAATTCGTCGATAATATTTTGAGCA
>JAOZUW010000031.1 GCA_029938465.1 Bacteroidales bacterium | reverse complement strand
CGGATTTCCTCCCGATAGGGATGGCAAAGGCAGGGTTTTAACTAACGATTGAAACCAATAGAAAAAATCCACAGAAAGCAATTGCTTTCTGTGGATTCACCTCATTTAATATTTTTGCTAAAAACCTGTAACGGTTATTTAGGACTAGTCAATAGATTAAACTAATTCAGTTTCACATCATCTATTAATTCTGTTTCGAAGAAAAATCTTTCTTTTTCAAATGCTGGTTGCAGATCATCTAGCCATTCCGCTTCTTCATCATATTCCGCAAAAAAGGTTTGCATTATCCATTCAGGATTTCTTCCCTGAACAAAACTTAAAGCCAATTTTTTTTCTCCATTAATAAAAGTAGGTCCTAAAACAGCAACTTTACCCGGATGGGCTGACATAATGGGACCACGAACCGTTCGTGCTATTCCACTTACACGACGATAGGCATGTTTGAAAATTTCCCAAGCACGCACCAATGGTACCGAAAAAAATTCTTTAGCTCCAGTCTCGCGAGCAATAAACATATAATAAGGAATCATCCCCAGCTCCACTTGCTTAGTCCACATATCACGCCATGTACAGGAACTGTCATTGATATGTTTCATAATGGGAGATTGAGTCCGAATTTGCGCACCTGTCGCCAGTATATTCTCAACTGCTAACTTCAATACAGGTGTAGAAAGTTCTGCTGGATGGTTGACATGTGCCATAAAAGCCAATTGTTTTCCACTCTTCTTTACGTCACGAAACAATTCAAGTATCGCCTCTGTATCAGGCTCATTTACATACTTATAAGGCCAATATGATAAGGATTTAGTACCAATTCTAATATTTTTTATTTGATCAACCTCCAAAAATGGTTCTATATATGCTCTCAGCCTATCTGATCGCATAGTCATAGGATCACCCCCTGTAATCAACACATCCGTAATTTGGGGATGTTTTTTTACATACTCTACTACTGTCTCCGTTTCTTCACGAGCAAATTTAATCTCCTTATTTCCAACAAACTGTGGCCATCTGAAACAAAAAGTACAATAGGCATGACAAGTTTGCCCATGACTCGGGAAAAACAATATGGTTTGTTCATATTTATGCTGCACTCCTGCAAGCCTTTCACCATTCATCACTGGTACATTATGATCCATCTGTCCAGCAGGATTGGGATTTAATTCACTACGAATGTGGTTAACAATTTTATTTAGTTCAAGAGGAGAGATATCTTCCTCCAATGCTTTTTTTACTATTTTGTAGTCTTTAGGTTTTAGCATTCCCTTTTGTGGAAAGGTCAGCATATAAATAGGATCATCTTCAAAATGATCCCAATCAATAAGTTCATCTACAACATAATTATTTACTTTAAATGGTAAAACAGTTCCAACTACGCGTATATGTTCTTGTATTTCTTTTGATAGATATTTTTTAACTTGAGGTATTTCTTTGTAATTCCTGAGCGTAAAAGTCTTAATTCCAACGGTTTGTATCATATATAGCCTTCTTTTTTTTGGTTAAACGGAGCACAATTTAAGAATATTTTTCGGTTTTGCCAAATACCAATTCTTTGCGGAAAAGTTTCTCGCCACATAAAACAAAAAATAACTGATTAAATATATAACATCTGTATTAATCATATTTTACAAGAGATTCAAAAAAAATATTTGCAAGATATACTGAAACAGATAAAAACAATAGATACATTACTAAAAAAATTCATAAGTTTGCTTCTTCTACTTTGTTAAATACTGTAGGAATATCTAAAGAGAAATCAAAATGAACAAATTATTTGCAATTAGGCACGAGGACAAGTATTTAATGGAACGAAGAGCTGCTATTACTCCAACACATGCTAAGATTTTAATTGATGAAGGACTAGAAATGCTTGTAGAATCTTCAAGAAAAAGAGTGTTTTCTGATATGGAATATAAAAATATTGGCGCAGAAATTACTTCTGATATCTCAAAAAGTCCAGTTGTATTTGGAGTAAAGGAAATGCCTCTTAGCATATTTGAAGAAAACAAAACTTATATGTTTTTCTCTCATACCATCAAAGGACAAGAATATAATATTCCCCTACTTAAAAAAATGGTTGAAAAGAAAATAAACTTAATAGAATATGAAAAAGTGGCTGACGAGCAAAATCGCCGTTTAATCTTCTTTGGTCGATTTGCAGGTTTAGCTGGAATGATTAATAGTCTTTGGAGTTTTGGTTTAAGAATGGAAGAAAAAGGAATAAAAACACCCTTCTTAAAACTTCAGCAGTCACATCATTATAACTCCTTAGAGGATGCAAAAAAAGAAATAAAAGCTGTTGGAGATGAAATTAAAAAAACTGGACTTCCAAAGGAACTCCAACCTATGGTAATTGGTATTACCGGATATGGCAATGTTGCTAAAGGAGCTATGGAAATAGCTGATCTTTTACCAATAAAAGAGATCAGTCCTGAAGAATTATCACAACTTGATAGTTTTAATACCACTTCAAATAATATGCTTTACCGAGTTACTTTTAAGGAAAATCACATCTCTAAACTGAAAGAGGGTTCTCAGAAATTCGATTTGCAAGATTATTACCAACATCCTGAAAAATACGAAAACCAAATGGAAGACTATATTCCAAACCTGAGTATTTTAATGAATTGCATGTACTGGGACACCAGATATCCACGAATTGTAACCAAGGATTTTTTAAAGAACCTTTATAAAAATGGCGAACCGAAACTTCAAGTTATCGGCGATGTTACTTGCGATCCCGATGGAAGTATTGAAGCTACTCACAAAGGCACTGAGATAGAAGATCCGATTTTTGTATATAATCCTGATAATGACACACCTACAATGGGAGCCAAAGGTCATGGTATTTTAATAATGGCCGTAGATATTTTACCAAGCGAATTACCCAGAGATGCATCGGTAGCTTTTGGTGATGCGCTAATTAACTATGCTAAAGACATTGTAACTTGTGATTATAGTCAGAATTTTGATAGTTTAAAACTTCCTGCACCAATAAAAAAGGCATTAATTCTACATAATGGAGAATTTACTCCTGAGTATAAATACATGGAAGATTTTCTAAAATAATTTAAGCGCTTGAAACTAAAATTTCAAGCTTTTTTTATCACCACAAAATAATGAAAAAAATGAAAAAAATATTAATCTTAGGAGCAGGCTTATCAGCATCTTCTCTTATAAAATATCTTTTAAATCATTCCACTAAATACGATTGGAAAATAAAAATTGGTGATTTATCAGAAGAAACTGCTATAAAAAAAATTGAAGGCCATCCCAATGGCGAAGCTTTCTATTTTGATGTAGCAGATAAAGATCAATGTTATTCCGAAGTGGCAAAAGCTGATATTGTTGTGAGTATGTTACCAGCAGCATTACATTTTTCAGTTGCAGAAGCTTGTGTTGAATACGGGAAAAATATGGTTACGGCATCTTACGTATCTAAAGAGATTCAGGAACTAAACGATAAAGCTATTGAAAAGGACATCTTGATTTTAAACGAAATAGGTGTAGATCCAGGTATCGATCATATGTCTGCTATGAAAGTGATCAATAATGTTAGAGAAAAAGGTGGAGAAATAAAAGAGTTTTACTCTGCTACAGGCGGACTTGTTGCACCAAAACATGATAACAACCCCTGGAATTATAAATTTACTTGGAATCCCAGAAACGTCGTACTTGCAGGGCAAGGAACCAGTATGTTTATTCGTAATGGGATCTATAAATTTATTCCATATCATCAATTATTCAAACGTATTCTCACAACTAAAGTATTGAATTATGGCGAATTTGAAATGTATCCCAATCGAGACTCATTAAAATACCGTGAGATCTATGGTTTAGACAATATCCCAAGTATGTATAGAGGTACCATGCGCCGTCCTGGATTTGCACGTACTTGGAATGTATTTGTTCAGTTAGGATGTACCGACGATAGCTATGTTATAGAAGAAAGTGAAAATATGACTTATAGAGAATATCTTAATTCTTTTTTGAAATATATTCCTAGTCAAACTGTTGAAGAAAAAATAGCCAACTATATGGGCATTGAAGAAGACAGTATGATTATGTATAAACTTCGATGGCTAGGCATTTTTGAAGATACAGCTATTGGATTAAAATATGCTACTCCTGCTCAAATTCTCCAACATATTTTATTACAAAAGTGGGTATTAGATGAGGATGATAAGGATATGATTGTAATGCAACACCGTTTTGTTGCAACAATTAATGGTCATAAGAAACAAATATACAGTTCTATGGTCATCGAAGGAAGTGACCAAACCCATACAGCTATGTCAAAAACCGTTGGCTATCCAGTTGCCATTGCCACAAAACTAATTCTCAATGGACAAATAAAAACTAAAGGTGTTAAAATTCCAATTGACAAATGCATTTATGAACCCGTTTTAAGTGAATTAGAAGAAATGGGAATACAATTTGTTGAGCAAGAAGAAATATTAGATTAGGCAATTCGAAAAATGAAAAAACCCAGCAGAAAAAAACTGTTGGGTTTTTTGTATTAACAACCCAAAGGCTATAACTCATTTGCAGATTGCCATTACATCAAAACCTTAAAACAAAAAATATAAACTTAAGAACTTTTGCAGAAATTCCAATAATTTAGCTATATTTGCCAAGTTTTTATGAATGATGTGCGAACTTTGCAAATTTTTTTCGAATGTGCACGAAAAATGACTTTTAAGTTAAAAAATGGAGCAATATTTTACTAAATACCGACAACAAACCATCGGCCATGATTTAAAAATGCAAACTCCTTATGGAGAAAAAGCAGTATTATATACCGACTGGATAGCAGGTGGCCGATTATACTTACCCATTGAAAAAAAGATACAAGAACAGTTTGGACCATGGGTAGCCAATACTCACACAGAAACTAGTGAAACAGGCACCATGATGACAAAATCTTATCATTGGGCTCAACACATTATCAAGAATCATGTAAATGCACACGATGATGATATATTAATTACATCTGGAAATGGAATGACTGGAGTAATCAATAAATTTCAGCGAATCCTTGGTATGAAAAACTGTGGAGTACCAAATCAAGAACAATGCATAGAGGAAGATGATGAACGACCAATAGTATTCATCACTCATATGGAGCATCACTCAAACCAAACCAGCTGGTTAGAAACAAATGCAGATGTAGTTGTTTTAAAACCTAATAAGGATTTAACAGTTAATCCTGAAGAACTTCTACAACAGCTCATAAAATATAAATTGCGCAAAATAAAGATTGGCAGTTTCACTGCTTGCTCTAATGTTACCGGCGTTCATACAGATTATCATCAACTAGCCAAAATTATGCATCAACATCAAGGCTTATGCTTTATTGATTTTGCAGCTAATGCTCCATACGAAGCTATGGATATGCATCCAGAAGATCCTTTGGAAGCATTGGATGCTATCTTTTTTTCGCCACATAAATTCTTAGGAGGTCCTGGTAGTAGCGGAGTATTGATTTTTAATAATAGCCTATATCCTAATAATACTCCTGATAATCCAGGAGGCGGAACTGTGGATTGGACCAACCCTTGGGGCGAATACAAGTATATTGATGATATTGAAGCTCGTGAAGATGGAGGAACACCAGGCTTTTTACAAGCTATCAGAATAGCTTTATCCATTAAATTAAAAGAAGATATAGGAATAGATAATATTGAAAAAAGAGAAAAGCAATTGGTAAAAAAAGCCTTTGAACTACTTTTGCCTATAAATAATTTACATATTCTCTCACCTGATTTGCAAGATAGACTGGGTGTTATTTCTTTTTATATTGAAAATATTCATTATAATCTAGTTGTTAAGATTCTCAACGACCGCTTTGGAATACAGATGAGGGGTGGTTGTGCTTGTGCTGGCACTTATGGTCATTTCTTAATGGGTATTACTCATGAAGAATCTAATAAAATAACTAGGGAAATCTCTAAAGGAAACCTTTCATCTAAGCCTGGATGGGTAAGACTATCCCTACACCCTACTATGACCGATAAGGAAATGGAGTACACTGCAAAAGCTTTGAATGACATTTCTCTAAATATTAAAGAATGGGAAAAAGATTATTCTTACGACCCGCAGATTAATGAGTTCCGACACAAATCTGAAACCACAGATAAAATTGAATTGGTAAAAAACTGGTTTGAATTTTAAGTATTATACTAAGCCGTTATAGATTTTTTATATTTGATAGTTGAAAATGCAATTCAGTATATCTCTGTTTATATTTTAGAATTTTTCATTTGATAATTCGATAACAAAACCTTACTTTTGCATGCTTAAAACTGGATACTATGGGAATTATTTCAAATAAAATCAATCAGCTTCAAGAATCCGCTACTTTGGCCATGACCAAGAAAAGCCGTGAGCTTAAAGCACAAGGAAAAGACATCATCAATCTTAGTATAGGTGAACCTGATTTCAACACCCCTGAATTTATAAAAGATTCAGCCATTGAAGCTATCAAGCAAAATTATACGCACTATACTCCTGTTCCTGGTTATTTAGAGCTTAGAGAAGCCATTGTAAAGAAACTTAAGCGTGATAATAATCTCAATTATAAAGCATCGCAAATAGTAGTATCAACTGGAGCTAAACAATCCTTAAGCAATGTCTTTTTTAGTATCTTAAACCCTGATGAAGAAGTTATTATACCTGCACCTTATTGGGTTTCTTATGCCGACATGGTACAATTAGCTGAAGGAATACCTGTTATTATCCAAACGGAAATTATTCACGATTTTAAGGTTACTGCTCAGGAAATAAGAAATGCCATAACTCCCAAAACTAAAGCTTTTATTTTTTCTTCTCCTTGCAATCCCACAGGTACGGTTTACAGTAAGAAAGAATTAAGAGCAATAGCTGATGTTTTTAAAGAAAATCCAAACATTATTGTTATCAGCGATGAAATTTACGAACATATTAACTTTGACAGCCAACACGAAAGTATCGCTCAATTTGATGACATCAAAGATCAAGTGGTTATTATTAATGGAGTATCAAAGGGTTTTGCAATGACCGGCTGGAGATTAGGTTTTTCGGCAGGAAATCAAGAGATTACTAATGCCTGTGTTAAACTTCAGGGACAAACAACATCAGGAACTAATTCTATTGCTCAACGTGCTGCCATTACAGCTTTTGAAGCTATCCCTAAAGAAAATACTGAAATAGCAGATATGGTGGCTGCCTTTCAAAAAAGACGAGATCTCTTTATATCTCTCTTAAACGAAATCCCTGGTTTTAAAACCAATGTACCGGAAGGTGCTTTTTATCTTTTTCCAAATGTTGAAGCCTTTTTTGGTAAAACCGATGGGAATATAACTATTAAAACGGCTACTGATTTAGTGATGTATTTATTAGATGAAGCACTAGTAGCACTTGTTACTGGTGATGCTTTTGGCGACCCAAATTGTATACGTTTTTCATATGCCACCTCCACTAATAATTTAAAATTGGCTGCCAGCAGAATAAAAGAAGCCTGTGCTAAATTGAAATAGCAAGACTACTACACTACTTTTTCTACAACTATTTCATCATGAAGATACACCAGATAAGCTTCTGTTTCATGTTGGGTTATCGCTCCTGCTAAATTCTTATATTCTTTTACTTGCTTATAATTTTTCTGACTGGGCATTCCCGTTTTATAATCAATAATAATCAATCTTTCCTCAAAAAATACCATTCTATCAGGTCGGCGAATTTTAACCGCCCCTTCCACATACTCAAACATCTCAATCTCATTGTATTTTTCAATACCTTTTTCGTAAAAGGGTTTTAATAGGGTATGTGAAAATATCTGCCTAACAATTTCTTCCATCAATTGTCTTTCATCCGCATCCATATCATATTTCATTTCCCATAATTTCTTTTGAATCATGAGATCATCAATGTTGGAAATATCTGCTAATGCAGCATGAACTTTTAAGCCCCATTCCACAGCTTCCGACCAATGATTAGCTTCTTGAGGATCAAGAAATAATTTAACATCATTTCTCCAATTATCCGTTGGAAAAGTTCTTAATTCATAATTCAATTCTTTTACCTTTCCATCCTCTGCTTGCTGATCCTCTGCAATAACTTTTTTCACATCAGGGCCCATTCTATACCAATGTTCTGTTTTTTGCTCCATTTTATAGCTCACCACAAAATCTTGCATTAACTTATCAAAACGAAGATCATTAGAATCTGATGGTTTTGCAGGAGGATTATATTCATCTACTAATACAAATAACTTTTCAGTAGGTCGTGTATTAGCTACGTACAGAATGTTGAGCAAATCTAAGCGTTCCAGCTCCATTTCCTTTTCGTATATCTCATGATGTTTGGTGTTTTTTAATTTCGAAACTGAAAAAGGAAAACTTATAAGCTTTGGTACTACATCTAACTTAGGGTCTATCCAAACTGTACTCGATAATCTTTTAGATTTTATCATTTGACCCTGCGAAAACCAATTAACCACTATTGGAAATTCCAATCCCTTTGCTTTGTGAAAGGATAACAGATTCACTGCATCAAAATCGTCAGGAACATCTAGTTTATAATCCTCATTATTAATCTCCCACCACTCTAAAAAAGCTCCTACACCTTGATGTTTATCTTGAGAGAAAACAAAAGATGCCTCCAAAAAGAAATGAACAAGGGGATCAGTTTTATCCAATCCAATTTTTCGTATTAAAACCTCAATCAAATCATAAGCTTCCATTGTCATTAATTTCTGCCCATCCAATTTAATATTCATTAATAGCCATAAATCCTGCAATTGATTATCATGATCTAATCCTTCTAAAAAAAGTGACAAATGACTTATATTATTATCTGGAATCTTATTATTCTCCAAAAGATATTTAATAATTTCAACCTGAAACACAGATTCTCTTGGATATTCAATATACCGCAACAAACTAAGAATAAATTGAACTGTAGGAGATGAAGCTACAAAAAGCGATTCGCTAGATACGACATTAATATTCTGTGCAATTAAAAAACTAGCCAACTCACTTAATATCTTATTGCTTCGAGCCAAAACAGCCATATCCCTATAATCATATCCGTTTTCTTTGGATTGCTTAATTATTTCAGCTGTTTTTAATAAATATAATGCTGTATAATCTGCTTTATTTTTCTCATTCTCAGGTGACATCATCATGATATCGATAGAGGAGATTTTTTCTTCCTTCTTTACTTTCTGTTCAAAATCAGCATAAATTGACTTTTGTGATTCCGGCAAATAATGATTGGAATATATATAATCAAATAATTGATTATTGAATTCCACAATATTTTTTCCAGAGCGATAATTGGTATCAAGATAAATACCTAGATAAGAATTTCTTAATAAATTTTCTCTTTGCAAACCTAAATCATCACCTTCTTCATAAGATAAATAGGGTAAACGAGCAAACTGTTCCATATCACCACCTCTCCATCTGTAAATGGATTGCTTAGCATCACCAACAATAAGATTATAATGATTCTCAGCTAATGAATTCTCTACTAATGGCAAGAGATTATTCCATTGCAAAACAGAAGTATCCTGAAACTCATCTAATAGATAATGTTCATATTTCGTACCTATTCTTTCATATATATATGGAGCTGATTCGCCTGCTATTTCATCTGAGATAATTTTATTGAAATCAGAAATATGTACCAATTGATTTTCAGCCTTAGTTTCATTCAAGATTTTTTCTAACTCCATTAAAACCATAAATGGAAAAATACTTTTCTTTATCTCAATCATTAAAATATAATCCGACTCTTTATTCTTAATAAAATCTTGAGTGCGTTCAAAGATACTCCCCATTTCTAAAGAAACAGAAGCCAATAAATCTTTATCAGCTTGTGCTGCCTTTTTAGTGGTCCAAGCTTCATCTTCTACCATTTTTATTACAGTAGGTGTTGGCTCTATTCTAGAATAATCACCTAAAACAAACCTATTAAAATAAGGATAAATAGAAGTTTTCCCCCGAGAAAACATATACTCCATAATCCCTTTTTGTTTACACAAATTCAAAAATTCCTGCCCAAAAGCCTTAAGTGTATTTTCAAATCGTTTGATCTCTCCAATTATTGTTTTCTGAATTTCTAACACCTCTAACAGCTTCATTTCTCTTAAAGGTTTTAGGTATTGCTCTTCTACATCATTTAGCAAAGATTTGGCTTGATTCTCTAAATCACTATTAATTTTCCGGCTATGTTCTTCATCAATTTTCTGACGACTATATCTCAGCAAAACTTGCGTAATTTCATCTTGCTGCACTCCTATTCTACTTACTAATTCATTCACCACATCTTTTAGTAATTGGCGAGTATCTAATTCTACTTGATAATTAAAACTCAAACCTAAATCATGACTAAAAGTTCTAATAATCCTATTTGTAAAACTATCAATGGTTGTTACGGCATATTCGGAATAATGATGTAGCAGATTTTTATATAATTCCTCAGCATCTTGTTTTAGAATCCTATATACTTCTGCCGTTGATGATTTTGCTTTTATTGCAGAATAACGAGGATGATTGGCAAGCAAATTCTCTAAAAAAAATGGCGGATCCTTCTTATCTAAATCAGGTTTCTTCTCATTCCAATCAATAATCTCCCCCAAATATTTTAGAATTCTATCCTTCATTTCCTGAGCAGCTTTATTAGTAAAAGTAAGTGCCAGAATATGTTTAAAGGCTTGCTTATTCCCAAGTGCCAGCTTTAAATATTCTATAGAAAGGGTTGTGGTTTTACCACTACCAGCTGAAGATTTGTAAACATGGAATTTTTGTGATGTGGGATTCATGGCTTCATTTCTTAAGCATTATTCCCTTATTTCTAACACTTTTAAGCCACCACTACTAGGATGTAATTCAAATACATTTGTACCCATTTGGATGGTTTGTATCTTTCCCAATTGAGGGATTGTCATGATCTGCCTATCATACTCTTTCATGCCATATTTCACCCAAACCTCTGCCGTTTCAGGAAAACGATAAACAACACCACTAATTTTAGTTGTAGTTTCTGCATCCATCATTTTTTCAGCAAGACCGCTACTTTTTATGGCTATAGAAACTTTTTCTCCTCCACTTGCTGAAAGATATTTCAAGCCTAAATCTTCTGAAAACTTAAAAATAGGATCTATGATATTAGGTTGGTCAGCAGATGGGGTATAATAAAAAACATAATGTTCATCGGTAAGCATTTTTTTTCCGGCAAACAAAGCCAGATAATCATCTTCCATTTGTTTGAGTTCATTATTCATCATACTAAAAGTCCCTGCATCATAAGCTATCTCTTGGTACCCAGAGATAAGGTCTATTCTGTTTTTCCGAATATCCATATAAGATGTAGCAGCATCTTGAGCCCTTTTCGCTATATCTTTTTCGATTTTTGTATATTTTAACGACACTTTTTCTATACTCGAGGTATCCACATCTACCCGCCGAATGATAGTGTCTACTTTTTCTACTAAATTAGCATCAGCATAATATCGGAATCCTCTTTCGCCTTTCTTGGTTATTTCTATAGTACGATATTCAACTTCATTACCTGAAATGGCATCAGCAGATGAAAAACCCATAAAAAGCCCTGATTCGTTCATTTGTAAAAACCGACTATTCTCTGTTTTACCATTAAGCTCTCCCAATTCGGTATAATACAACTGATTTGGATCTGGTACATAGGATTTTGAAAGAGAAACATTAAGCATTCTAAAAGACTGCTTGTCAGCACTTATAACATCAGTTATACCTAAAAGCCGACTTGCATATGAAGCATATGGACCTTTTACATAATCTATTTTTTCTACCCAAACATCAAGCCTTAACATCACTTGTGGTAATGCATAAACCAAAGCATTTGAAGATGACAAATCTTCTCCTGCCGTAATTTTATGTGTAAATACCTGTGCCTGCGAAAAGGCTCCAATTAAAACGAAAAATACAATTACAATTCTCTTCATCTGATATTTATTTTAATTTCTTAGTTCTCTCCTGATACAAAATTCAATCTATTATTTAACTTGTAAAAAAATCTAAAATATTTCCTGCGGCACTGGTAGTTCCTTTGTACAATTCGGTATATTTACATTGAGTACACGAAATAGCTGTGAATTTTTTATTCTGTATATCAAATATTTTTGAAAAACGACCTCCAGTAGTACGAATTTCATCAGCTTCAAATTGTGTGTTTCCACACTTTGGACAAACATATTTTTGTGACATATAAAAAGTGTTTTATTATATATTCATTATTTTACAAACAACAATTCTCGATATTTTGGTAAAGGCCAAAGCTCATCGTCAACTAATAGCTCCAATTTATCTACATGTCGTCGGATTATTTCACCAAGTGGTTTTACTTTTGTATCATAAGCAACAGCTTTATCTTCTTCTTCTACAATTTTATTGGCTATTTTACGCTCATCAATCATTTTATCCACTCCCTTTTTAATTTCAGATATATGATGAGATATTCTCGTAATAATATCCAATTCATTTTTTGAAACTTTTCCGTAGGTTTGCAAATCCAATATCTCCTTTAATCCCTTTACATTCTCTATTAATGTATTTTGATAACGAATTGCAATAGGAATAATATGGTTAGTAGCCATATCACCAAGTGTTCGTGATTCAATTTGTATTTTTTTTGTAAATTTCTCCAGTCTAATCAAACGTCGTGCCTCTAGTTCACGCTTAGTCAAAACTTTATTTCTTTCAAATAAATCTACAATACGCTCCTCTGTTAGTGTATTTAAAGTCAAAGGAGTGGTTTTAATATTACTCAAACCCCTTTTTTCAGCTTCAATACGCCAGGATTCACTATAATTATCACCTTCAAAACGTATACGCTTACTATCAATTATATACTGCTTTACCACAACAAATAATGCATCATTAAAGGTTTTCCCTGAAGCCAGAGCATGATCCATATCTTTTTTAAATATCTTTAATTGGTTGGCTAAAATAGTATTTAATGCAATCATAGGTTTACCACAATTGGCATTAGAACCTACAGCTCTAAACTCCCATTTATTACCAGTAAATGCAAATGGAGAAGTACGATTTCTATCCGTATTGTCTAATAGTATTTCAGGAATATTAGGCACATCAATATTTATCCCTTCCAATAAATCATCTGACATCCCCTTACTGGTTTCACTTTGTTCTATTTTATCTAACATTTGTGTGAGTTGCGACCCAATAAAAACGCTAATAATTGCTGGAGGAGCTTCGTGCCCTCCTAAACGGTGATCGTTACCGGCACTTGAAATACTTGAACGCAATAAATCATTATAATCATTTACTGCCTTAACCATATTAACTATATATGAAATAAAGCGTAAATTATCTTTTGTGTTTTTTCCAGGAGCAAAAAGATTAACGCCTGTATTAGTACTTAAAGAATAGTTATTATGCTTTCCTGAGCCATTTACACCTTTATAAGGCTTCTCATGAAAAAGGGCAATAAAGTTATGTTTTTTTGCCGCCATTTGAATAATATGCATAATCAATTGATTATGATCAACCGCCAAATTCACCTCTTCAAAAACGGGTGCAATCTCAAATTGATTAGGTGCCACCTCATTATGTCGTGTTTTAACAGGAACCCCCAAACGATGAGCTTCGGTTTCGTATTCCTTCATAAACTCCAGTACGCGCTCTGGAATGGTACCAAAATAATGATCAGAAAGCTGCTGATCTTTAGCACTTGCGTGCCCAAAGAGAGTTCTACCTGTGAGTACTAAATCAGGACGTGCAATATATAAAGCAGTATCTACTAAAAAATATTCTTGTTCCCATCCTAAAGTAGCAAACACCTTATTTACGTTCTTATCAAACATTTGACAAACGGCAGTGGCTGCCTCATCTAAAACATAGGATGATTTAAGTAATGGTGTTTTATAATCGAGAGCTTCACCTGTATAGGATACAAAGATGGTAGGAATACAAAGTGTAGTTCCTAAAATAAATGCTGCTGAAGTAGGATCCCAGGCTGTATAGCCACGAGCTTCGAAAGTATTCCGAATACCTCCGTGTGGGAAACTGCTGGCATCAGGTTCTTGCTGTACTAACTCATTACCACGAAAATTTTCAATAGCTTTACCGTCTCCTTCTGGATTAATAAAAGCATCATGTTTTTCTGCTGTAGAACCCGTTAAAGGGTGAAACCAATGTGTATAATGAGTAGCTCCCTTACTGATGGCCCAGGCTTTCATTGAAGCCGCAATCTGATCAGCTACTCTTCTGTCAATTTTTTCTCCCATCTCAATGGCCGATCTTACTTTTGCAAAAGCCTCAGATGTTAAATATTCCTTCATAGCTGACAAATTAAATGTCATCTCACCAAAATATTCTGATGGTTTAGTTTTTGGCATTTCGTAAGGAATAGCCTTTCTATCTAATGTCTTCTCCAGTGCAATAAACCTAAAATTGGGCATGTTTTATAAATTTAAGATAATTATAATAAATTCTCAATGTTATTAAATGTACAGATTGCTTATCCTACTCGGTTATTGAATCACCACCTTATCAACTCCAATAGGTTTACCATCTATCACTATGCTATAAAAATACGTTCCTGAACTTAAATCACTTACAGGAACTTGAATATTTCCTTGTGTAGTATTAATAGGATACTCTTTCAACAAAGCACCATTTATATGATATAACTTTAGCTTGGCTGTTTTAAAGGCAGGCAATTCATAATCAATAGCAAACTGCTCTATAGCAGGATTAGGATAGGCATTAGATATTTGATATGTATCCATTTCAGCAAAGCCTACTCCTGTAGGATTATAGATTAAAGTTAAGAAAATGGCATCATTTCCAGATGTTCTGTTAAAAAATTTATACTCCACAGTGGTTAATAATTCATTGCCATCTATTCCATTAGGATTAAAAACAGCTACAAAGCCATCTTCTCCCATTAAAGTTTCTCCTGCAGGAATCTCTAATCCCTCTCCAGCACTTGAGCTCTCATCGATATACTCTACACCACCATATTTAAAATAAACACTGTGTCCCTCTTCACTCTGTATTAAATTTTTACCGATTCTACAACTTACAGGTGCAATGGTGTGGTTATATATTTTAAAAGGAATCTCGGAAATTTCTGAAGGATCACAATTGATTAGTAACTCTCTTGAATATAAAGCTTCATCCTCTTCACTATAAACAGTTAATGACGAATTACTATATGCAAAATTAACATATACCGAATCCAAAACCACATCATTATCATCTACAGATAAAAAAGAATAGATTATTTTTGATGTTCCAATAATATTTTGAGGAGCATAAAAACCTCTAAACATTCCATCTAGCGGCAAACTTGCTCCACTTTCCAATTCCCAATAATCAGGAGTAATATACTCGCCCGGCTCCATTAAAGCAGCTAAAGCATAAAAATGATTTAATGTACTTCCTAAAACATCATCTTCAATTTTTCTAACTTTGAGTTTAATAGTTTCATCGGATATATTCTTAATAATTAACGAATCCGTTTTTATTGATTTTGTTAATATAGTACCATACTTGTATAAGTAGGCTCCATTTTCTATTTGGTCACCCTCAGTATTATATATTTCCATCTTTAAATCTTGAGCACTAGAATAGGAAGTGCCCATAAAAATGAATAAGGCCAAAAGGATTGTAAATTTATTCATAATAAATATTTTTTAGGTTTATAGTAAAATCAATTTTGAACGCGTAAATTTATACAATTCTATTCATATTTTACGATTGATAACAGTTTTTTGTGGAAAAAAAAGTGCTGTAAGAATAATGAAAATAAAATAGTACTCCAATTCAATGCAAAATCAGGTATAATGAACAAAAATCTTTGCTTTTTTAATATCCTAATTTTATCAAAAAAAATGGTGCTGAGGAAAATATAATTCCTTAGCACCATTTTACAATTCAATACTCTTAATATTATTTAAGGAGTATTACAAAAAATATTATTGTAATACCACTTTATAAGTTTCCGTTTGATAGTTCGCAGCTTCAAATCTATAAAAATATAACCCTTTATTAAATCCACTCATATCCAGATGAATAGTTCCTTCTGCTTGATTCACTGTATAGTTCATCACTTGAACACCCAAAGCGTTATAAATAACCAAATCAGCATTTGTTATCTTATTCAGGCTATAATCAATGTTCACTAGTGATGTAGCTGGATTAGGGTAAGCATTCAAACTGGCATTATCGTCTATATCAACAATTCCAGCTGCCGAACCACCTCTAAAAATAACTGTAAAATAAGTTGCATCTACTTCATTGGCTTGATCGAAGAAGGTATATTTTATAACTTCTGTACCTACTTCTTCACCTGGCTGATAATGTCCTGAGAAAATATTTGTTTCATCTAAAAATCCTGGAGCTACAGAAACCGCTGGCGACTCATCGGTATCTGGGGGGAAACACTGACCATAACAAAAGTTATTGGTAGTATTATCAACATTGGTAATCACCTCTCTACGACATATTACTTCCAAAGTATCTACTGATTTATTCTTTACAAATAATTCAGGAGATACTGCTTCCCAGTCATCATAAATATCATTAACTTCAATATAAGCACCGTATTCAACAACAACACCATGATCCTGTAATTCTAAAGAAGAACCATTAAACACCACTACAAAATGAGTATTATCATCGGGATTATTACTATCAAAGAAAGTGTACTTTATGGTAGTAACACCTTTATAATCTCCCGGCTGATAATGTCCTGAAAAGATATTTTGCTCGTCCAATACTCCTGGAGCTACCGCAACAGCTGGAGACTCGTCTGTTTCTGGAGTAAAACACTGTCCATAACAAAAGTTGTTGATGGTATTTGCTACTTCTGAAATAACCTCTCTACGACAGATTACATGCAAAGTATCTACTGAATTATTTTTTACAAATAGTTCCGATGATACCGCTTCCCATTCATCCTCATCAAGATCAGCATCAACTAATAAGGTTTGACCATTAATAATTTCTTCACCACCGTGATTAAAGATTTGTAAAGAATTCTGACCAATTAGTAAAATGGCCTGTAGTAATATTACATTAATAAGTAAAAATTTCTTCATGTTTATTATAATTTTAGTATGAATAATCAATTATTTTCGCGGTAAAATTACAGAAAAACTTTTAAACAAAAGCTTTTTAGAATAAATATATTTACAAATGTGTTAATTTCTTACGAAATTATTTTCGAAAGTGCTTATTTGTTTAGAAAATTTATTAGTTTTGTCGAAATAATTTGAAACTCTAAAAAAAAACTAAAATGAAAAAACTCTTTACTCTTATTCTTTTTGTAATGATTCTTTTAGGATCTTGGACTGTACAAGCCCAAAGAGCACCCTTAGAAGATATCACTAGAAATTTAGTTGTTGTAGAAATTGGAACCTATTTAACTTGTGGATATTGTCCAGGAGCCGCAATGGGAGCTGACGACTTAGTAGAAAATGGTCATCCTGTTGCTATAGTGGAAAACCATCAAGGGGATGCGTATTCCAATACTTATTCTCATGCAAGAAATAGTCTTTATGGTATTACCGGATACCCAACCGCATTTTTTGATGGTACATTAAGCGTAGTAGGTGGTAGTGGAACTAACTCTATGTACGGATCTTATGTTCCTAAAGTAAATGCAAGAATGGATGTACTTACTCCATTTGATATTGACTTTACCTTTACTGATAATGGTGGTAATAATTACACTGTTAGCGCTGATATTTCTAAAGTAGGAGATTACACCAATGATGTAGTACTTCATGTTTTTGTAACAGAATCTCATATTCCTGAGAACTGGGGTGGATTAGATGAAGTAAACTTTGTAAATCGTTTAATGGCTCCTGATCAAAATGGTACATCACTTGATTTTTCAAATGGTAACGATATTGTGGAAGAAGTATCTTTTGATATGGATGCCAACTGGGATACTGACAATTGTGAAATAGTGGTTGCTATACAAGATATGTCGACTAAAGAAATTTTAAATGCTGGTAAAGCTTTTTTACTTCAACCAACCAATGATTATGATGCTGCAGCAATGGAAATCACTCAACCTGAAGATTTAGTTTGTGGTAATGAAATTACTCCTCAAGTTATTATCAGAAATTATGGTGGCGAAACATTAACAAGCCTCGATATTGAATATAGTGTAAATGGTGGTGATGTTTATACATACACTTGGACAGGTTCTCTTGATTTCTTGTTTTCTGCAATTGTTGATCTTCCTTCATTAACTGCCGATCTTGAAGCAGGTGATAATAGTGTTGATGTTACCGTATCTAATCCAAACGGCCAAGATGATGCTGATCCAAGTAACAATAGTACTTCTCACACTTTTGAATACTTAGTTACAGGTTCAGAAGTTGTTATGGAGTGCTATCTAGGAAGTCAGTATGCTGAAGAATTAAGCTGGGCATTGTATGACCCTAGTGGAAATATTCTCGCTCAAGATAGTTATACAAGTGGAGATAATGGCTCAACTATTACCGAAACATTTACGCTAACTGAAACAGGATGTCACAGTTTAGTTTGGAGCGATAGCTATGGTGATGGTTTCAACGGTGGTGGCTGGTGCAAACTAAAAGTTGATGGAAATGTAATATATACCTTTAATAGTTTCTCAGCTGAACAAGCAACTCCTTGGTTTGCACAAATAGGTGATGTTTTAGAGGGACCTATCGACCCAATGGCTACGGCTGATGACTTTGATATTACTTTTGAATGGGAAGCTCCTGCAAAAGCTACGCTACTTGGTTACAACATTTACGAACAAGCCGATATGGAAACTCCTATCAATACTACACTTATTGAAGAAACCTCTTATTTATACACTGTAGAAACTAATGGAGATTATCAATTCTATTTCTCTGCTGTATACGAAGAAGGTGAATCTGATATGGTTGGACCAATAGCCGTTGATATTTCAGTGGGTATTATGGAGCTCCAAAACAATAGTTTTAGCTTTTATCCCAATCCTGCTAAAGATATTTTAAATATGAATTATTCCCTAACCGAAACAGCTCAAGTTTCAACAAAGGTCTATTCTATTTCTGGTGCTTTAGTAATTGATTTAGAAGCTCAGATGCAAAATACTGGAACCCAAACAGCAATTATCAACACTAAAAATCTTGGAAATGGAATTTATTTCATTCAATTAGAGGTTAATGGCCAAAAATTAATCAAGAAGTTTAGTATTGTAAAATAATCTCAATCCAAACCATAATTTTAAGAAGGCTATTCTGCAAAGAGTAGCCTTTTTTTAGATGGAACAATATTTTAAATAATTTAACAAAAAATACTTTATAATAATTTTTAAAAAGTTTCTTACACATTAAAAAACTATTATCTTTGGCACTCGAGAAATCTTAATTAATAAAAAATATTTCACTATGAAAAAGAAATTATCAATTTTGGCCACTTTATTAATTGGCTTATTGGCTACCACTTTTGCTCAAACAATTGTAGGTACCGATCCTGAAAACAAAAATGTTGTTTTAGAAGAATTTACTGGTATTTACTGTGGTTATTGCCCCGATGGACATGCCATTGCTCAAGCCATATACAATGCTCACCCAAATGATGTCGTATTACTTGCTATTCATACTGGTAGCTATGCTAATCCTTCAGGAGGAGATCCAGACTTCAGAACTCCATTTGGCTCAGCCATTGCCGGACAATCTGGTTTAACAGGATATCCAGCAGGAACTGTAAATCGTCATCTTTTCCCTGGTTGGTCTCAAGGATCTGGCACAGCTATGAGTAGAGGTCAGTGGACACCGGCTTCCAATCTAATTCTTGATGAATCATCTTATTTAAATGTTGCTCTTGAAGCAACCATATCACCAGCTACTAGACAACTAACCGTATTAGTTGAAGTATATTATACTGGTGACAGCCCAGAATCTATGAACCTATTGAATGTAGCCATTGCGCAGAATCATATCTTTGGGCCTCAATCAGGTGGTGGTGCTGGTAATAATTATGAGCATATGCATATGCTTCGCCATTTACTTACAGGACAGTGGGGTATTGAAATAAACGAAACTACTGAAGGTAGCTTCTATACAACTACACTTTCTTATGAAATTCCTGAAGACTACAATGATGTAGAAGTCGTATTAGAAGATTTAGATATTGTCGCTTTTGTATCAGAAACCCATCAAGAAATAATAAGTGGAATTAAAGGAACAGTTACTTTTCCTGCTGAAAGCGAATATGATGTTGCAGTTAAAGAAATTGTTTTCCCTATTTCACAAGCTTGCGAAGGTATATTAAGTCCTCGTTTTGAGCTTAAAAACTATGGCTCAATAAACTTAACCTCAGCCGATGTAGAATACAGTGTTAATGGTGGTGATGTGGCTACTTATACTTGGGAAGGCGATATGGCATATCCTGATTCAGAAATCATAACACTTCCTGGTATTTCTTACAATATGGAAGATAATAATACATTAGAAATAACCGTTTCTAACCCTAATGGTAATGAAGATGAGAATCCAGCTAACAACACAAAAACTGTTGATTTTGTTCCTTCATATGAAACCTCAATGAATGTTAGCATGAAATTATTCTGTGGTGCTTATGCCTCTGACCTTTCTTGGGAATTCTTTGATGGTAATGGTGAAGTATTAGCAAGCGGAAGTGATTATGGAACTAATGAAATCGTTGAAATGGATCTCCCTGTATACAACTCCGATTGTTATAACTTTGTACTTTACGATCAAACTGGTGACGGGTTTTCTGGTGGTGGATATCTTAAGCTTATGGATGATGGTGAGGTTTTTGTACATATCACTGATGAATTAGAAGATCTTATTGGAATTACTTTCCATCCTAATAATCCTCTAGCAGGACCTTCTGAATTTGAAGTCTCTGTAAATAATTATGATCTTGATTTTACATGGACTGCTCCTGCAACCAAAGCTTTAACTGGTTATAATATTTATGAGCAATCAGATATGGCAACTCCTATTAACTCTACATTATTAACCGAAGAGTCTTTTGCTTATACTGTAGCATCAAACGGAAACTATGCATTCTATATAGTTGCTGAATACGACGAAGGCTCCTCTGATTATATTGGTCCTGTATTTGCTGATATCACTGTAGGAATTGAAAAATTAGAAACTGGAGCGATAAATATCTATCCAAACCCAGTTAACAATCTGGCTAGTATTTCTTATATATTGAAAGAGGAATCTCAGATAAGTATAAAGGTTTACAACTTAACAGGTAGTCTGGTTATTGATTTACCTTTCCATAAACAAGACACTGGAGAACAGATAGTACAACTAAACACTTCTGATTTAGAAGAAGGATTATACTTTGTGAAATTACAAATTAACAATCAAGTTATTACTAAGAAAATAACAGTTCTTAAGTAGACTTTAAAAGCTTTTCGGAAAAGCCACTTCTACATTGTAGGGGTGGCTTTTTTGTTACTTAAATAAATATTTTAAAAAGTTCCTTTCCTTAAGCAAAATTATTTACTTTTGTTGCATACTAATTAATAATTAATATACCATGAAAAAGAAATTTACAATTATTGCCACTTTATTATTTGGTCTTTTATCTGCAACTTTTGCACAAACAATTGTAGGTACCGACCCTGAAAACAAAAATGTTGTTTTAGAAGAATTTACTGGTATCAACTGCCCTGCCTGTCCATCTGGCCATCAAATGGCACAGAGTATATACAATGCTCACCCCGATGATGTGATGATAATAGCAATACACACCGGTGGTTATGCTAATCCTAGTGGTGGGCAACCAGATTACAGAACCCCTTGGGGAGGTGCAATTGCAGGACAAACTAGTCTTACAGGATATCCATCAGCAACAATAAATCGTCATAACTTCCCAGGATGGGGTGGCGGAACAGCTATGTATACCAATTACTGGACACAAGCTGCTAACCTTATACTTGACGAAGCTTCTTATTTAAATGTGGGTTGTGAAGCTACTATTATTAGCTCTACTCGTCAGTTAATGGTGGAAGTAGAAGTATATTATACTGGAGACAGTCCACAGGAAACAAATTTGCTTAATATAGCTATACTACAAAGCCATATATATGGCTATCAATCAAATGGAGGTAGCAATTACGAACATAATCACATGCTTCGTCACCTACTTACAGGTCAGTGGGGTTTTGAAATTTCAGAAACGACTGAAGGAAGCTTATATTCTGCTACACTTTATTATGAAATTCCTAATGACTATACCGATATAGAGGTAGTTCTTGAAGATTTGTATTTTGCAGCTTTTGTAAGCGAAACACATCAAGAAATTATAAGTGGAGTTATGGGTGAAGTTACTATTATTGAATCTTTGGAAACTGATGCAGGAATAGTAGATAGCAATATCCCTCAAACTTCATGCGGTGATGAGTTTGCTCCTGCTGTAACTATAAAAAACTTTGGCACTAACGAATTAACTAGTCTGGATTTTGAATATGCTGTTAATGATGGTGAAACTGAAACATACTCTTGGACAGGCTCTTTGGCCCAAAACGAAACAGAAGTGATTGAAATCCCTAGCTTTGTAATTGATGCTGATGCAACCAACACCTTTTCTTTGGTTTGTACCAATCCAAATGGAACAGATGATGAGTTAATAGCCAACAACACATTAACAGCTGATTTCAACCTTACTGCCTACCTACCTCAGAATTGCAAAATGGCTTTTTTAACTGATTCTCACCCCGAAGAAACCAGTTGGGAAATTGTAGACAGCGAAGGAAATGTAATTATTGAAGGAGGTCCCTATGAAAATAGTGGAATGTTTATTATAGATTTTGTATGGCCTAATGATGGTTGTTATACACTAAACCTATATGATGAAGGTGGTGATGGAATGGATGGTGGTTTTTATAAAATTACTAATTCAAATACTGCTGTTATCTGGGTGGGCAATACTGATTTCGGAAGTGCTGCCTCTGCTCAATTTGCTTATGATGAATTGATGAGTGTTGAAAAACTTCATGAGGTTGGAGAAGTGAATATTTTTCCTAACCCTATTTCTGAAACAGCTCAAATAGAATTTACACTCTCGCAAGAAAGCACAGTGAAAATAAATATTCACAATCTTCTCGGAAAACAAGTAAGTCCAGTGTATAATGGGACAATGACTCCAGGCATTCAAAATATTGAATTCAATACACAATCTTTAGATAGCGGAATCTACTTTGTTAATATTGAAATTGCCGGCCAGGTAATCAGCCAAAAGATTTCTGTTTTATAATAGTATTTAATAAGCTTTAATATAATAACCCGTCTCTTTTGAGATGGGTTTTTTTATAACATTATAACATAACCACCACGTGATATTATGATCATATTCACAATAACATAACCGCTACGCGGTATTTTTTTAATTAATAAAATGCATTGTTTATAATGATAATATTGCTACAATAATCTAACCGCTACGCGGTATCCTATAATCATATAATATATATTTGATTTACATCTACAATAATTTAGCTACAATAACATAACCGCTACGCGGTAATTGTAATATCGTGGTTATTTATGTTACAATAACATAACCGCTACGCGGTAGTTTAAAAATAAATTTTATTTGTGATAGCAAATGATATAGCGCGTAGCGCTTAAGCTATTGTAAAAAATATCCAGAATTTTTTTCTATTCTCCGTAGGAGATACGCTATATGCTTGATAAAGCACTACAAATAATCTTAATCTGATTTTTAATAGCAAGTTATACAATTTAACAAGCCTAAACTATAAGCTTACAAAGCTCCATATACCAAAAAAAACCGGCTTATAGCCGGCTTTTTAGAATAAAAATAAATTTTTAAACTTATTTTTCTTCTTTATTTAGTATTAGCGTTTTACGACCAGCATAAGCCAAGCCCAAACCTGCTAAGATAAGCATTCCACTTCCTATTGGGGCACCTCCGCCTCCAACACCTTGTCCGGCAATACCACTATCATCTGGTCCACTGCCATCTCCTCCCGGATCAACAAGCTGAGCAAAAGAAACGGATGCAAAAAACATACTAAATACAACAGCGAATATTTTGATTTTATTTCTCATCTCTTTTCTATTTTATAATTTTTTGACTATACGACTGATTACCTGAAATTAACTTAACAATATATGCTCCTTGAGGTCCGTTAAGTTGTATTTTCTGTAATCCAGCAGCATCTATATCTTGCGAATAAACCAATTTTCCTGAAATATCATAGATATAAATAATTCCTTCTTCTGGTTGATCTTGTTGAATATAAACTTCGTTTCTTAAATTCCAAATTCTAACTGGATCTGTATCACTTAATTCCTGAACACCTGTAACGCTCTTAAAATGTAATAAAAAGCGTCCATCTTTAGATTCTTCTGCAGTGAAAGTATAAATAGGAGTTTCTGATAAATCTATCACAAAACCAGTTTCTGTATCTTCTAAAGTAACTTTGATATTATCTAATAAATATCTTTCTAATTCTATAGTATACTCACTTTCATCACCTTTTGTAAAATTAACAGCTACTGTAGTAGTTTCAACAGGAAACGGTATACCCAAAACACAAGCAAATTCCGTATCCGTAATCTGAGCCATCATCTCACCGGCAATTGGATTACCTGTTATTTTGTGGGCATCATATTGAGAATCATAATCAAAAGTAGCCTCATCATTAAACTGCACAGTTAGCTGATCATTACTTTTACCTGCATTATCCTTAAGAGTAATTTGCATTAAATCATATTCTTCTTCATCATCCTTAAATATACCTAGACCATTACTCATTTTTGAACCGATCGGAAAAGTAAAGGTTTGACTATTACTACCCTGATTTACCTGAATAAAGAAACCCTGACTAGGGCCAATTTCATGATCAGTAGGTTTTTCATAACTAGATCCGTTATAAACCTGAGCCGTTGCAGCAATTCCAGAAGTTTTAGTGCAATTATCTATATCGATACCACAAGGAAAAGGATTGGCCAATAGATGCCAGCCATCATCGCTTCCACCTGCATTCCCTAAGCTAAAAACTGCATTTTCATCACCATTTAAATGACCGTACAAACCTGCCGTAAAATCACTATAAAAGTAATAGGCAGCACCCGCGCCTCTACTTAAAGCTGGATTACCTTCCTGAATAGTCCAAGAACCCGGATCACCATCATCCCATGTTTGCATATAGCCAGTTAAAAAATAATCTGAAGCATTCTGCCCACTACTTGGAGGACCTATTAAATGCCAACTGCCTCCTGCTACA
>JAOZUW010000130.1 GCA_029938465.1 Bacteroidales bacterium | reverse complement strand
ATTATGATTAACGGTGTTCCTGTTAATGATATGGAAAATGGTTGGGTTTATTGGTCTAACTGGGATGGAGTTGCTGATGCTACTTCTTCTATCCAAATGCAAAGAGGTTTAAGTGCTGTTAACCTAGCTACTCCTTCTGTAGGTGGAACTATGAATATTTTAACTTCCCCTGCAGATCATAAAGTAGGTGGTTCTGCTAAATTTGAAGTGGGTTCTGGATCATTTATGAAAGCTACAATTACTGGACATAGTGGTTTAATTAATAATAAACTTGCTGTTAGCGCTTCTGTAGTGAAGAAAAACGGACAAGGTGTTATTGATAAAACCTGGACAGATGCTTGGGCTTATTATTTAGGAGGTTCATATAATATAAATAAAAACCACCGTATTGAAGTATATCTTGTTGGTGCAAGTCAACGTCACGGACAAAACCTTTATAAGCAAAATACTGCTGCATATAGTAAAGACTTTGCTACTGAAATTGGAATGAGTGATAGTGCAATTATGGCTTTCCCTGAATCTGACAGAGGTAGACTTTATAATGAAAACTGGGGTCCTGTAAGTGAAAGCTATACTGGAAATCAAAGCTGGAATTCTCAATCACCACGATCTCGTTACAACTCTGGTTATATTAACGAACGTGAAAATTATTTCCATAAGCCATTAGCTAACCTTAACTGGTATGCACAATGGAGCGAGAAAATTACACATTTCACTACCGTATATTATTCTGGTGGTAAAGGTGGTGGAACAGGTACTTATGGCAAGATCCAATACAACTATGATGGTCCTTCAAGAACTCCAGATTGGGATGCTACTATAGCAAAAAATAATGATCCTACTTATGGAAGACAAGGTATTCTCAGAAACTCAGTGAATAACCAATGGACTGTTGGAGCAATTTCTAAAGTTAAACTTGATCTTACTGATAATTTCAAAATGCAAGTAGGTATTGATTGGAGAACAGCTGAAATTGAGCACTACCGTGAAGTACGTGATCTCTTAGGTTTAAACACTTATAATTGGACAGGCAATCAATTTGATTCTCCAGCTCAACATGAAAAAGGATTAGGAGATAAAATCGCTTACTTTAACACAAATACTGTAGATTGGATTGGTGGTTTCATACAAGCAGAATACACAAAAGAAAAATTCTCTTTATACGGAACAGCTGGATACTCTGCCATAAAGTATAATTATACAAATCACTTTAAAACTGCAGATACTCTTGCTACAGGCGATCCTGATGCAAGTAGTGGTGAATTGAAGTCTAATACTGATTGGATTGCTGGTTACCAAATTAAAGGTGGAGCCAATTATAATTTCTCAGAAACATTCTCAGCTTTTGCTAATGTTGGTATTATTTCTAAAGTGCCAATTTTTGATGCTGTTATTAATGACTATGATGGTACCGTTGCCGAAAACCCTACTAATGAAAAATTTACAGCTTATGAAGCTGGTATTATTTTCAATACAATTGATGACAAACTAAAGGTTAAAGCAAATTACTACTATACAAAATGGTCTGATCGTACTTTAACAAGAAGTATTAGAGTAACTGAAGAGGCTACAGGTATTGCTTTTATTGAAGGTCTAAATCAATTGCATACTGGTGTTGAGATTGAACTTAATTATCGTCCAATAAAATTAATTGGTGTTGGTGGTATTGCTTCATTTGCTAACTGGGAATATTTAAATGATGTTGCTGCAGAAGTTAGAACTTATGATCTAGATGTTGCAGATTACATTACATATGACATTAATATTTATTCTGAAGGTTTAAAAGTTGGTGATGCACCACAAACTCAATTTGCTGCTTGGCTAGATATCTTCCCAATAAAAGGTTTAAAACTACAGTTGGTAATGCGTCATAACTCAAACTATTATGCAGAATTTAACCCAACAACAAGAACTGATGAGAATGATGATATGCAATCATGGAAAACACCATCATATACAAAATTTGATGCTCATGCAAACTATCAGTTACCACTCAAAGGTAAACTAGGTGTTAATGTATTCTTCCATGCCTTTAACCTTTTCAATACATTATATGTTCAAGATGCTGTTGATAATAGTGCATACAATGGTTTCTATGGCCATGATGATAGATATACTCACACAGCTAACACTGCTGAAGTATTTTTAGGAGCTCCATTTACATTTAATTTTGGTGTAAAAGTTTCTTTATAATATAGTAAGTATTTAAATAATTTAAAAGCTCCGAAAATCTCGGGGCTTTTTTTATGCTCAAAAAATAATGGATATCAAAACAAGTGTATTCATCAAGCTCAATTTCCATATCTTTGTAAAAAAATAAAATGCATCTCACAAACAGACAACTATACTATCAACACTTAGCTACACCGGCCTATGTTCCGGAAGCCATTGAATTTGTAAAATCAGAAGGTATATATATTTACACTTCAAAAAATGAAAAATATGTAGATTTAGTCTCAGGTGTTTCTGTTAGCAATGTAGGTCATCGGCATCCTAAAGTGGTTAAGGCCATTAAAGATCAGTTGGATAGTTATATGCATTTGATGGTATATGGTGAATTTATTCAATCTCCTCAGGTTCAATTAGCTGGTTTAATTACAAAATATTTACCTTCACATTTGAATTCGGTATTTTTTGTCAATTCTGGCTCCGAAGCCAACGAAGGAGCTCTAAAATTGGCCAAACGCGCTACAGGACGTAGTGAAATAATTGCTTTTAAAAATGCTTATCATGGTGGTACTCATGGAGCGCTTAGTATTTTAGGCAATGAAGAAATGAAATATGCTTTCCGACCTTTATTACCCGATATTCGATTTTTAGACTTTAACCAAGAAAAACAATTAAAAGAAATTACAAATAAAACAGCAGCAGTAGTTATTGAAAGCATTCAGGCCGAAGCCGGCATCATTTTACCAAAACCAGGCTATTTACAAGCTGTAAAAAAACGTTGTGATGAAGTTGGTGCACTTCTGATTTTAGATGATATACAAATGGGGTTTGGTCGTACAGGAAAACTTTTTAGTTTTGAAAACTTTGATTATGAACCACATATACTCACCATAGCCAAAGGGATGGGAGGTGGAATGCCAATAGGTGCCTTTATAGCATCCAAAGAACTTATGGATACTTTACAGCACAAACCGGCACTAGGACATATCACTACCTTTGGTGGACATCCAGTGAGTTGTGCTGCCGCCAAAGCCAGCTTAGAAGTAATTACTGAAGAACAATTAAGCGAAAAAGCCAATGCAAAAGGAAAGTTGTTTGTAAACGCATTGGAGAATCACTCTAAAATAAAAGAAATAAGGCAGCAAGGTTTAATGTTAGCTATCGACTTAGGTGATGAAAAAATGGGTGCAAAATCCATAGAAATTCTTTGGAGAAATCATTTAATTGTTGATCAATTTTTGTTTAATCGCTCCTCTTTCCGCATTGCTCCTCCCCTTACCATTAACCATAAAGAAATTGAAGCCATAAATCAGATCTTAATAAATAGCTTAAATGAAATATCAATTTGAAATAAATAGTGAAGATGAATTAGTTGAAGTGGCAAAAAAGCTATTACATTCATTGAACGAAAAAAAATTAGTAGCATTTTATGGAGAAATGGGTGCTGGAAAAACCACCTTTATAAAAACTATTTGTGCTGAAGCTGGAGTAAAAGATATTGTAAACAGTCCTACATTCGCCATTGTAAATCAATATGACACTGAAGATTTAGAACAGATTTTTCATTTTGATTTTTATCGTTTAGAAAGCTACCAAGAAGCTTTAGATATTGGCATCTACGATTATTGGGATAGCGGAAATTTATGCTTAATGGAATGGCCAGAGAAGATAGAGAAACTTTTACCCGAAGAATGCGTATATTTGAGCATTACAGAAGATGAGCTAACCAACGCTAGAACAATAGCTTGGGAAATATAAACAAATTACAATAAATTGCCATGATGTCAGAAGAAGGAATGCTAAATATTACCTCTAAATTATTACCAAAAGAAGAAATGCTGGCCACTTCTACCAAAAAATCTGTACTAAGGATTGGGCTTCTTGCTGAAAAAGCTGAAGACGAAACACGGGTTTGTTTAACCCCCGAGTCAGTGGGTTTATTAATAGAAAACGGGCATCAGGTTTTTGTAGAAACAAAAGCTGGTATAAAATCAGACTATACCGATATAGAATATTCTGAACAAGGAGCTGTTATTGCCTCCACATCATCAGAAGTAATGCAATCTGATGTATTACTAAAAGTAAGCCCTTTAACAGTACAAGAGCGTGCCAATTTGCGTAAAAACCAAGTGATTTTTACATCTTTACAAGAATTACAACAAAATCGAGCCTATTTTGCTGAGATAGTAGATAAAAAAGCTTCTGCCATTGCTTTTGAAAAAATCAAAGATAATACTGATGCTTTTCCACTTATTCGTTCCATGAGCGAAATAGTTGGTACTTCAGGAATTCAAATTGCTGCTTATTATTTATCGCATCCTATCTATGGAAATGGCACTATGCTAGGTGGTGTACCTGGTGTTTGCCCTGCAGAGGTAATCATTATAGGCGCAGGAACAGTAGGAGAATATGCTGCAAAAGCCGCCATAGGAATGGGTGCTCAAGTAAAAGTATTTGATAACTCTATTTATAAACTTCGTAGATTACAAAATAATATAAAACAGAATATTTTCACTTCTACTCTACAGCCACAAACCTTATTAAAAGCTATAAAAAATGCCGATGTGATTATTGGAGCCTTGAGAGTAAAAGAGGATATGCCAACGGCTAAACTCCCATCCTATTTAATAGAAAGCATGAAACAAGGCTCTGTTATTGTAGATGTGAGTATTGATCAAGGAGGGACTTTTGAAAACTCTCATCCAACAACTCACAAAGATCCTGTATATCAGAAATTTGGTGTAACTCATTATTGCGTACCTAATATTGCTTCAAAAGTACCTTATACAGCCTCTAATGCATTATCCAATTTTTTCGCACCATTACTTTTAGAAATTAGTGATTCGGGAGGTTTAACAGCTTTTCTTAAAAAAGATTCTGGGCTTCGCAATGGTGTTTATATATACAATGGAATCATAACTGATTCGAAAATTGGCAATACCTTTGGTTTTAATTATAGAGATCTTGATTTATTATTAGCAGTACTTCATTAAAAAAAAAGCTATGTATTGGAAAATCTCCTTACTGCTTCTTATCAATTTTATTTTTCACTCTACTTTTTCTCGAGTAGCTCATTCGCAATCCGATACACTAAGGGTATTATTTTATAATGTAGAAAATCTTTTTGACCCATTTGATGATAGCCTCACCAACGATAATGAGTTTACATATGAGGGAGAAAGACATTGGACTTATGGAAAATTTCAAGAAAAGCTAAGTCATATTTATAAAGTTTTCCTAGCAGCAGGAAACCCTTACCCTCCTGCAATAATAGGTTTATGCGAAATTGAAAACAGGTTTGTCCTTAATCAATTGGTTTACAAAACGCCTTTTTCAAAATTTGATTATAGAATAGTACATGAAGATTCTCCAGACAAAAGAGGTATTGATGTAGCATTACTTTTTGATCCGTCACGTTTCAAACTAATTCAGCATCATACTATTCATATTCAGTTTCCATTTGATCCTAAAAGTCGTACACGTGACATTTTATATGTTAAAGGATTGGTATATGATTTGGATACTGTACACCTATTTGTAAACCATTGGCCTAGTAGATGGGGAGGACAACTAGCTACTGATTCAAAAAGAAAATATGTGGCTGATATACTCAAAAAGAATGCAGACTCCCTCTTTTTGGCCATAAAAAACCCTAATATCATCATTATGGGTGATTTTAATGATTACCCTGATAATGAAAGTATTTCTAAACATTTACAAGCTAGAACCCTAGCCGATTCAAGCTCTTTAGTTAATTTAATGACATCCTTTAATCATAAAAAAAATATAGGTTCTCATAAGTTTCATCAAAATTGGGGAACATTAGATCAGTTTATTGTCTCAAATTTTTTACTTTTGCCTGAAGGTTCTTTAAAAATAGCCTATAATCAGGCATTTATTTTTAATGCAGATTTTTTACTCACTAGTGATGAGAAATATTTAGGAAAGAAACCTTATAGAACTTTCTTAGGATATAGATATATTGGTGGTTATAGTGACCATTTACCAATATTTTTTGATATGTTTAAATGATTGCGTGTCAGGAAGATACGCATGTTTTATAATGTTTTATAAAAAAAACTTTATGAAACAGGGTAACAATTTACTAAAAAAGACCATTAATAGGTGAAGAGAGGTATATATTCAAATACAGAAATTTTAAATGGCATTAAAAAAGGGGATAGTTTAGTTCTACATTTTATTTATGACCATTATTATAAAGCTGTAGAAGAAATGGTGCTAAAAAGCGGTGAAACGCAAGCCTTGGCACAGGATATTTTTCAAGAAGCACTAATTTTAATTTATAAAAAAGTGCAGAATGATAAGTTTTCTATCGAAAAAAGTTCTTTTTTTACTTATATATATGCGGTATGCAAGATTACTTTATTAAACCATTATAGGAGTTTAAAAAACGGAATTATAGACTCCAATGTTGAAATACAGGAATACATTCACACACTAACTGAAGATGTGGAAGCACTTGTTAGAGAAGGAATAAAGGAAGCAATATTCCGGAAAAATTTCGCTAAACTCCCTGAGGAGTGTAAAGGAATTATTAAATTATCTCTAAAAGGTGTCAAAACACCTATGATAGCTGAAGAGTTAGGGTTTGCAAGCGGCGGTTATGTAAGAAAAAGGAAAACAAAATGTATGAAAATACTGATTGAAATGATTAAAAATGATCCAAATTCAAAAGAAGTGATATGAGAACATCAAAAATTGATTTAATCGTAAAGAGAATTCAGAAAGAGTTAAACGACTTGGAGCAGCAAGAGTTGGATAACTTAATTGATTCTGATCCTGATTTTAAAAAGGATAATGCTTTGGCGGATGATTTAATCTCTCACCTAGCAGATGATCAGACGCATAACTTCAAAACAAAACTTCAGAACGTACAATCAGATTATTTTAAAAATAAAAATATGAAAACTAATATAATTCCTTTTAAGCATTTTTGGCAGTATGCCGTTTCTATTGCATCCATAGTTATTATAGCTTTTGCCAGTATGTATTTATTGAATCAAAATCAAACATCCGAACAACTTTTTGAACAGTATTATAATTTGGATGACGTATATTTAAACACCAGAAGTGGTAGTACAAATACTACTGATATACTTGAAAAAGGCTTATTATTGTTTGAAAAAGACGAATATAAAAAATCAATTGATTATTTTGAACAATTGCCTAATAGTATAACAGCTATTTATTACAGTGGAGTTGCTCATATGGAACTGAAAGAATACGAAGTGGCCATTTTTAAATTTGATCAAGTAATTGATGATTATTTAAATGTGTTTTACGATCAGGCAACTTGGTATAAAGGTTTATGTATGCTAAAACAAGAAAAAAGAAAAGAGGCGCACAATATATTTAAAACTATCTCAAAATCGAATAGTTATTATAGTCAACAAGCAGAAGAACTTTCGAACTCACTAAAATAAAACGAGAAGTATATCCCTTTTTTAAGATCCATTATTTAATGGATCTTTTTTTTTGCTTATAGATCTTGTTTAAAGTTCATAATCAAATTGTACTAACCCATCATAGAATCTTGTAATATTATACGCCTATTTTACACCTACTCTTCTTCATA
>JAOZUW010000030.1 GCA_029938465.1 Bacteroidales bacterium | reverse complement strand
AGTTTTATACCAATAAAATCAGCAATATATTTTAAGGGAACCTCACGTATCATATCAGGATATTGTTTTAATAGCAATTTATATCTGTCTTCGGCTGTTGATGTGATAAAAGAGTATATTCTTCTTTGAGATTCCACAAACATTTCTTCAGTAATGAGTCTGCCAAATCGTTCCCATTTGGGATAGCTTGCATAAAGATAATCTAAGTCTTTTTTACTGATAGTGAGTAATTCACAATCGGTAATGGCTCTTATTATTTCAAAAGAAGGTGTTTGGGAGACAAAGCTAGGTAGGGCAGTAACAAAAGAGTGAAGAGGTGTAATGTCTCGCGTAATTTCATCTCCATCATGATTATAATAAACGCGTAAATAGCCTTTATTGGTAAAAGCCATCTTTTTTGCTATTTCGCCTTCTTGAATAAAGAATTTGTTTTTTTTTAAATTGATAGTATGTATGATCTCTTCTAATGGTGCTAGTTCATCAATCGTAAACGAAGCGTATTTTAGTAGAAAAGATTGTAAAGGATCAATTGATGGTGATTTCATAGTGCTGGCATTTTTACAAAAATAGGAATTTATTGACTTCTAACTGAAGTAAAATGTAAAATGATAACGAATTTATCGGCAGTTTTGGTTTTAATTTGGTGTAAATTTTTAGTTTGTTTATAAATTGTATAAAAACAAGAAATAATATACAAATAATATTGGATATGAACATATGTTCATTATCTTTGTACCAATTATTTGTATAGAGTGGGTGAATTAAAAAAAATAAGCAATGAAGATAGCATTTATAATTGCCGATAAAGAAGGTATGCAGATAGGGGATTGTCTTTCCTCAGCAGTTTTATTTGAGATATTTGATTTTGGTGTTCAATCTTTTTATGACTTGACCATCGATAAGCCTGGAGAGCAAAAGAATATGGCACAAAAGATGTCGGAATTCCTTAAAAAACATGATGTAGATTATGTGGTAGGAAAGGATTTAGGTCCTAAAGCAAAAGCTGCCATTGAAGATAATAAGATGCAATGGTTTGTAACTTCTGATAATGAAAAAAAAGAAATAATTAATCTAATAAAAAACAAGAATAATGAATAAAAAAGTAGCTGTTCCAGTGGAAAATGGAATATTGACAGGGCATTTTGGTCATGCTAGATTGTTTTCGATAACGGAAGTTGTAGATGGGAAAATAGTTAGCGAAAATGTATTAGTTCCTCCACCACATGAACCAGGACTATTGCCTAAATGGTTAGGAGACATGGGATGTACTGATATTTTATCGGGAGGAATGGGGCAACAAGCCATTCAGTTGTTTCTTAATAACAATATCAATGTGTATGTTGGTGTAGCTCAAAAAATACCAAAGCTTCTGGTAGAGGACTTAATGCAGAATAGTTTACAAGCTGGAGCCAATTATTGTACACATTAAATAAATCATTTAATATTATAAATTTGCAAATTAAAAAAAACGAACATAGTTATGAATACAAAAAATGCTGGATTTAATTCCAAACTAATACATAGTGGTGCCATGCACGATGAGAAGTTGAGTGCTGTTAGCCCTATTTATCAAACTTCAACCTTTTCTTTTAAGAATGCCGATCATGGAGCAGCTTGCTTTGCTGGCGAGGATGATGGTTATATCTATACACGTATTGCTAATCCTAATGTACGCGAGTTAGAAAATGCTGTTGCTGAACTTGAAAATGGTTTTGATGGTATTGCTACTTCATCTGGAATGGCGGCTGTAAACATAGTATATTTGGGTCTTTTGGGTGCAGGCGATCATATGGTGAGTCACAATGCCGTTTATGGTCCTTCTCGAGGAGTGATGGAAACTTTATATCCGAAATTTAAAGTGGAATCTACTTATGTTGATGCTACAAATGCGCAAGAAGTGCGTGATGCTATTCAGCCTAATACCAAGGTTTTATACATTGAAACACCTGCAAATCCTACTATTGGTATTACCGATTTAAAAGAAATGGTAGCCATAGCAAAAGAGCATAACTTAAAATTGGTAGTAGACAATACTTTCTGCTCTCCATATCTTCAGAAACCTTTGGATTTTGGTGCCGATATTGTATTGCATTCTATGACTAAATTTATTAATGGTCATGCTGATATTGTAGCAGGAATAGTGATTACAAAAACCGAAGAGGATTATAAAAATATTCGTAATGTAATGGTTAATGTGGGTTGTAATATGGATCCTCATCAGGCTTGGTTAACACGACGAGGTTTAAAAACTTTAGGTATAAGGATAGATAGAGCTCAAGAAAGTGCTCAAAAAGTGGCTGAATATTTAGAAGCTCATGATAAAATTGAATGGGTAAAATATCCCGGACTTAAATCACACCCTCAATATGAATTAGGAAAAGCTCAAATGAATGGTCCTGGTTCAATGATTAGTTTTGAAGTTAAGGGCGGCGTTAAGTCTGGTAAAGTGGTAATGGATAATGTTCATTTAGCACTTTTGGCTGTTTCTTTGGGTGGTGTTGAAACTTTAATTCAGCACCCTGCAAGCATGACCCACTCTAAATTATCTGACGAAAAACAATTGTCCGGAGGTATTACCAAAGGATTAGTTCGTTTGGCTGTGGGTATAGAAGATGTAGAAGATATTATTGCAGATCTTGATCAAGCTTTAGCGATGATTTAATTTATCTTAAATATAATTTTAAGGCCCTCTCTGTAATTTTATGGAGAGGTTTTTTTTATGAAATTCTTAGATATCAGTATCCTTAATCCAACTAATATTCTGAGATAGTCCTTTATATCCAGCTCTTTTTACGGCCGTTCCTCTAAAAATTTCTCCAAAATCCATGGGTTTTAATTCGTCCCAATCCTTTTTTCTTAACTTATAAAGCTGAGGATGAGCTTGAAAAGACTTAGTAGAGGTAGGCAAAGGTTTTTTATTAAAAGGGCATACATCCTGACAAATATCACAACCAAATATCCAATTTCTAAATTGTTTAGGGTCAATATCTTTGTTAGCTGATTTATTCTCAATACTTTGATAGCTTAAGCATTTTTGAGCATCCATTTTGTAAGCATCATATAATGCATTGGTAGGACAAGCATCTATGCATTTAGTACAATCCAAACATAAATCTTCTTGTAAATTATGGTCTTCTGACAGTTCTTTATCCAAAAACAAATGACCTATTACAAAAAAAGAGCCATATTGTTTATTTATCAAAAGAGTGTTTTTCCCAATCCAGCCTAATCCACCTTTTTTAGCCCAAATACGATCGGGAATAGGAGCTGAATCTGTAAAAGCACGGTATTGGAACTTACCAAATTTATCTTCACATTTCTGTGCTACATTTTTTAGTTTTTCTTTAACAATATAGTGATAGTCTTGACCATATGCGTATTTGGCAATCCTATAATTGTCTTTTACCGATATTGTTTTTTGGGGGTAATAGTTGAGCAATACGGTGAGAATACTTTTTGTTTCAGGCATTAGTAGCTCTGGATTAAATCGCATATCCATATTGTTCTCCAGAAATTTCATTTTTCCATGATATCCTTTTGATATCCATTGTTCAAAATCTTTTTTTTCTGATTTGAGTTCTTTTGCATTGGAAATGCTACAATCCAAAAAGCCTTCTTCTAAGCAAGTTTGTTTAATATATTTTGAGAATTCATCCATCACTAAAGTGCTTTAGCCTTTAGTATTTTGGTTAAAAAGATCTGATTGAGAATCGGAACGAAATTTCCCCAAATGTTGATAGGCCAAATCTGTAACTTGACGGCCACGTGGTGTACGCATAATAAAACCTTCTTGTATTAAAAAAGGTTCATATACCTCTTCAATGGTACCTGCATCTTCACCTACAGCTGTAGAAATTGTTGTTAATCCAACCGGACCACCTTTAAACTTCTCAATAATTACACTTAAGATTTTATTGTCCATTTCATCTAAGCCGTATTTATCTACATTTAAAGAGTTTAGAGCATATTGAGTGATTTTCAAATCGATATTACCATCTCCTTTTACTTCGGCAAAATCTCTAACTCTACGTAATAATAAGTTGGCAATACGTGGTGTCCCACGGCTTCGGCGTGCTATTTCTTTGGCAGCATCTTCGCTAATGGGTACTTTTAATATTTTGGATGAACGTTTGATGATTTTTTCGAGAGTGGCAGCATTATAATATTGCAAACGTGAAGTAATACCAAAACGTGATCGTAATGGTGCTGTAAGTAAACCCGATCGGGTGGTGGCACCTATTAGCGTAAAAGGACTTAGGTCTATTTGCACCGTACGTGCATTAGGACCAGTTTCAATCATTATATCTATGCGGAAATCCTCCATAGCAGAGTATAAATATTCCTCTATAATTGGACTTAAGCGGTGAATCTCATCTATAAAAAGCACATCCTTTTCATCAAGATTCGTAAGTAATCCGGCTAAATCACCAGGTTTATCAAGAACAGGTCCGGAAGTAACTTTTATACCAACACCTAATTCGTTGGCTAAAATATTTGAAAGGGTTGTTTTTCCAAGTCCCGGAGGTCCATGTAATAATACATGATCCATAGCTTCATTACGGTTTCGGGCAGCATCAACAAATATTTGTAAATTTTCCACTACTTTTCCTTGCCCAGAAAAACTATCAAAAGCTCCTGGTCTAAGCATTTGTTCCATCTCCACTTCCCGTGGATTCATATGTTCGCCGCTGGCATTTAAGTTTTCATTCATAGGTATCTTTCAATGAAGCAAAAATAGTAAAATATTTGTTTAAGAATAAATTCATGTCAGAACAATAAAAAGAAACGCCAATTGTTTATCTTTGTGTGCAAAGAACTGTAAAATGAGATTCCTTAAAAAGATATTATTTTGGCTTGCGCTACTATTGATAGCTGTATTTATATTCTATTTTTGGGCTAAAAGCCCTTTGTTGCAAGATGATGAATATGCTAAGCTATATCATTATCCCGATATGGAAATTATTGAAATAGAAGATACTTTTTCCATTATGACTTATAATATGGGTTATCTCTCCGGAATGACAAACAATCTTGCCGTAGAACGACCAGAAAAGCTGATTCAGGAAAACTTACTTCATCTCTCTCAATTAGTAGCTGAAAAACAAGCAGATATCATCGCTTGGCAAGAAATTGATTTTTCATCAACTCGGACATATCATATTAACCAATTGGAAGAGATTGCCTATCGAAATGAATATTCTTTCGCTGCTAAAGCTATTAATTGGGACAAAAAATATGTTCCTTTTCCTTATTGGCCAATAAAATATCATTTTGGAGAGATGCAATCTGGTCAGGCTTTTTTATCAAGGACTAAAATACTTAATCATAGCAGAATTGTTTTACCTAAGCCAGCATCTGATCCCTTTTATTATCGGGCTTTTTATTTGGATAGATTGGCGCAGTTAATTTGGGTGAAAACAAAAAGAGATAGTATGTTGCTGATTAACGTGCATTTAGAAGCATATGATGCATTAACTCGTGAAAAACAAGCCTATTTGTTGATGGAGATTTATCAAAAATATGAAAATGATTATCCTATCATTTTGTTAGGTGATTTTAATTGTACGCCTCCTTTTGATGAATATGCATTTGCTGAGGAAACTATTAAAGTATTTAATGATTATTCGGGAATGGCCATGGCTACTTCTTGGCTTGATTATCTTGAGAATCCAAAGGAATATTTTACTTTTGATAGTAGAGAACCCTACCAGAAAATTGATTATATTTTTTATAATCCGAAGTTTTTGAAATGTTTGGATGTAGAAGTTTTACATTCTGCAGCAGAAATATCTGATCATTTACCTTTATATGCTCGTTTTGAATTTGTTGAGGAATAGGTTTTCTAATAATCTGAAACTGTGTATTAAACTTTAATCGAACTCAGGTTCAGAAGTATTATAAATTCCATAATATTCTCAGTCATCAATCTAGGAATTAGCCTACGTTTATGTTAAATAATAAAAAATCATAACAAATATTTTTTATTCCATAAAAAGATATATTTTTGCAGCATGTTAAAAAGTGCACGTTTTATATTACTATTGGGTATTATTTTTCTCCTTGGATCTTGCCAGTTTCAGAAGTTAATGAAGAGCAGTGACTATGAAGAGAAATACGCTATGGCTATTCAATATTATGATAAACAAGATTATAATAGAGCTTTGCAATTGATGGATCAGATAGTACCTATTTTTAAGGGTACTGACAAAGCACAAGAATTGGAATATATGTACGCCAATAGCTATTTTATGCAAGCTGATTTTGTGTTGGCAAGCTATTATTTTAAACGCTATTATAAAAGCTACCCAAGAAGTGAGAAAGCAGAAGATGCTTTATATTTTAGTGCCTATTGTAATTATATTGATAGTCCACGCCCTTCACTTGATCAAGAAACTACAAGAGCAGCTATTCAATCTATGAAACTCTTTATGGTACGTTTTCCTGATAGTGAAAAAGTTGATGGTGCGAGTGCTATTGTTGAAGAATTAGAGAAAAAACTAGAAGAGAAAGAATATAATATTGCAAAACAGTATTATAAGATGGAAGATTATAATGCAGCTATTACCTCTTTTCAAACTTATTTAAAGAATTATCCTAATAGTGAGTTTAGAGAAGATGTGATGTTTTATGTATTGAAATCTTATTACGATTTTGCTTTGCTTAGTTTTAGTGCCAAGCAAGAAGAGCGTTTTACAAAATCTGTTAGTTATTATGTAGATTTTGTAGCTTTGTACCCTGAAAGCAATTATAGAAAAAAAGCTGATGAGATTCACAAAGAGGCTTCAAGGTATATAGGGCGATCATTAAATGAAGAAATAAATTAATACTATAATAATGGATTATAAAAAAGTTAAAACCGAGAAGGAAGCTATTACTAGAACTCTTAGAGAATTTGATGAGTCAACAGGTAATATTTACGAATCTGTTGCTATTTTATCTAAGAGAGCCAATCAAATTGGTAAAGATTTAAAAGAAGAGCTAAACAGAAAGATAGAGGAGTTTGCGACAACTAACGACAATCTGGAAGAAATATTTGAGAATAGAGAGCAAATAGAGATTGCTAAGTTTTATGAGCAACTTCCAAAACCTACTTTGTTAGCTATTAAAGAGTTTCTTGATGATGAAATATACTACAGAAACCCAGAGAAAGAATCAAGTAATATTTAAAATTTTATTTTAAATTTTCATTCTTAAATGTAAACGAAACTCTTTTGATAATGATATTCATTATTAAAGGAGTTTTTGTGTTTCCAAAAAAATCATATACTTTTGTACTGATATAAAATAATTCACTATGAGGCTTAAAGATAAAAAAATTCTATTGGGTATTACGGCAAGTATTGCTGCCTATAAAATACCTTTTTTAGTTCGACTATTGAAAAAAGAAGGGGCTCATGTACAAGTGGTTATGACACCATCATCACATCATTTTATAACACCATTAACATTGGCTACTTTATCTGGAAGGCCTGTATATACTGAAGCTTTTGATCAAAAAGATGGTACTTGGAATAGTCATGTGGAAATGGGACAGTGGGCAGATTTAATGCTTATGGCTCCTTTGTCGGCATCAAGTTTATCAAAAATGGCTAATGGTATGAGTGATAATCTGTTAATCACAACTTATCTTTCTGCAAAATGTCCGGTTTTCTTTGCTCCTGCTATGGATTTAGATATGTATGCACACCCTACAACCAAATTGAATATCGATCGTTTGCTTTCTTTTGGGCATACTATGATTGAAGCACAAACTGGAGAATTAGCTAGTGGATTATGTGGTGCAGGGCGTATGCAAGAACCTGAAGAGATATTGAATGTGATGATTGAATATTTCAAAAAAAAAAGCGCATTCCTAAATAAGAATATACTTTTAACAGCAGGGCCTACTCAAGAATCTATTGATCCTGTGCGTTTTATAGGAAATCATTCAAGTGGTAAAATGGGATATGCTCTGGCAAAAGAATTTGCCGAAAGAGGAGCCAAAGTCATTCTTGTTAGTGGTCCAGTTTCTTTGGATATCAAACATCCAAATATAAAACTGCTTAAAGTACATACTGCAGAACAAATGTTTGAGGTTTGTATGGAGAAGTTTAAAGATATGGATATTGCTGTTATGGCTGCTGCTGTTGCAGATTATCGCCCAAAGAATATTGCTGATCAAAAAATGAAGAAGAAAGAAGCGCATTTATTTATAGAATTAGAACCTACAAAGGATATTTTAAAGACTCTTGGGCAAGTGAAAAACAAACAATTTTTAATGGGTTTTGCTTTGGAAACAAATAATGCTTTGGAACATGCTCAGGATAAATTGGTTCAGAAAAATTGTGATGCTCTGGTTCTCAATTCTATGCAAGATATCGGAGCAGGATTTGGGCACGAAACCAATAAGGTGCAAATATTAGGTTCTAATCATCATCCAATTAAATTCGATTTAAAGTCTAAGGTGCAAGTATCAGAAGATATTTGTAATTATATTGAAAAGCGTTTGAAACAATAGGATATTTTGTAATTTTACGCTCAAAATATTATAAGTTTTCTGGCGTTGTTATTATTGGAAACACTAATACTATTAAAACTAAAGAATTTAGCATGAGAATAAAAATATTTATCCTATCACTTATTTTAACTTTATCTATACATTCCTTTGCTCAGGAAATAAATGGTTCTGTTCAGGTGTCTGCCAGGCAAATAGAAGGAACAGATAGAGAAGCTTTTCGGGAACTACAACAAGCTTTGTTTGAATTTGTCAATAACACTATTTGGACAAATTATTCCTTTAAGCTTGAAGAAAGATTGGAATGCACTATTTTATTAACCTTATCTAAAAGAGTCACATCCGATCAGTATGAAGGTAAACTGAATTTAGTTTTACGCCGTCCGATATATAAAACAAATTATAATACAACCATGTTTAATTATATCGACAAGGATGTAGTAATCACGTATACCGAAGGGGAGCCGTTGATTTTTTCTGAAGGGTCATTCAGTTCCAATTTAACCAGTTTAGTAGCCTATTACATTTATGTGTTTCTAGGTATTGATGCGGATTCGTATAGTAAATTTGGTGGTACACCTTATTACGAAAAAGCTCAAAATATTGTCCAAAATGCTCAAAACTCCAGTGAGCCCGGTTGGAAAGCTTTTGAGAACATGAAAAACAGATATTGGTTGACTGAAAATCTATTAAATTCACAATATCGTCCTATTCGTGAAAGTATTTACGAGTTTCACCGCAAAGGATTAGACGTGATGTATGATAATGTGGAGACAGGAAGAAATAATATTGCTGAAAGTTTAAAACTATTACAGCAAGCGAATAGAACTAAGCCTGGATCATTTTTATTGCGTTTATATTTGGACGCTAAACGTGATGAGATCATAAAAATATTTGGTGAAGGATCACCTAATACCAAAGCTGAAGTGGTTAATATTATGAAAGAAATTGACCCAGCCAATGGTAGCAAATACCAAACTATATTGAGAAAATAATTTTTTTATGTTGCGTCAACTAGCTATTTCTAATTTTGTATTAATCGAAAAGCTTCAAATAAATTTTGAATCAGGATTTTCTGTTATTACTGGAGAAACTGGTGCAGGAAAATCTATATTGCTGGGGGCTTTAGGTCTTATTCTAGGTAATAGAGCCGATAGGGAAGTGGTGATGCAAAATGAAAAGAAATGTGTTGTAGAGGGTCATTTTGATGTGAAGAAATTGAACTTGCAAGCCGTTTTTAATTCCTATGATTTAGATTATGATGATATTTGTATTATCAGAAGAGAAATAACAAGTGCTGGAAAAAGCCGTGCATTTATTAATGATACGCCTGTAAAGCTAAATGTGATGAAGGATTTAGGTTTGCAATTGATAGATGTGCATTCGCAAAATCAAAACCATCAATTAAACAATGCTTCATTTCGCTTGCGATTGATTGATGCTTACTCTAAACATTCTACAATATTAGATGATTATCGTTTAGATTATATTAATTATAGAGGTGAAGAAAAAGAATTGCTGAAGTTAAAAGTACAATTTCAACAACAAAAAAACGAACAAGAATATCACCAGTTTCTTTATGATGAAATAGAGAATGCTGAGATAAAACCTGGTGAGCAAAAAGAGATAGAAGAGGAGTTGCAAATCCTTAATCATTCCGAAGAAATAAAATCTGTATTGTATCAGGCTTCTGAACAGTTAGTGAATGCTGATAATAATATAGTTTCAAAAATCCAAATCCTATTGGATCAAATGAATAAAATTTCTTCTTATCAAGAAGAGATAGGAAATATTACGGAGCGTTTGCAATCAGTTTTTATAGATTTAAAAGATATTGGTGAAGAAGCTTATAATCTTGAGCAACAATTGATATTTGATACTTCACGTTTGGATTATCTTAATAATCGTTTAGATTTTTTATTTGGTCTTTGTAGAAAACATTCATTGAATAATTCCGATGAACTTATAGTTTTTCAGGAGGCATTGGCAGATAAGCTATATTCGCTAATTAGCATAGAGGAGCAAATAGATAAGCTGGAAAGGAATCAAAAAATACAATTTCAAAAATTGCAAAAGCGAGCTCTTCTTATCAGAGGAAATAGGAAGAAAGCAGCTCTTCAGATACAGCAATTGGTTGAGGATCATTTACATGATTTGGGAATGGGGAAAGCAGTTTTAAATATTAATTTTATTGATTTAGATGAGCTCAATGATACAGGAAAAGATAAAATAGAATTTCTATTTAAAGCCAATGCAGGTTCAAAACTTGGACCTATCAATAAAGTAGCGTCAGGAGGAGAGCTTTCCAGAATAATGCTATCTTTTAAATATATTTTAGCTTTGAAACAGGCTTTGCCAACTATTGTTTTTGATGAAATAGATAGTGGTGTATCGGGTGAGATTGCTGATAAATTAGCCCATATGATGAAAGGTTTGGGGAAGCGTATGCAAGTTATTTCCATATCGCATTTGCCTCAGATGGCTTCTAAAGCTGATTCTCATTATTTGGTTTATAAAGAAAATGAATCTACTTTTACTCGATCTTTGATTAAAAAACTTAGTGAGAAAGAAAGGTTAAATGAAATTGCTGCTATGCTCAGTGGCTCAAATATTGGTCATTCGGCAATTGAACATGCCAAAGAATTACTAAGTTCTTAAAAAATAACAACCAACAAAAACTTAAATATATGTCTTATAATTTGTTAAAGGGAAAAAAGGGAATCATTTTTGGAGCATTAAATGATATGTCGATAGCTTGGAAAGTGGCAGAAAGATCATACGAGGAAGGAGCAGAGTTTATATTAACCAATACACCTGTAAGTATGCGATTGGGTTCTGTGGATGAGTTGGCAAAAAAATGCAATACAGAAGTAGTTGCTGCTGATGCTACAAAGGATAGTGATCTGGAGAATTTGATAAAGATTGCTATGGAAAAATATGGAAAACTTGATTTTGTATTGCACTCTATAGGTATGTCACCAAATGTGCGCAAAAAATTACCTTACGACCAATTGAGTTATGATTACTATCACAAAACGCTAGATATTAGTGCTTTGTCATTTCATAAAGTGATTTCGCAGCTTAAAAAACATAAAGCAATGAATGATTGGGGTTCTATTGTAGCCCTTTCTTATGTGGCTGCACAACGAACTCTTTATGGCTATAATGATATGGCAGATGCCAAATCTTTGTTGGAATCTATAGCTCGTAGTTTTGGGTATATTTATGGTAGGGAGAGTAGAGTAAGAATAAATACCATTAGCCAGTCGCCTACAATGACTACAGCGGGTAGTGGTGTAAAGGGAATAGATGGCCTAATGGATTTTACTGAACGTATGTCGCCATTGGGAAATGCTACAGCCTTGGAATGTGCGGATTATTGTATTACTATGTTCAGTGATTTAACAAAAAAAGTTACGATGCAGAACTTATTCCATGATGGAGGTTTTTCAAGTATGGGTATGAGCCTTAGAGCTATGACACAGTATAATAAGAGTTTGGATATTGAGATAGATGAATAAAATGGCAGTGTTTTATCAAAGAGGAATTTTTTCAAACCACACTATTGTCTTTCTGTTTCCTGAAAATAATAAGCTTTGATATTATAGAAAAATGTCTATTTTTGAACTTTAGAAATACACGCTTAAAAACATGAATAATAATACATACGAGGGATTTGATTCATCTAATTTTATTGCGTTTCTATACCAGTGGAAAAAGACTTTTATAGTAGTGGGAGTTGTTGCAATGGTCTTATCTGCCATTTTTTCTGCTCCATACTTTATTACGCCTCTTTATAGGAGCCAAGTAATACTTTTCCCTACATCTACCAATGCTATTTCAAAGGCTTTATTAAGTACTAGTTATGGTGGAAAAGAAGATATTTTGGAATTTGGAGAAGATGAGCAAGTGGAACAAATGTTGCAAATCTTAAGTTCTACAAAGATTCGTGATAGTATAGTTGTTAAATATCAATTGTTTAAGCATTACGAAATTAAAGATTCTGATCCTTTTAGGAATACGAAATTATTTAAGGAGTATGAATCGAACATCAAGTTTAAAAGGACAGAGAATAGTGCTGTAAAAATTATTGTATACGATAGAGATGCACAAGTTGCAGCAAATATTGCTAATGATATTGCCTCATTGTATGATGTAGTAAAGAATGTCATGAAACGAAAAAGAGCATGGCAGGGATACAAAATCGTAGAGAGAGAATACCTGAAGTTGAAATTAGAAATTGCTGAAAAAGAGGATTCTTTAACAGTGCTTCGGAAGTTGGGTGTTCATGACTATGAATCACAAACAGAAATGATCAATAGGCAGTTAGCTATGGAAATAGCTAAAGGTAATACTCCTAGTGTTAATCGTTTGGAAGATAGACTCGATATTTTAGCTAAATATGGAGGTCCTTATGTTTCTTTGAGAGATGCTTTGGAGCATGATAAGAAACAATTGAGTGAGATTAGAGCAAAATACGAAGAAGCAAAAGTAGATGCTGAGCAAGATTTGCCACAAAAATTTATTGTGAGTGAAGCTTACAAAGCAGAAAAAAAAGCCTATCCTGTTAGATGGCTGATTGTTTTGATTACAGTTTTTGGCGCCTTATTTTTATCTGTTCTTATCATTATTACTTTTGAGCAAATTGAAAAATTACAATTAAAAAAAAAAGCCTCACAGCCTTAGTTAGTCAGGTTGTTGGTTTTTGGTGGCTTGAGAAAAACCTGAAACCTATTAAATTCAGATTAAGAATAAATAATATAGTAATGGAAAGCAATTTTAATAATCTAAACGTAATTAATACACTACTCAGATGGCGAGTTCATTTGGTGGTAATATTGGTTGTAGCCTTTATTGGGGCTGTTATATTTTCAGGCCCATGGATTATTACTCCAAAATTTAAATCTTGGGCAGTAATTTATCCTTCCAATGTATCTCCGTATTCCGAAGAAAGTGAAACGGAGCAGATGTTTCAGCTTTTGCAAGCTAGTTATATTCGAGATATGGTTATTGAAAAATATGACCTGCCAAAACATTATGAAATAGCTCCAGAATATAAATATTTCAAAACAGCTCTGTTAAATGAGTATCGTGATCATGTGAATATTTCTAAAACACCTGGAGAGGCTATTCGTATTGAGGTTTTGGATAAAGATCCTGTTGTTGCAAAAAAAATGGTAGAGAGCATTATATATTTCTATAATGATAACGTGCGGAATTTGCATGAATCTAAATTTCAGGAAGTAGTAGCTATGTGGGATAGGGCATTACAACGGAAATATGTTGTTCTAGATTCCCTTAAAAAACAGCTTGCAACACTAGCCATTGAGGATGGTTTGATAGAATATGAAGTGCAAGCAGAAGAATTAGTAAAGGGTATTTTAGGTACTGTTGAAGGTGGTTCTACACGTATTAATTCAAAGGAAGTAGATAGGCTTAAAAAGAATATCCAGGAGAAAGGTGGACTCTTATTGATAACGCTGTCAAGCTTAAAGCATGAAGCAATAATATTAGAAAGTCTGACAAATGAATATGATATTGCATATTCAAATTACGACCGTCAGTATACTTATACTAATGTTATTGAAGAGCCTTTTGCAGCCGATAAAAAATCCTACCCTGTCCGTTGGTTGGTGGTGGCTCTTACCTTGTTTGCTACCTTATTCCTTTCATTATTGATTATTGGGATTATTGAAAATATTAGAATCAGAAAATTACAAAAATAAAGTGTTCGCTTCTAGGATAAAAATAGGCATTGTATACCTTTTTAGCTTTCTTTTTGTTATAGCTAATCTGTATTTTTTTGCCAAAAATCAATACTATGCGTTGGCATTACCTTTTGGTTTATTGTTCTTATTACTTTATATTTTTGCACTAGACAAATTGGTATGGTTACTAGTATTTTTTACTCCCTTAGCAGTTTCCATCAAAGATACGGATTTTGGTCTTGGCGTATCTTTACCTACAGAGCCACTAATGGCAGGGGTATTATTATTGTTTGTTATTCGCCTGTTTTTTGATTGGAGTTTCGATAAACGCTTTATAAAACATCCAGTATCCTTGGCTATTTTCTTTAGTCTTTTATGGATGTTGTTAACAACCATTACCAGTGAACTGCCAATAGTCTCTTTAAAATATTTTGCCTCTAGATTGTGGTTTGTTGTTCCATTTTATTTCTTAATGAGCAAACTTATCAAGAATAGTAAGGATATTAGGAAGTTTGCTTGGTTGTATATTATTCCTTTGATTATCGTAATCATTTATACTACTATTCACCATGCCATGTGGGGCTTTGATACTAAGGCAGGACATTGGGTGATGACACCTTTTTATAATGATCATACTGCATATGGAATGATATTAGCTTTCTTCTTGCCTATTTCTTTCGCTATCATCTTCACGAAGGAATATAGTCGAACTATAATGATATACTCATTGATTGCAGCTGCTGTTGTTTTAGTTGCATTGTTTTTATCTTATAGTCGAGCTGCCTGGTTATCAGTAATAGCTGGTATTGGAGTATTTGTTTTGGTTTACTATAGAATAAAGCTCCGTTATATATTTATTTCTCTCATTTCGGTTGTGGTTTTATTTTTAGCTTTTCAAAATCAAATTTATGATCGTTTATCTAAAAATGATCAAGACTCTTCTGGCAATTTTATGGAACATGTATCTTCTGCTAGTAATATTGCTACTGATGCTTCTAATTTGGAAAGGATAAACCGTTGGGCATGTGCTATACGTTTATTCGAAGAAAGACCCATTGTTGGTTGGGGGCCGGGAACATACCAGTTTGTGTATGCACCTATGCAAAGAGCCAAAGAAAAAACAATTATTAGTACTGATTTTGGTGATGGTGGAAATGCCCATAGCGAATATTTAGGCCCATTAGCAGAAATGGGGCTTTTTGGATCTATTGCTTTTATTCTTATTGCCATAAGTATTTTAGTGACAGGAGTACGAGTCTATAAACAAACTAATGATCTATCTACACGTTATCTCTCAATGGGAATACTAGTAGCCTTTGTTACTTATTTTACCCATGGGTTTTTAAATAATTTTTTGGATTCTGATAAAGCCTCAGTTCCATTTTGGGGTTTTGCTGCGATTTTGGTTATACTAGATATTCAGAATCAAGAATCGAAGAATATAGAAGCACAAAAAAAGAATACCCAATAGAATATCCTTTTATGGTGTTGTATAATAAGATTTGAATTATCGTGCTTATTTCCGTGTGGTATTAATCAGCAACTAGCCTTCTTAATCTAGCCATTTCTTTCCATTTTTCACGGGCTTCAATAGCAGGAGTTCCAAAATAAGTTTTCCCTGGTTCTAAAGATTTATCTACAGCAGAAACAGCCAATATAACAGCTCCTTTTCCAATTACGATATCTTTATTAATAGCTACTCTACCCCATATTATCACATCGTCTTCAATTCGTGTAACCCCTGCTATAGCAGCATAAGCACCTATAAGACAATGTTTTCCAACATAGGTGTCATGACCAATTTGGCAGTGGTTATCTAATTTTGTGTCAGTATCAATAATAGTATCACCACTCACTCCTTTATCTATGGCACATTGAGCCCCAACCTCTACTTTGTCTTTAATAATAACTCTTCCACAGGTCTCAAACTTTTTAAAGCCATCAGCTCTTTTTTGAAAATAATAGGCATCGGCACCAATAACAGTACCAGAATGGATAATCACATCATCACCTATGATACAGTGGTCGTAGATACTAACATTAGCATGTATAATACAATTTCGGCCAATTTTTACATGATTACCTATAAAAGCACCTGGTTGTATTATTGTATTTTCTCCAATTTCTGCAGTGGCACTAATCATTGATTGTGCAGCTTCGAAGGGTCGGAAATATTTCACCAATTTCATATAATCATCAAAAGGAGCATCAGAAATAATTAATGCTTTTCCTTTCGGACATTCAACTTCCTTATTGATCAGGATAGTAGTAGCAGCACTCTTTAGAGCTTTGTCATAGTATTTTGGGTGATCAACAAAAGTTAAATCACCCTTCTCTACCATATGAATTTCATTAATACCTTTTATTAAGAAATCAGAAGGACCTACGTAATTTGTAGCACCCATTAATGTGCTTATTTGTTCTAAGGTGTAATCTTTTGGGAATTTCATTCTTATCCTTTTACACGTTCACTATAGGAGCCGTTCCTTGTGTCTACTTTAATTTTTTCACCCGTATTGATGAATAATGGAACTTTAATAGAAGCTCCGGTTTCTAATGTTGCATCCTTAAAGGTATTGGTGGCTGTATTTCCTCTTTCACCAGGTTCGGTATAGGTAATGTCTAATTCTACATAAGTAGGTAAGTCCACTGTTAATGGCTCTTCAGTTTCGGCATGAACCAGAATCTCTACATTCTGTCCTTCTTTAAGAAATGCAGCTGGATCTCCAACTATATCAGCATCCAAAAAAGTTTGCTCAAAAGTTTCATTATTCATAAAGTGTAAAGCATCGCCATCTCTATATAAAAACTGATAGCCGCGACGTTCAACACGTTCGATATCTATTTTTACTCCAGAAGTAAAAGTATTAGGAATAACTTTGCCTGTTTTTAAATTCTTAAGTTTTGTACGAACAAAAGCAGGACCCTTACCTGGTTTAACATGTTGAAATTCAGAAATGGAATATAAATGTCCATTGAATCTAATTACTAATCCGTTTTTAAAATCTGATGTATTTGCCATAATATTTTTTATAAAAATCTTGAATATCCTCTCATTATCCCTCTTGTAGATCGGGCAATAAATGCTAAAATCTCATCTCGCTCTGGTGTAGCTGGAATATTAGCTTCAATAAAATTAACCGCTTGAGTAACGTTTTTGTTCTTTAAGAATATTATTCTATATATTTCTTGTATTTGATTGATTTGGTCTGATGTAAAACCTCTACGTCGAAGACCAATAGAGTTAATGCCAACATAAGATAATGGTTCTCTACCTGCTTTAGTGTATGGAGGAACATCTTTACGAGCCATGCCACCACCACTGATCATAGCATGTTGACCAACCTGAACAAATTGATGAACAGCAGATAAACCACCAATAATAGCCCAATCTTGAATTTCTATATGACCTGCTAGAGTAGCTCCATTGGCCAATATAACATTATCACCTACAATGCAATCATGGGCAATATGAACATAAGCCATTAATAAACAGTTCTTTCCAACGATAGTCTCCATATTTGCTTTAGTGCCTCTATTGATGGTGACAAACTCACGTATGGTTGTATTGTCTCCAATTTTCACGGTAGTATCTTCTCCTTCGTATTTTAGATCCTGTGGAATTGCAGATATTACTGCACCTGGGAATATTTTACAATTCTTTCCTATTCTAGCACCCTCCATAATGGTTACGTTTGATCCTATCCAGGTTCCTTCTCCTACTATCACATTCTTTTCAATATTTACAAAAGGCTCAATAACTACATTATTTGCAATTTTAGCCTGTGGATGTACATATGCTAAGGGTTGATTCATGATGTCTTATTTTAATTTGTCTTTTTTAATAATTTGAGCAAGCATCTCCGCTTCCATTACAATTTTTGTGCCAACATAGGCAATTCCAGCCATGTGGCAAAGGCCTCTTCTGATTGGAGACAATAACTTTAAGCTAAAGTTAATGGTATTGCCAGGTACTACCTGACTTCTGAATTTCACCTTATCAATTTTCATAAATAATGTGATATAGTTTTGAGGATCGGGTACAGTACTTAGTACCAAGATGCCTCCTGTTTGTGCCATAGCTTCTATTTGTAAAACACCAGGCATTACTGGATTTCCAGGAAAGTGACCCACGAAAAAGGGCTCATTCATTGTAACACTTTTGCTGCCAATAACATGCTTATCACTCATTTCCATTATATTATCAATCAATAAAAATGGAGGTCGATGAGGTAGCTTTTCCATAATGGCGTTTACATCGAATAAGGGAACTGCATCAGGAGAAAACTGAGGAGTGAGTTTGTTTTTTTGTTCTTGAAGACACTTTTTCTTTAATTGTTTAGTAAATAAAGTGTTGTTTTTGTGCCCTGGACGAGTGGCAATGATATGCGCTTTAATTGGTTTTCCCAAAAGTGCTAAATCCCCAATTACATCCAATAGTTTATGACGTGCAGCTTCGTTACTGGCAAATAATTCTAGATAATTTAAGTAGCCTTTGCTTGTAACTTCCACCTTAGGTTTATTAAATACTTTAGCCAAACGATCTAATTCTTTTTGCTCTACATCTTTATCTACATACACAATGGCATTAGTTAAGTCGCCACCCTTGATAAGATCATTACTAAGCAAGAATTCTAATTCATGTAGAAATACAAATGTACGTGCTCTGGATATTTCAGATTTAAAATCAGTGATATGATTTAAATTGGCATGCTGAGTTCCTAAAACATCTGAATCGTAATCAATCATTACAGATACTTTAAACTCATCACTAGGAATAGCAATGATTTCTACTTTTTCTTCTTTATTGAAATAGGTGATATTTTCAGTAAGCTCATAATAAACTCTTTCAGCTTTTTGTTTTGCAATTCCAGCTTTTTCTAATGCATCAATATATAGTTTTGAACTGCCATCAAGAATAGGCATCTCAGCACCAGTAACTTCTATTTGAACATTGTCAATTTGCAAACCTACAAGAGCCGCTAGCACATGTTCAATAGTATATACTCTTGCTCCATTTTGCTCTAAGGTAGTACCTCTTGAAGTATCTACCACTAAATCAATATCAGCTTTTATTACCGGATTATTTTCCAAATCGGTTCTAATAAATTTAAAACCATAATCTTCAGCTGCAGGTTTAAAAGTTAAAGTAACATTTTGACCAGTGTGTAAGCCTGTACCAGATATACTAATTTCGGATTTTATTGTTTGTTGTTTTGCCATTTTATTTCTTTTCTTCAATAAAAAATCATACAAAGAATCGAGCACGAAAATGCTCTTTTTATGATTTTATAAATAGCCTGCAAATTTATAAAAAATAATTGTCTTAGTACTATTTGTTCTTTAATTCCTTTTCTAGGTGATCAATACGTTTTATCAAATCGGGTAATTTCTTAAAATAAACATAAGATCTTTTATAAGGTGCTATATCAAACGCAGGAGAACCCTGAATTATTTTATCGTCAGCAATATTAGATGCAATTCCACTTTGAGCAGCAATCATTACTCTATTACCTATAGTTAAATGTCCGGAAATACCAACTTGACCTCCAAACATGCAGTTTTCTCCAATCTTTGTACTGCCAGATATTCCAGATTGTGCTGCTATAACTGTATTTTTTCCTATTTCAACATTATGTCCAACTTGAATAAGATTATCTAGTTTAACTCCTTTTCGGATGATAGTAGATCCCATAGTTGCTCTGTCAATGGTGGAGTTTGAGCCTATTTCTACATAATCTTCTATGATGACATTACCTATTTGAGCTATTTTTTTAAAGTCTTGAGTATCTTGAGGTGCAAAACCAAAACCATCGCTTCCAATGATTACACCTGAATGAAATGTGCAATAATTTCCTATGATGCAATCGTCATAAATTCTTGCGCCATCATATAAGGTGCAATTATTTCCTAATTTTGTGTTTTCTCCAATGCTAACGTGAGCATAAATTTTACAACCATCACCCAGCTGAACATTCTCACCTATCACTACAAAATCGCTAATGTATACGTTTTTTCCTATTTGTGCGGATTTGGCAATTACAGAGGTAGATGAAATTCCAATTTTTTTGGCTTCCTTGGTTTTTTGGTATAATTCTAATAATTGAGCAAAGGCGACATAAGCATCTTTTACACGGATAAGGGTGCATGAGAATATTTTTTCTGCCTGAAAGCTGTTATTCACAACAACCACACTAGCTTGGGTGTTATAAAGATATTTATTGTATTTAGGGTTGGATAAAAAGCTAATACTACCTTTTTCTCCTTCTTCAATTTTTGAGAAAGTAGAAACGCTTATGTTCTCATCACCTTCAACTGTACCTTGAATAAAATCGGCTATTTTTTGTGCCGTAAATTTCATAAATTTGTTTTTCGATTTCGGGCAAAGGTATTCAATTTATATTAAAAGGGTTTTGTCAAAGGCTCTTTAGAGAGAAACAATAAGTAAACGAGTTTGAATGCTTCAATTATTTTGTAAAAATACCTCAATAGCACATTTTAAATGCTTTTATCATTGGTTTGCTTTTTGTATCTTTGCACTCCTGAAAACTAAGAATGTGTTTTTTTAAATACAACTTTAAAAAAGTTCAATAATAATTATCAAAGAAAACCTAAAATAATATTCTATGGCATTCGATATAGAAATGATTAAAGGAGTATATTCACGCTTAAGCGAAAGAGTGGATGCAGCTCGAGATGTGGTTAAAAAACCACTAACATTAACTGAGAAGATTCTTTATGCTCACCTTGATGAAGGAAAAGCAACAGAAGCTTATCAAAGGGGAGAGTCTTATGTAGATTTTCGCCCTGATAGAGTAGCTATGCAAGATGCAACAGCCCAAATGGCTTTATTGCAGTTTATGCAAGCAGGTAAACAAAATGTAGCAGTTCCATCAACGGTACATGCCGATCATTTAATTCAAGCTAAAGTTGGAGCAAGTAAAGATTTGCAAACGGCGATAAATACAAATAATGAAGTGTATAATTTCTTGGAATCAGTTTCAAACAAATATGGGATTGGGTTCTGGAAGCCTGGTGCAGGAATTATTCATCAGGTTGTTTTAGAAAATTATGCTTTTCCTGGTGGTATGATGATTGGAACAGACTCGCATACAGTAAATGCTGGTGGATTAGGAATGATTGCAGTTGGTGTTGGTGGCGCTGATGCTGTAGATGTTATGGCTGATATGCCATGGGAATTGAAATTCCCCAAGCTGATAGGAATCAAACTTATTGGTAAGCTTAATGGCTGGACAGCTCCAAAAGATGTTATTCTTAAAGTAGCTGGATTGTTAACAGTAAAAGGTGGCACTGGTGCTATCGTTGAATATTTTGGAGAAGGAGCTCAATCAATATCTGCAACGGGTAAAGGAACTATATGTAATATGGGTGCTGAAATTGGAGCAACAACTTCAACCTTTGGTTATGATGAAAGCATGGAGCGTTATTTACGCGCTACTGGTAGATCTGATGTGGCTGATTTAGCCAATGGTGTAAAAGAATATTTAAATGGTGACCTAGAAGTATATGCAAATCCTGAAAAATATTTTGATCAGGTTATAGAGATTAATTTGGACGAATTAACGCCTTCATTGAATGGTCCGTTTACTCCAGATAGATATACACCAGTTAGTGAAATGCGAGAAACAGCAAAGAAAAACGGCTGGCCTTTAAAAGTAGACTGGGGTTTGATTGGTAGTTGCACCAATTCATCGTATGAGGATTTAGCACGTGCAGCAAGTATAGCTAAACAAGCTATAGAAAAAGGTCTAACAGCTAAAGCTGAATTTGGAATAAATCCGGGTTCTGAACAAGTAAGGTATACCGCTGATCGTGATGGGCTTATAAAAATATTTGAAGATTTAAACGCTACTATTTTCACCAATGCTTGTGGTCCTTGTATAGGACAGTGGGATAGAGCTGGTTCCGAAGAAGGAAAGAAAAATAGTATTGTTCATTCATTCAACCGTAATTTCGCAAAAAGAGCTGATGGAAATCCCAATACACATGCTTTTGTAGCTTCTCCAGAAATGGTTGCTGCTGCAGTTATATCTGGTGATTTAGGTTTTAATCCAATTACTGACTCTTTAGTGAATAAGGATGGAAAAGAGGTGATGCTTGACCCTCCAACTGGTAGTGAATTACCTCAAAAAGGATTTGCTGTAGAAGATAATGGTTATCAAGCACCAGCATCAGATGGTAGTGGAGTAGAGATTGTTGTGAATCCAGAGTCAGACAGGCTTCAATTACTCACACCATTTACTGCTTGGAATGGTGAAGATATAAAAGGAATGAAGTTGCTGATAAAAGCTAAGGGAAAATGTACAACTGACCATATCTCAATGGCTGGACCTTGGCTGAAATATCGTGGTCATTTAGATAATATTTCTAATAATATGCTTATTGGTGCTGTTAACTATTTTGGTGAAGGTATTAATGAAGTAACTAATCAACTTACTGGTGATAAGGGAGGAGTTCCTGCTGTTGCTCGTGCTTATAAAGAAGCAGGTATGGGTAGTATCGTTGTAGGTGATGAAAATTATGGAGAAGGATCAAGTCGCGAACATGCTGCTATGGAGCCACGTAATTTGGGTGTAAAGGTGGTCTTAGTTCGTTCTTTTGCTCGTATACATGAAACCAATCTCAAAAAGCAAGGTATGTTAGGCATCACTTTTGCCAATCCAGCAGATTATGATTTAATAAAAGAAGACGATAATATCGACGTACTTGGGTTGACGTCTTTTACTCCTGGAAAACAGTTGACAGTAGTGCTAAATCATGCTGATGGAACAAAAGATGAATTTGCTGTAAATCATACTTATAATCAAAATCAAATTGATTGGTTTAGAGCCGGTAGTGCATTGAATTTAATCAAACGGCAGAATAAGTAATTTAAAAAAAATGAGGTAAAACACAGATTTGCTACGGTGAATCTGTGTTTTTTTTATCCATTAATATTGTTTAATTTTGGTTTTCATAATATAAATATCAAATGACCTATAAGATTCATCAATTATTTTCTATTGTTTTAATATTGAGTGTTTCCTTGCTTTATGCAGGAGATCTCAAGAGGAACAAATTAAATCCTGATTTTTTAGAAGTTAAGTCATCTCCTAATCAATATTTTAATGCTTATGCGACTGGTGGCATTGCATTTCCCATACAGTTGGGATATGAAACTTATAAAGCTGCTGCAGGGGATAGATTCCCCGATTATTACGATTTGCGGGATTTGAATATGGTTCCTCCTGTTAAAATGCAATCTAATGGAGGATGTTGGGCATATTCCAGTATGTCTACTATGGAATCGCGAATGCTAATGTTAGGTGAAGGTTTATATGATCTATCCGATAATAACTTAAAATATTGTCATAGTTTTTTACCTGAACGGTCTACTTATGGCAATGCCTGGATGACCACTGCCTATTTTGCTCGACAATCTGGGCCATTATTAGAAGAGCAAGATCCGTATCCCGGGGGTACGTCTCAACCTGGTGTGGATTGTCCGATAGGTGAAGCTCCTGCTTTTTTAGTACGTGATTCTCGTTATCCTCCAGGTGATATGAGCATCATAAAACAATTAGTGATGAATATGGGTTCAGTTTGGTCGCTGATGTATATAAATGCATCTTATTATAATGATGTAGATTATACATATTACTACGGTGGTGACCATCCGGTAAATCATGTGCTTAATATTGTGGGTTGGGATAATGATAAGGTAACGGCTGGTGGAGTTGGAGCTTGGATTTGTCAAAACACATGGGGAACTTCTTGGGGTGATAATGGTTATGTTTATGTGAGTTATAACGATTCGCAAATGTTAGTTTATAATGCTTATTTCCCAATTAAGGTGGATTATAATGATGATACTCGAGTTTTGTTGTACGATGAATTAGGCAATTATTTTAGTGTTGGATACGAACAAGAGATAGCCTATGCTATTCAAAAACATGTTATCACAGAGAATATGCTTATTCAGGATATAGGAACCTATGCTATGGCTTACGGAACTCAGTTTGAAATGGAGGTTTATGAAAATTTTGATGAAGCAAATGGTGTTTTGTCAAATTTATTGGGAACTATGTCGCAAAAAACAGTTGAGCATCCTGGTTTTTACACTTTTCCTATGAATGAGCAATTTCCTGTTTGGGTAGGTGATGAAATATATGTGAAGGTAAAATATCTCACGCCTGCTTACGAATATCCTATTCCTATAGAGGAATTTATTGAAGATTATGCTGACCCAAGTATTGAAAGTGATGTGTCGTGGGTCAGTGAAGATGCACAGCCTGGAAATTGGGAAAAGATTGGAAATAACACGGCATATAAAATGGATTTATGTATCAATATATATGGCACTTTTAACCCCACAACCATTCCGCTAAAAAATTATTTAGTGTTTGTTTTGTTTGCAGCTTTACTACTGTTTTATGGGCTTGTCAGGCGATAGGAATTTATTTTTTGTGAATAGTATTAATTACTGATATTAATCCTACTCGTTTCATAAAAATAAATAAAAAAAAGCTTTCCTAATTCAATACTTATAACGATATTTGCACCCGATTTCAGAAAAATACTTTAAATAATTAAAAATTAAGCAATTATGCCAACAAAAATTAGATTACAAAGAAAAGGTAAAAAAGGTCGTCCTTTTTACCATATTGTAATAGCGGATGGTCGTGCACCCCGGGACGGAAGAGTAGTAGAAAGAATTGGCACATATGACCCCATGACAAATCCAGCAAGTATCGAATTAAATTTCGAAAAAGCTTTGCATTGGATACAAGTAGGTGCGCAGCCTACTGATACAGCAAGATCAATCTTGGCCTATAAAGGAGTGATGTATAAAAATCACTTGATTAAAGGTATAGAAAAAGGCGCATTGACTGAAGAGAAAGTTGAAGTTCTTTTTAAAGAATGGCAAGCTGATAAAGAAGCAAGAATAGCTAAAAAAGTTAGTGGTTTGGCAGATGCCAAGAGAGAAGTTAGCAAAAAGCGTTTAGCTGGTGAGACTGAAGTAAATGAAGCACGTAAAGCTGAATTTTCTAAGCAAAAAGCTGAAGCTCAAGCTGCAATTGAAGCTCAAGCTGCTGAAAAAGCTGCTGCTAAAAAGCAAGAAGAAGCTAAAGAAGAAGAAGCTAAAGTAGAAGCTAAGGAAGAACCTAAAGCAGAAGCTAAGGAAGAGCCTAAAGT
>JAOZUW010000238.1 GCA_029938465.1 Bacteroidales bacterium | reverse complement strand
TAAATATCAGAAAATTATATACTATGGAAAAATTATTGATTAAATCCTTAAAGGCACCTTGGTTGGTACTTGCTGTTATTCTAGTTATTAGTGCGCTATTCTTTATGCAAATGAAAGAAAAGTCGACCATGGAAACCAATCTAGATAAATATATGCCACAGGATCACCCTGCATTTGTATATAGCGATCTGGCCGAAGAATGGTTTGGAATACAAGATGCGATTATTGTAGCCATTGAAAACAAAAACGGCATTTTTAATACAGAAACACTTGATACCTTAAAGCAATTAACCAAGCGCTTTCAAAAATTCGATGAAATTGATAAAAATGATGTAACCTCACTTTACACTGCTGATAATATTATTGGAACTGAAGATGGAATGGATGTGAAACCCTTTTTCAAAAAAGTTCCTAAGACTGATGAGAGACTACTATCGCTTCAGCAAAACGTGAAGAATAACGAAATGATTTACGGCAGATTAGTTTCTACTGATGAAACTGTTACTGTAATTATCGCAGAAATTAAAGATGATGTATTTACTCAAGATTTTTACAACGAAATATTAGAAGTAGCAGCAGCATCACAAACAAATAACATCACCATTCACGTAGCAGGTAGACCAATAGTTGAAGGAACCATGGCTTTACTTGGTCCAGCAGATATGAAAAGAATGGTACCTATTGTACTTCTAGTCATCACACTAGTATTATTTATTATGCTACGAAGTATTAAAAGCACTATTCTTACTATGTTGGTTGTTTTTCTTAGTGTTATTTTTGCTTTTGGCTTAATGGCAGCAGTAGGTATTCCTATTTATGCAGTCTCCACTATGATACCAGTTATGCTTATTGCTATTGGAGTAGCTGATGGCATTCACTTATACAGCCACTTACAGCTTTTTTTGCAAAAAAATCCCACTGCTACCAAAATAGAAGCTACCAAAGATATGATTTCCGAAATGTGGAAGCCTGTTGTGATGACTTCTGTTACCACAGCTGTTGGTTTTATTTCGCTACTTACTTCCCAAGTATATCCCATTAAATATTTTGGAATATTCACAGCTTTTGGAGTTTTAGCAGCAATGATACTATCTCTACTTATTATCCCTGCTGGTATTATGATCTTTGGTTTACCTAAAGTAAAAGCTAAAAAAGAAAGCAAAGGTCATTTAGCAGATAGATTTGCCACATTTGTTATAAAGAAGAAATATGTTACGATTATGGCCACTGCTATCATTATTGTTCTTTCTATTTTTGGAATGCAAAAAATTTGGATCAACTCCAGCTTTCTAGATAAGTTTGAAAAAGACAGTGATATTGTTCTCACAGACAAATTTATCAATAGCCATTTTGGAGGAACGACTTCAATAAATCTCATTTTAGATGGTGGTGATGATCAAAAAGATATATTCAAAAATCCAAAAGCCTTAAAGCTAGTCGATCAATTACAAAAAAAAGTAGTAAATGAACTCGAAGTAGTTGGAACCTCTTTTGCATTAACAGATTATGTAAACAGAATGAACAAAGTAATGAATGCAGATGACGAAGCATTCAATACTATTCCCGATAGTCGTGACATGGTTGCGCAATACCTACTACTCTACGAGATGTCAGGCGATCCTGAAAACCTAGATAAAGTAGTAGATTACGACTACACAAAATTGAATGTGATGTTTCAAATGAAAAGTGATAACTCTAAAGCCATTAATTCGGTATTAGCTGTTATTAAATCATTTGAAGAAGATTTTAATAAACTAGGAATAAGCATGAGGTATGCAGGAAGCGGTTATAAAGGTCTTATTTTTACTGATCTTATTTTGGAAGGACAGGTTATGAGCCTCATACTATCCTTAATTATCATTATCGTTCTACTTTCATTTATGTTTAAAAGTATTATTACAGGATTGGCAGGAGCTGTTCCCATAGCTATTACAGCAATGATAAGCTTTGGCACTATGGGTTTCTTAGATATTCCTTTAAGCACAACCACTGCATTATTATCAAGCATTGCAATAGGAATAGGAATAGATTATGCCGTTCATTTTCTAGAACAATACCGGAGCAATATTCAGAAATACAGTGATCGATTTATTGCCGCAAAAAAAACTATGGCACATTCAGGTAGAGCCATTGTGTTTAATGCCATTGTAGTAATTGCAGGATTCTTAGTGTTAGTATTTTCAGTTTTTCCTCCAAATAGAGAATTGGGAGCTTTAGTATCACTTAATATGTTTACAAGCTTTTTAGGAACACTAACGATTATGCTGATTATTATTAATTCGGCAAAATTATTCTCAAGGAAAAAATAATATAATTATACAATGGT
>JAOZUW010000129.1 GCA_029938465.1 Bacteroidales bacterium | reverse complement strand
ATCCATCATTTAGAAATTTAGTTGGTATAAGACTTTCAGTTTCTGCAAATTTTTGATTTGGAATTGGAAGTCCAAAGCTTGAAGTCCAAAGCTTGAAGTGCTCTGACTTCTAACCCAGTTAGGTTTAAAATAGAAATACTACACTTCCAGTCCATAGTAGTTTGGTTTTTATATTGGTTTAATGAACTATTAGCATTTGTTTTTTATTAGAATATACACCATCAATTAAAAGTTTGTAAAAATATACACCAGTTTTTAAATTTGTTACATTTAATTCTATTGAGTTTTTCCCAGCTTGAGATTCAGTTTCTTTGTGTTCTTTTATTTTTTGACCTACACAATCATAGATTTCAATGGTAGTACTAGCCTTTTGTTTCAGATAATACTCAATTGTAGTAGTGTTTGACGCCGGATTGGGATGGTTTTGTAATAATGCTTTCCATGGTATTATATTATTATCATCTGTTCCTGTGAAATCCGGTAATAATTCATGGTGATAAATAGTGTAGCTCTGGCCGCAGTCATTGCTGTAGTCAATAAACAAATGTAAATGGTCATATGTATATTCATTTATTTTGGCTCTGACTACATAAAAACTACATGGTTCTACACCTGCAGTAAAACCTATTACTCCCCAATCGCCATTAGGATTGGTTTCTGACACAAATTGTTCAGACCAATTCAATCCATCATCTGAACTATAAAAGATTTTATATTGATTGTCTTCCCACCAAGAAATTAAGTATAATTCGCCTTCTACGGTACCTCTGCTTAAGCCCGGTCGAGAGCCATAAGTATTTCCAGCAACTTCGACCGGAATAGCAATTTTAGAACAGTTGATGCCATAATTATACGAATGTATGAGAGTATCAAGGGGATCTGCTTCTCTTTTTATACCATAAAACTCATCAATATGATAGCCCTCATCTTCTGCTATGCAGTTTGCATTTTCTTCAATGATATAAAAATTTTCTCCATAATCATCGCTTTTTTGCAAGCCAACATTACTGCTTTTAGTAATAACACCCCCTAAGATACCACTAAAGTATCTTGTATAGGGGTTAGTCGCTCTGTAAATCCAGTTTTCTCCATAATCAAAACTAGTCCAAAGTTCATGACTGCCAAAATCACTATAACAATATATTACACCGGGAGTCGCATCGTAATGAAGAATTCCAACCTCCATTTCGCCATTTAGTGGTTCTTGTATGTTTTGATATTGAGGGTATAAGTACTCCCCATTGGTGGTGCTATGAAAAATACCCAAATAGGTATTAATGCCGTCAGTGTACCAAGAGGAGGATATATAGATTTCTCCTGGAATAGGCCCTCTTATTACATGGGATCTTTGAGCTTCGCAATGCTTTGTACTTAATATAAGGAGGATTGCAATGAATAATACTATTTTGCCGTGTGTTTTCATGATAAGAGATTTTAGTGATTGATAATTAGTTTATTAAAAGGGTAGAAATAATGGTCGTCTACAATATGATAAAAGTATATACCATTAGGCAATATTTCACCTTGCCTATTAGTAGCATCCCATTTTATGGATGTTTGATTAAAAAGAGGGAATTGTTTTATAAGTATTCCATTAACAGTATATATACAAAGCATTGCATTTACTGATAGGTTTGTAGTGCTGAATTCTATAGTAGTATGATTGCTAAAAGGATTAGGGTAACTGTTACAATTGATATCCGTTTCTGGTGTATTTTCGATACCAGTAAAGTCGGGTACTAAATCGTGAAAATAGGTGGTAAAAGTTTGTCCGCAGTCGGAGCTATAATCTATATATAACCATGTGTGATCGTAAGCTGGAGGAGCAATTCTGCTTCTTATAACATAAAAAGAACAAGCTGCTCTACCAGCAGTATAAGACACACGCCAATCAAAGGTGTCGATATATTCCGATTCGTATTGCTCTGTCCAGGTATAGCCCGTATCTATGCTATGAAATATTTTATAATGATAATCGGGCCACCAGGAAACTAAATAAAGTTCTCCTGGCTCTGTGCCTCGGCTTATTTGTGGATAATAGCCGCCTATTTGATGTAGTGCTACTTCAATAGGGATTTGGATTTCAGTATTAGTTGAGCCATAGTTTATCGTATGATCTAATAATAATTGAACTCCCATTTCTCCATTAAAACCAAAAAATTCACCTAAATACAAGCCTGATGCATTAATAGGGCTGCTTATTGGATTTGTAATTTCAGCAAATGAAGAGCCAAAATTTTGACTGTGAAAAAGTATAGCACCAATTCTTTTAGAAATATTACCATTATCTTGTCCAGATAAAAATCGTGCATTATCAGGATAACCTTCCCTAAACTCCCAACTTTCTCCATAATCAAAGCTTACCCAAAGTTCATTATTACCCCAATTATATAATGCACCTGGAGTAGCATCGCCCAGTATTCTTCCAACTTTCATTTCGTTGGGTGGTGGGCTTTGTAAGTTGTTATACATTGGATAAATATATTGGCCATGGGTAGTGCTATGAAAAATACCATACTGTATACCTTCGGAGGCAGCATACCAATCAGTAGAAATATATATTTCGCCGGGGGAGGCTCCTCGGGTTTGGCTATTAATATTTTGTATGCTTAAAATATTTAGCAGTAATAGAATTATAGTGAGCTTTTTTATCATGATAGTAGGTGTTCTAATGATTAAAAAGGAATTCCAATAAACACAAATATACCAATTATTTATAGCATAATCAATTATAAAATTCAATTTATATTAAGATTTTGATAAAAGTTCACTATGTCTTTGCCATGCTTCACCGTTATCAACAGCATTTGTTTGTAAGTTTTTATGCTGAATTGTAGTCATATCAGGACTTTCCATATATTTGGCGCAAATAATAAACTATGGCCGAAAACTATAACGAATCGAGTATTAAATCCCTTGACTGGAAGGAGCATATTCGCTTGCGACCAGGAATGTATATTGGAAAACTAGGTGATGGCGCTGCTCACGATGATGGAATTTATGTATTGATCAAAGAGATTATTGATAATTCCATTGATGAATTTGTTATGGGAAATGGTAAAAGCATTGATGTGGAAATTACCGATAGACAAGTAATGATTAGAGACTATGGCCGTGGTATTCCACTGGGAATGGTAAATGCTTGTGTTTCTAAAATTAATACCGGAGCCAAATACGATAGCAAGGTTTTTAAAAAGGCAGTGGGCCTTAATGGTGTAGGTAGTAAAGCTGTAAATGCGATGTCTTCTTTGTTTGAGGTGCAATCCATACGCGATGGTAAAACAAAAATCTCTGTCTATAAACAAGGTAAACTCATAGACGATAGAAAAGAAGAAAAAAGTACAGAAAAATCAGGCACCAAAATTACTTTTGTTCCGGATACCGAACTCTTTGGCAATTACCATTTTATTAGCGATCATGTTGAAAAAATGTTGTGGAATTATGCTTATTTGAATAATGGTTTAAACATTACTTTTAATGGAGCAAAATTTATAGCTAAGAATGGATTGTTAGATCTATTACAAAACGAAGTACATGCGGGTCTCTGTTATCCAATTATTCATATGAAATTTGAGGATTTTGAGTTTGCTTTTACCCATGTCAAACAATATGGCGAAGACTATTATTCTTTTGTAAATGGCCAGCATACCACTCAAGGTGGAACACATCAAACAGCTTTTAAAGAAAGCATTGTAAGAACCATAAGAGAGTTTTATAATAAAACCTTTGAACCTAGTGATATTCGTACTTCTATTGTGGCCGCTTTAAGTATAAAGGTTCAAGAGCCTGTTTTTGAATCCCAAACCAAAACCAAACTAGGCTCACAGTATATGGAACCCGACGGACAAACCGTACGTAATTTTGTGAATGATTTGGTGAAAGTGAATTTAGATAATTTTTTACATAAAAATCCGGAAACAGCTGAAGCTCTGCTGGAGAAAATCTTAAGAAACCAAAAAGAACGTAAAGAAATGGCTGGTATAAAGAAATTGGTGAAAGCCAGTGCCAAAAAAACCAGTCTCCATAATAAGAAACTCCGCGATTGTCGTATTCATTTGGGTAGTAAAGATGAGCGTCGTTTGGAAACTACTCTTTTTATTACCGAGGGTGATTCAGCCAGCGGTTCTATAACCAAATCGCGTGATGTAAATACTCAAGCTGTTTTTAGTTTAAAAGGAAAACCCTTGAACAGCTACGGACTTAGCAAAAAAATTGTTTATCAAAACGATGAATTCAACCTTTTACAAGCGGCATTAAATATTGATGAAGATATGGATAATCTGCGGTATAACAACATTGTTATTGCCACCGATGCCGATGTAGATGGTATGCATATCCGATTGTTATTGCTGACTTTCTTTTTGCAGTTTTATCCCGATTTGATTAAAAGAGGTCATTTGTATATTTTACAAACGCCACTTTTTAGGGTTAGAAATAAAAAAGAAACTTTTTATTGTTATTCGCAAGAAGAAAAACATAAAGCCATTGATAAGCTTAGAGGTAAACCAGAAATAACTCGCTTTAAAGGTCTTGGAGAAATTTCTCCTGGTGAATTTAAGTATTTCATAGGCAGCGATATACGTTTAGATCCTGTGATTTTAAAGAAAGATTCTGCCGTGAGTAAGTTGCTTAATTTTTATATGGGTAAAAATACCCCTGACCGTCAAGAGTTTATCATTGATAACCTTAAAGTAGAGGAAGAAGACTTGGCAGAAGATGTTGCTTAAAACCAAAGTATATTGGAAAATATTTTTGAACATATTTGCTCCTTTGAACCACAGCAAAACGATATACAAGGAGAAGTGACTTGGAAGAGTCCTAGTAATATTGCCTTAATAAAGTATTGGGGGAAATATGGGCAACAGCTACCCCGAAATGCCAGTTTAAGCATGACCCTTACTGAGGCTTATACACAAACCAGTATTACCTACGCTTACACAAAAAATCAAGCCCAGAGAGTTTTTTTATTTGAAGGTCAAGAATCAAAATCTTTTGCAAAAAGGATATGGAGATTTATTGATTCTTTAGAGCGTTTTTATCCTTTTTTACAACAATTGGATTTAAAGATAGAAAGCAGCAATAGTTTTCCTCATTCTGCAGGTATTGCCTCATCAGCTTCGGCAATGAGTGCTTTAGCTTTGTGCTTGGTAGATATGGAACGAAGCCTCTTTAACAGATTAAAGAATGAAGAAAGTTTTTTTAAAAAAGCCAGTTATATTGCACGTTTAGGTAGCGGAAGTGCTTCGCGTTCTATTTTTAAGGGTTTTAGCATTTGGGGTGAGAATATGAAAGTGAATAGAGCGACTGATAATAGGTTTGCCATAGGTTTTAATGAGGATATTCATCCTTTTTATAAAGGTTTAAAAGATGCCATATTAATTGTGGATGAAGGTGAAAAACAGGTGAGTAGTAGTCTGGGGCATTCTTTAATGGATTGCCATCCTTTTGTAGAAAATCGTTTGGTACAAGCCAATGATCATCTTATTGATTTGGCAAGAGTTTTAAAAACAGGCAAAAAAGATAGCTTTATTAAAATAGTGGAAGCTGAAGCCACAAGTCTACACGCTTTGATGATGTCATCGGAGCCTTGGTTTATTCTGATGAAGCCGGCAACTATAACTATTTTAGAAAAAGTAAGAACTTATAGAGATGCCACAAAAAAATTCATTTGCTTTACTTTAGATGCAGGTCCAAATGTTCACTTGCTTTATCATAGTAGCGATGAAAAAGAGATTATGGAATTTATTGATGCGGAGCTTAAACCATTATGTAGCCAGGAAAAGATATTATATGATGGAATGGGCAAGGGTCCTCAAAAAATAAAGTAATGATTGAGAAAAGTGATGTTTTTTACGGAAAAATTTTATTATTTGGTGAATATGGAGTAATCTTTAATTCCATGGCTTTAACTATTCCTTATACTCACTTTAAGGGAGAGCTTAGTTTTATCAGCCGCTACAAATATACCGATCACGAATGGGCACAGGAGAGCAATAAATCTTTAAAAGAATATGCTGCGCATTTGGTAGAATTAAAAAGAACAAGCGATTTTGGTTGTTCTCTTAATGTAGCTCAATTTCAAAAAGATATAGAAAAAGGAATGTATTTTGAAAGTTCCATTCCGCAAGGTTATGGTGTAGGTAGCTCTGGAGCTTTGGTAGCTGCAGTTTACAATCGTTATGCTGAGGAAAAAATAAAAAGCGATCGCCATTTGAGTAACAAAAGCACTTTTAGATTAAAAGATATTTTTAGCAAGATGGAAGCTTATTTTCATGGAAAATCTTCTGGTTTAGATCCGCTAAACTGTTATATTCAATATCCTTTGATTATTAAAGAAAGTGGTGACCCCAATTCTGATGAAAAAATAATAAATACGGTAGGTATTCCTCGAAATAAATTCACCAAAGAAGGAGCCATCTTCTTGGTTAATTCAGGAGCACCAGGCAAGACAGCACCTTTAGTAAAATATTTTTTAGAAAGATGTGAAGATCCATTATATCGCAAAATGATTGATACCGAATTTATTCCAACCAACAATAAGTGTATTGAGTCTTTATTAAGCGGTAAGAACAATGAGTTTTTTAATTCATTAAAACATTTAAGCCAAATAGAATTCGATCATTTTCAGCGAATGATACCTCATAGCATAAGGCAGGCCTGGGAAACAGGATTAAAAACAGATGATTACAATATGAAGCTTTGTGGCTCTGGTGGAGGTGGATTTATGTTGGGCTTTACTTCAGATTTTAATAAAGCCCGAAATACACTAAAGCAATTGGATTTAGATATTATTCCTGTTTATAGAAATTCTTAAGAATTGTATTCCAACTTTATACTATTGTACTACAATCTTTCCTCTGTAAGTAGTTCCTCCAATTTCTGTATCATAAAAATAAAGTCCAGAACTGATGTTTTCAAAATCCCATTGAACCTTATTTGTATTTGAAATTAGCTCTTTAATCATTTCCCCATAGCTATTGTAAACACCAATTATCACTTCTGAAGTGTTTTGGGGCAATTCAAAAATCATATAGTTTGACGCAGGGTTTGGATAGATGTTCAATTCATAAACAGAAGAGGTAAGCATATTGGGTATATTTGCAAATAAATCACAACTTTCATCATCTGGACAATAATAGTAAAAATAAGGCTGCTGCGATGAGTTTATTGACTTATAGGGATTAAATATTTCTTCAAATAAACCATTGTAAGACCCCAAGCCTTCATAATAGGAATGAAAAGTATTGGTTTGATAAACCATAGTCTCCATGCCAAATAGGTTTTCTTCAGAAATAGACTCTATTGTATCATCACCATACCCAATATAAATACAGAAATCAACAAAATCACCATTATCCAATGAAAAATTATACATCAAAAATTCCTCTTCTAGTGGGCATTCCCAGGCGAACTGAAAATTTACAGCATATACTTTTCTTTCTTCTGGTGCATCTCTCATTAGCCCAAATAAAAAATAGGGTTCTTGAGCTGTAAAAGGAGGCTGCTCCATTGTTGGGACTAAAGCTCTACGATAAACTTTTTTATATAAGGTATTATCTACTAATGTATCACCATTAATATAATACTCCCAGAGAAATTCAATGATTATGCCCTCATCAGAATTTTGAGCAACTACCCAATGTGCTCCTTCATTTGCCATAGGAATATAATCTTGAGCAATTAATTTGGGTTGATAAACTAGAATCATTAATAAAAGTAATGATGAAATTTTTAAAGCAGTGTAAAAATATTTCATAAGGCTATATATTTATTCACCATCAAACACTTGATGGCAAAGGTTTATAACTAATTGCAAATTTTCTTTGTTTTTACTGGAAGCCACTTGTTCAAGCTCCTGTATTTGCGTTT
>JAOZUW010000128.1 GCA_029938465.1 Bacteroidales bacterium | reverse complement strand
GAAGTATAGAGATATACATAAATATCTCCTTTCATATCTTTTATACCTGATATATTAACAGATAAAGTGCTTAATTGAGCAATAGCAGCTACACTAAATAAAACAATAACTAAAATAAATAATAATTTTTTCATCATCATATTAATAAATTTCACAAAAATATATATCTGTTATCTAAAACAAAACTCTCTGGGTGTTTTGGAGTAATTTTTTTATAGAACTCGTTTATTTCTTTCATTACATCTTCTATTTTATTGGTTTCTTTTATCATTTTAGCGATTCCAACCTCTTTCTTTTTATAATCAACAAAGCTTAATGCAATGGGTACATTGGCCTCCTGAGCAATATAAAAGAAGCCTTTTTTCCAACGTATATTTAATTTTCTTGTTCCTTCCGGAGCTATAAAAATATTAAACTCTTTACTTCTTTTAATTCTGTTACTTGCCTGTTGAACAAGACTTACTGCTTTGTTTTTTCTATCTACCGGAATAGCTCCTAAAAAAGTAAGCAAATGATTCAAGGGAAAGAAGAATGCTTCCTTTTTCATAAGGGTATGGTTATTCATTCCCATAGCACTTAAATATAATTTTCCAATTACGAAATCCCAATTACTGGTATGTGGAGCCATTACAACTACACTTTTTTTAATATGGGTGTAATCTCCAATTATTGTCCATCCAAATAATCTTAATGTAATTGCTGATAAATTCATTGTTTTGTATCTGTTTTAATCAATTGTACTAATTATGTTTTATAGTCAGTTGTAATCAAAAAAAATGCTTAATCCATTTTTTCTTTTTTTAAATTAAAATACGTTGAAATTGCTGAAATTGCAGCTTCCTTCCCAATTTCTATCAGCTCATCGGCTTTCTGAAAATCAAAAGTTCCTGCTGAATCATAAGGAATACTAATGATAACATCAGGCTGATGCTTTTCAATATTTTGTTCAGCTATTTTATGAACCATTGCCGAGCTAGTAGTATTTAATAGAGAAAGATATCCCATGCTTTTCTTATCACCAGAGCTAATTAGGTGACTAAAATTATTAATCAATGTATTTAGCTTTGATGAAATAGGATTCTTGTTTTCTATTTTGCTAATTTTTATTGCTGGAGTTTTTGTCTTTTTTTCGCCATATAAATTTACTACTACTAATAAATCATTATCTATGCGCTCCACATACTCAATAGGAATAGGGTTTAGTACCCCACCATCCACCAAAATAGTATCCTTATATTTCACGGGAGTAAAAACAGTTGGAATAGCTACGGAAGCTCTTATAGCTTCATAAAAACTACCCGATTTGAAAACCACATCTTTTTCGTTTAAAATATCGGTTGCAACTGCAGAAAATGGGATATTCATTTTTTCTATGTCAATGTCTGGTATAAAGGTTTTCATTTTATTAAGCACCTTTTCGCCTTTTAATAAGCCACTAGTAGATAGCGTAAAATCCAAAAGGCCCCAAATAGATTTCTGATTTAATGTTCTTACCCATTCGGTATATTCGCTTAGTTTGCCCATAGCGTATAAACCGCCAATAACGGAGCCAATAGATGTGCCTGAGACAGATGTTATCTCAAATCCCTGCTTTTCTAATTCCTGAATAGCACCAATATGGGCCAATCCTTTGGAACCGCCACCTGATAAAACCAATGCAATTTTTTGTTTATTTTTCATCTCATTCTTTTACTAATTGTTAACTGAACCTCTTATCTAAAGCAAAATCTTTAGGATATTTAGCCTGCACATCTTTATACATTCCGCTTATTTTCACCAATGTCTCTTTCATATTGCTGGTATCATTAATTACTCCTTTTATGCCCAATTCTTTCCTTTTATAATCAATATAACCCACCACTATCGGAACATTTGCTTTGCTTGCCATATAATAGAATCCCTTTTTCCAATGGTCTGTTCTTGGCAATTGCCCTTCTGGCGAAAGAATGATATGTAGCGCCTCGTTTGACTGGAAAAGCTGAACAATTTGATCAATATATGTTTTATCACGTAAAACCGGAATAGCACCAAAAGCTTTAAACGCATACTTTAAAGGGAATTTAAAGAACTCTTGTTTTGATAGAAATTTATAGTTTACATGAATACTCATAAAATATAATTTACCAAAGAAAGCATCCCAATAACTAGTATGGGGAGCAAAAATGATGATGCTCTTTTTCAAGTCTGGAAACTCATCCAGACTTGTCCAGCCTAATAGTTTTAATATAGATATAGATAATTTCTTCATCTCTTAATGCTGTAGTATTAATACTTCTAATTATCTAATCCCAATAAATATTATGGCGGGAGGAATGTTTATAAGAGCCACAATACGTTGTGTTTGTCCAAATGTCTGTTTTAATAGCTCATAAATCAATCCTGTATATTGGTAGGTTATAAACTTCCCGTTTTCTTTAAGTAAATTATAGGTTTTTGTGATAACTCTCTTTCTTTTCCTTCTGTTTAAAAATGTAAATGGAATAGTAGAAATAACATAATCTACCTTCTCAATTTTATATCTATTTTTTAAAATCGTTCGTGCGCCTTCTGCATCTGCATGGATAATAACCAAGCGTTTATCATTAATAGACATTAAATCATTAATAAACTGTTGATTGGTTTCAAAAACAAATAGGATAGCATTCTCTTTCATATTATTTAGTAATTGTGTGGTAACGGTTCCTTTACCAGGTCCATATTCCACAATTACATCTGCTTTTCCAAAGTCAAGTTCGTTTGTGATTTTCTTTACAATATTTTTTGAGCTTGACATCACCGCTCCAACTTTTTTATCTTTTAAAAATTCTTTTATTAATATTGTATTTTTCATTTCTTGCTTTTTGCACTATATATATTTTATAGTCAGTTTGATATTAAAAAATTACTTCCCCAAGCCTTTTATTAAAATTCTTAATAAATCATCAAAATGGGGTCTTAAATTCTCGTATTTGTTTTGTAAGAAGAAAGGAATTTCAAGTCCTTTTAATACCATAATAAAAACATCGAGCAATACATCAATATTTCCATTTTGATTTTCAAAAACATTATCGTCAACACCTTGATAAATAATACTCTGAATTTGTTGTTTTTCCCATAAATCTAATTCCTTTCTTAAATTGTCAATAAAATCAAAATGTTCAAAGAAATCGGCTTTTAATGTTTCGTGATAATTTGCTGATGTATACAATACTTCCATTCGTTTAATTAAGTATTCTTTTATCTTTTCATCAGCAGGTAATGTATTATCACTTACAACGAGAGACAATTGGGTCTTTAAATTATTAATTTCATTGGCAACAACAGCTGTAAATAACTCTTCCTTACTAGCAAAGTGATAATAGAGCGAACCTTTTGCTTTTCTTGCTATTTTAGCTATTTCATCCATTGATGTTTTATGAAAACCAAATTGACTAAATAATTTGTTCGCAACACTTAATATTTTTCTTCTTGTTTCTTCAATTGCCATAATTTTTCGACTTGAACTATTTGTACTAATTATGTTTTATCGTGCAAAACTAATACTTTTTTTAATATAACAGAATAAATTATGTTTTTTTTTGAGTGGGAGGGCATCTATTTTGCCTATTAAGTAAATATGCCAAAAAAAATAGTATGAATTTGGAAAAAGCGTTTTTTTTTTTTACATTTGTTGTGTTAACGAGATAACAACTGTTTGAGTTCTTTATTAATGCTAGCTTGTAAGCTTCCCATAATTTCGGAACATTCAAAATTACGAAGATGTATTAATGAAAAGTAATAGTGACTTTTATATTGATAATGAAATTATTTATGTTTTATATAAGGAAAACAATAATTTGTATTTATTAAAAACGAGCATTGAGAATAAGCTGTTAAATAAAAAAGAGACTGTTGTAAAAATCACTACAAAAAAGACAATACACTCAATCTTATCTAAGGATAACATTGGAGTTCTAATAAAATCTTTCTACAAAACAGAACAAGGTTTATTTTTAAATAAGTATTATATAGAAAAGTATTAATTTGCTTTTATTTTATCCAAAAACACGTCTAAGAATCTCTTCAACTCTAGCTGCCGGGTCTTTCCTAATGCTTCGCTCCTCTTTTTCCACTTCTAGAAATAATGCATCCAGAGCTTTTTTAGTAACATAATCGTCTAATTCCGTATTCACACTTGTCCATGAGGGAACAAAAGCTGCCACATTATTATAACCCACCGTCAATGTGTTCCAAGCTTTATTGGTTGACACGCCTTGATACATAGGCTGATTTAGTTTTTTAGATACTTCAGGTTTAAAAGAATTATATAACTTTTGATAAGTAGTTCTTCGTAGGTATTCTGTGGCAGCAATATCACTACCATTTAAAATACCAAAAGCATCCTGCACACTCATACTTGTGATAGCATCAATAAATATAGGCTTGGCTTTAATAACCGCTTTTTCAGCGGCCATATTCATACTCTTTTCTACGTCTGTAATCATTTTATCAACCCCAATGGCTTGTAATAGAGGGTTATCCTTATTATCAGTTATAATCTTCGCTTCCTCTGATAATAATATTTTATAGGCTGTATTGCTATAAAAAGCATTGGTTTTTGAGAGATCCACAACTGCTGTTTCTGTTCCAATGACTAAAGCTCGTTTTAATCCTTTTATCACCTCAGATTCAGTCATTGATGACGAAGATATTGAACTACTATAATCATCGGCTAATTGTTGTGCCACATCACAGGCTGTAAAAGCCATATTTAATACAAAAAGTAATATGAATATTTTTAGTTTTTTCAGTTGAGATTATTTTTAGTTTTATTATCTTTTTATTGTTGTTTAAGGAAGTTAGTTAGAACTTCTTATTTAACGGAACTACCAATATTTAGCAAAATATGGGCACTACCCTTAATTTTATCTCCTACTTTCAAAGGCTTTCGTTCTTTATCATAATGTCCGCTAAAAAACATATCTCCACCACCTGTAGAATAAGCCGCTATTAAAAAGCTAATATTCTTTTGCTTATTAACAAATGCTCTAAAGGCTTGCGATCCATCTGAAAGAACAGTAATACCAATCCCATTATCATTAGTTAATGTAGCCCAATAAATATTCTCTTTAGTAGAACGAAAATCATTACTTCCTAAATCATTAAAATCATGATACCAATCCTGATTAGGTGCTTTATATAAATTGGGCTCTGTGATTTCCGGAAATGCTTGACTCATACCTTTGATCCTACCTATATGATTTTCAGGATACCAACTCCACAACCCTTTTCTGTCCCATTGCAAATACTGCATCTTGGCATCTATTTCAAATACCATTCCCCACTGACGTGGATTGATTTTTATCTTGGATTCCATTTCATAATTAACTAGCAAACTGCCATCTTTAAAGAATAGATATTCAATTTCTCCTTCAAAATCAAGGTAATTCACTGAGGTAAAGATTACAATGGTATCTTGTCTCTTTTCTACTTCTATTTTTTCTACTTTTTTTAGACGATAAACAGCATTATGAGCGGGAAGTTCTTGTTTAAACTCCGGGCTACAAGCATCTGTTTTTAAAGCAATTGCCATCAAGTCTCCACCATTGAAAATATATTCCTCTCTATTAATATCAACTTTACTAATTGTTGCTTTATCAAGATCAAATAACCATTTGAAATTATCGCCAAATACCTCTATATGTTTTTCAGTTTTACTAAAATCAACTTTTGTTGCTTTTAGATTTAGAAAAGGAAAGGCATCTCTTGGTATCTCCCCAATCTCAATGGCATAAGAATCCACCTTAAGCCCTTGTGGAGATACAATACTCAACCTTAGTATTTTAGCATCTAAATCCTTATTTTTTGTTTCTATTTCAATATACCCAAATTGATGTGGTAGAATGCTATGAACTATGGCTTTTCCAAATTCCTCATCTATGATCCAATTGAACTCACACTCATTAAGATTTGTATAATCAAAGCGATTTTCTACTTGTAATAAAATATTTTTATCTGATTGTGGAGTATTAATAGAAGTTTGGGTAACGATTACAGGAGAGTAAGTCTTCTTCATATGGAAGTATTCTGGCTTCTCTCTTCTCCAACCATCAATAGGTCCCCATTCACCATAACCCACTACCTTTCCATTTGGAAGATGAAATACATCATCAATACCCGACCATATAGCACCGCCCAAGCAACCTCTACTTTGGTACATATTATTCCACATAGTTTTAAATCCACGTCCCCAAACATCACGAACACCAGGGTCTGCCACAATCTCTCCACGATTATAGGTATTTAAATGTGCATATTCGCCATAGAGTAATGGGCGAGGAAAATTCTTAGCAAATTCGGGACCGTCAGCTCCTGGATAATGGATATTAGCTATGGGCATTTTATCGCTACCATAATTATTATATCCCCCGTAAGCCTGATCATGAAAGCTAGCTGGACGACTTGGATCTATACTAGCATATACATCGGCTACTTTCGACCAGTTTTCCGTCCAAACAGATTCGTTAGCCATCGACCATATTAAAATACTAGGATGGTTACGGAAAAAATGGACATTGGCTACAGAAACATCCTTTAAGTATTCGTATAACTGAGCATTGGCTTTATCGTTATTTTGCCAATGAGCATTTGCACCATGCCCAACCCAACAAATAGGATTTTCAAGTTCTACGTATAATCCAACACTATCACAAAATGAAATAAATTCCTCTGAAGGTGGATAATGTGAAGTACGAATATAATTTACATTTCCTCTTTTGAAAATTTCGGCATCCTTTTTCCATAATTCCTTATTCAAACTACGTCCTAACAAAGGATGTGCTTCATGACGATTTACACCTTTAAGCTTAATAGGAACACCATTTACAAAAAGCTGATTACCAACTATTAATAATTCTCTAAAACCTATTTTTTTATTGATAATTTGTTCTCCGTGTACAGAACTAATAATAATTCTTAATTGATAAAGAAAAGGACTTTCAGCTGTCCATTTATTCGGTTTTATAATGGGTATATTGATATTAATATCCTGCTCAGTATTTTTAAGCAGATTAAAAGTATTACTTTTTTCAATTATTTTTTTTGAATGAGCATCTAATAATTCAACATTCACTTCAATCGATTTATTCTTGTGGAAATAGTGAAGTTTAGCCGAGATTTGCAGTTCCGCATTATTATTGTCTTGATCTAAATCAGTAATTATAGCCAAATTCGACATATAGGATTTTGGCAATGCATAAACATAAATTTTACGTAGTATTCCACCCATTTGATGAGCAGCATATTGTTGGGCTGACATAAGCGTATCTTCCAATGTTTCAGCAGTAATAGCGATGGCAATTTCATTTTCACGACCATAATTCAAAGCTTTAGATATAGGCATATCAAAAGCTATCATTGGCATATTAAACTCACCAATCTCATTTCCATTAATGACAATCCTTGCATTACTAAATATAGCATCACAACGGATAAATATTTCTTTATCTTCCCAATCTTTTGGAATACTAAAACGACGAAAATATGTAGCCTCTTTTCCTGCTTCTACTTCAAAGCCTTGCATCAACCATTCTCCAGGAACTTCAATATAACTCCATTTTTTATCTTCGGTATTGATCTTACTTAATCTTCCTGTATAATTGGTATTAAATTCCCAACTTCCATTTAAACTAATCTGTTGTGCAGAAACCTTAGATGGTTCGCCAGATTGTGCAAATATTTGCAATTGAATACTGACACAAATAGCAATGATAAGAGTGAATCCCAAATATTTCATGATAAACTGTTTATTTATTTAAACCACAAATGTATTCTTTCCATAAACATTCTCTAATTATTCTCTGAGATACATGTTCAATATCACTTCAATCTCCTGCTTATTATGTAGAAAAGCAAGCCTGAGAC
>JAOZUW010000127.1 GCA_029938465.1 Bacteroidales bacterium | reverse complement strand
ATTTTATTCGTAAAATAAACCTATGGTACTTCCAGTCCATAGTGGTTTAGTTATTGGTGTTTCAATAGATATGGAAATTATAAATAAATAATGTAAATTTGCCGTCCCAAAAAACGATATATAATGACCGAAAATACAGCAAATCAAATTACACATAGTGGTTTGATACAGCAGATAACAGAAAAAAAAATAATAGTTAGTATTGTTTCAATGGCTTCCTGTGCTTCCTGTCAAGTAAAAGGAGCATGCTCTGCTTCTGATGTGGAAGAAAAAATTGTAGAGGTAAAAAAACAAGAGGGAAAAGAATATCAAGTAGGTGAAATAGTAACTATTGTGATAAACCAAAGTGTAGGTGCATGGGCCGTTTTATTTGGTTATATTTTTCCTTTAGTTGTTGTTGTTGCAGCTCTTATTATTTTTACTAATATGATGGAAAGTCAAGGTATTGCAGGCTTGTTGGCTATTGGGCTTTTAATACCTTACTATTTTGGTTTGTACCTTTCCAGAAAAGTAATGACAGATAGTTTCGAGTTTCGTCTTCAATAAATTTATTCTTATGGATACTCTAAATAATAGAATTATTGCTTTTGATCAATTAGGCGCTTATTTATCGGCAATAGTGAAAAATCAGATGAAAGCATTGCCAGAAGGTGAGCTGAAAAGATGGACGAATAAATCTGCTGAATTAGGGGCATTACAAAATGAATTATTAGAATACTATCATCATTCTGTTTATTATAATCCGTGGTTTACAAAGGAAAATGTTTTGTTTGCACTTAAGGATTGGGCTAATGCACTACAAAAGGAAAAATTGCAAGAATGGTTAAGTGAGTATAATCTGAACCTTAAAAAAAAGCAGAAAACTATTGGAGTAGTTATGGCAGGTAATTTGCCATTGGTAGGTTATCACGATTATTTAAGTATTATCATAAGTGGTCATAAAGTTATAGCCAAACTTTCTTCTGATGATGCTTTTCTATTGCCTTTATTGCATAAAATAGTATCATTAATAGAGCCGAAACTCTTAGATAAAGCAGAATTTACAAAAAATAAACTTAAAGATTTTGATGCTATAATAGCTACAGGATCAGATAATACTTCACGATATTTTGAGTATTATTTTGGGAAATATCCACATATTATAAGGAAAAACAGAAGTGGAGTGGCTATTTTGAATGGTAAGGAGAGTGATAAACAACTCCAGGAGCTATCAGTGGATTTGACAGCTTATTTTGGATTGGGTTGCAGGAGTATCTCTAAACTGTATGTTCCAAAAGCTTACGAGTTTAGATCTCTATTTGAAAATTTGGATAATGTAAAGCATATAGCGCAACATCATAAGTTCTTTAATAATTACGAATATAATAAAGCTATCTTTTTAGTGAATAAAGTGGCACATCGTGACACTGGTTTTCTTTTGTTTACAGAAGAAGTTGCCATGTCATCGCCTATTTCTGTAGTTTATTATGAAGAATATGAGGATGGTGCTTTATTGGAGCAACAATTGCAAATGAGAAAAACTGAAATACAATGTATTATTGGTGCAGAGCATATTGCTTTTGGTCAATCACAACATCCGACTCTCAATGATTATGCAGATGGTGTAGATGTTTTAGCTTTTTTGGAGAATTTATAAGCTGTTTTTCTTGGCTAGTAAAAACTAATATATGATCTATCTTTTGGTTCCAATAATGACCACATTGCTGTTGAGTTTTGTATGATCTATTCTTTGAACTTCAAGACCCAAGCTCTCCAATAATTCTTGCCTATCCTGTGCTGATCCAAAATAAAGCTCTTTACTATGATCTTTTGTTTTATTAAAGCCAATTAGTTTGGTGGATTGCCATTCACTAAATTGTGTTCCTTTATGTTTTTTCTGTAAATCAGTATCAGCATCACGTATAATAATTTGTCCTTGGCTATTCAATTTTGCAACGGCCTGTTCAATAACCCATTTTTGATCTTTAAAAGGCATATAATGCAATACATCAGCTAAAATATACACATCAGCATTTTGATAATTCCATTGTAGCAAATCAGCAGCTTCAAAAAGTATTTGTTGAGGCTTAAATTGAAGATAAGCTGGGCAGTTTTGTGCTACTTTTATTTTGTTATCATCATAATCAACACCAATAATTTCTCTCTGGTTACTTAATAGAAGCAGCATATAATCCATAAATCCATAGCCGCAGCCTAAATCAATAATTTTGGCATCTTTAGCAATTGCTTTATGGAAAAATTCATAATTATCTTCAAAGTTCATCTTTATTTTGGCATACCATTCTAAAATAGGTCCTTTGTAAATATAGTTTAGCTCCAGGCGTTTGCGCATATATTTTGGATGAACAACTTCTTGTTTAAGCTTTTGAAACTCTTGCTGATACCAATGGCGAAATTTCTTTGATCGTTCTACATAATTGTGACCATATTCCACATTATCAGTTAATATTTTTTCTCCAATACAGATGTCTATTCGTCCGCTTTTTAAATAAGGTTCACCCTTGGTGATGCAATCTCCTGAACCATGTAATACAATAGGTAAGATGCTTAGTTGGAGTTGCTCAGCTAAATAAAAAGCTCCTTTATGAAAACGTCCAATCTTTCCTGTAGCGGAACGTGTTCCTTCAGGAAATACCATTATTGAATAGCCATCATCAACCTGAGATTTTAGTTCGTCAATATGATGCTGAAGCTGATCCAAAATAGGATAGAAATTGGCCCATTTTACAATCAGACCATAAAAAAAGTTTCTTTGCACCCAGTCATTGGTCAGTATAATAATTTTAGGATGTAACATCAGCATCAGCATAATATCAATATGCGATTGGTGGTTACTTATAATTACAGAAGGGTTTTTAAATTTTTCATAATCCCACCCCTTAATATTTTTCCTGGTATTGAACATGATAAAAATCATCACCCAGCTAGATGCTCTAATAATATGATGAAACCACAGCTTAGCTTTTTTGCTTCGACCTAGTGTTAAACCAACTAGAATAAAACCAGCCAGCGTATTAAATAAGCTACCTGTGGTGAATATAAGAATGGCAATAATAGAATCCAGAATATTTAAAGCTGTAACAGGAACTAAGCGTTTTTTATAGTCTTTAATATATACTAACCAGTTAAATAATAATGCTTGAAGTGTAAAGCTTAATAAAAGGGCACTACTCAGCCCAATAACAGTAACAGCAGCCATGGATTTTAGAGCAGGGTGTTGCGCGAAAATTAATACTCCAACACCAATTATTGTGGTTATTGCTGAAATAATAATACTTGTTTTATAAGATTTCGATTGCTCAATTCCGTATTTGTATTTTTGCGTTAATCCTCTGGTAATAAATATACTATAATCTATTCCTAAGCCGAAAATAAAACTAGTAATAATGATATTTACAATATTAAATTGAATATGCAGAATGCTCATCAAACCCATGGTCCAAACCCAAGATAATAAAAGAGGTAAATAGGTGATAAGCGCTAGTTCTATCCGCCCAAAACTGAGCCAAATAATTAAGAAAACCAAAAGAAGAGTGATAAAAACTAAATTCTGAAAATCATTTTTTAGGTCGTTGACAAATTGATTGGTGAGGTATTCTTTATCAATAATCAAACTCTCATGGCTTAGCTCTTTTTCTAAAATTTGGTGAACAGTGGTTTTGTTTTCTGTTTTTGTTTTTATTTGAGTGATCACCATTTGTTTTTCAGGAGTTTCTTGAATAAATTCTTCAAGGAAAACCTTTCTGATCAGTTGGATGTCTTCATTGCTTATCTTAGAATATGGTTTTTCAATAGTATAAAAAAGAGCTTGAAAGGTATTGTTTTTAAAGTGGTATTTTGCTTCAATTTCTATCAAATTCTTTCTGAGTAAAGCAATTTTCTCTGGTGACCAAAACTTAATCCATAAAGCGAGCCTTTCTTTCTGTAGCTTTTCCGATGGTAGGATAGATTGTAAAGAAGTGTATTTTAATATCAATCCAGAGTCTTGAAGCGGATATAGGCTTTTGTTCAAGTTTTCGGCAAGAGCTAAAGAGTGTTGTATATTTGGTGAACTACTAACGATATATATATTTCGTTGACTCAGTTGTGTGATGCTATTTAAATGCTGTTCGGCAGTAATTGTTTTCTCATCCATAAAATTGATGGCGTTCATATCACCCTGAAACTGTACTGATTGAGAAAAATAGTAAAAAATTGGACTAAGGATCAGAATACTAAATACCCAATACTTTTTTTTATGAAAGGGGTAGGTGGTTAGCCATTGTATTCCTTGAATAAGAATATTATTTCTAACTATTTTTTTTGAATTTTGTATTTTAGGTTTATGTAAAAATAGTGGGATAAAAATAAGAGAATATAGCGCTGAAAAAATAATACTCATTCCTGCAAATATCCCCATGTCTTGCAATGCTGGTGCCGATACTATTAATAACCCAAAAAATGCTGTTGCCGTGGTGGTAGCACTAATAATTATGGGTTCACTCACATCTTTTAAAACCTGCTGTATAGATCCGGTTTTTTGAAAATGAGTAAAAATATGAAGCACATAATCAATACTTATGCCTACTAATACAGATCCCATTCCCAAAGCAATTGCCGAAAGCTCTCTATTTAAAATAAAAAGAATAGCCATAGTTGTAAGGACAGCTAAGGCTGCAGGTAAAAATATTAAAGCGTATAGTCTTTTACTTCTATAAAAGAAAAAGATAAGTAAAACAACAGCTATAATAGCTATTGAAACAGTAAGCATAATATCTTTCTTTATCTGTTTAGCATTGCCAACAGCAACAACAGGCGCTCCAAAAAATTCAGCTTTTATACTGTTTTGATAATGAGCTTTTAATTCATTAATGCTTATCTCAATATTATGGATTAATTGAGCATTTTTTTTAGTTTCAGAAGCTGCTTGATTGGGGACAATATAAAAAAGGAGATGCTTTTTATCATTAGTAAATAAATAATTATTTACAGTGCTTATACTATTGTCTAATTGAAAAGACCTGAGTTGCTGTAAAGTGTTCAGGCTTATGCCCATAGGATCCTGAATAATCATTTTTTTCAAGAAGATAGAAGCAGGTCCTAATAATGTTTTGTATTTTTTTTCAAAGGATTTTTGAAACAAAGCTGAATCAAGTTTTTGTTCTATATTTTTATAATCTTCTTCCTGAAGTAAGAATGGGATATTACGCCATACATAATCGCTTACTTGCTCAACCGCTTGATTAGGTATTTGGAGTTGAATTCTTAGGATTTCATCGTTATTATTTTCCAATAATTTTTCATGAAGTGCTTTCGCATATTCCATAAGTTTCTCAGGATTACTGGATAAGCTATCTTCCAGATAGATATTAAGGAAAATCCTTTCGCTAAAGTTAAGATGTTCTAAAACATAGGATAACTCAGTTTTTTCTGATGATTGGGGGAGTATTCTGCTGGCATTTTCCGAAAGTTTTAATTGTAAAGCAGCTATAAGAAAGAAAGCAATAGTAACTACAAAAAACAGAGTAGATAATAACTTATGTTTTAGTATAAAACTTCGAATAGCGTAGAAGAATCTGTGCATTTTTCTTGTAATTTTTCAGAAAAACGCAAAGATAGAAAAATGTGTTAAGATTATGATGGTAATATTGAGGTGTCAAGAAAGTTGCAAGGGAAAATATTCAGTCGAACTTAGGTTATTAATCTATGGCTACTGTTAAATCACGATTTGACATCTCTTTAAAAGGAGGTGTAAGCTCATTAAAGGAACCTGATTTTACCGCACATTTACCTTTGTAATGCACAATTAAAGCACATTGCTCAGCCTGTATCTGATCGTGTTCACAAACTTCAATCAATGTATCTATCACAAAATCAAAAGTGTTCACATCATCATTAAATAAAACTAGAGATTTATTTTCATTTAATAATTCTTTCGATTCTTGATCTGGTTGATATTGTTTTTGGCTCATTTAGTATTAATTTTTGGCAAAGATAAACATAATGATTTTTATGGCTTTTGATTTTAGGATTTTTTTTGATTTTTGACTGTTGACTATTGTAGTAAAACCCATATATTTGTGTAATGGAAAGTAATAGAGAGCAATGGGTAATGGCATTATGTGAAGCCTTGAAAAAATCGTTGCCGGGATCTAAGGCTCATGTGAAATTAGCTCCCGATGACCGAAAACAAGGTTTAATAGACAGGAATTGGCCCAGAGATGCCAAGAAAAGTGCTGTTACTTTTCTTCTTTTTCCTGTAGAAAATCAATGGCATACAGTCTTAATGAAAAGAGTAGTCTATAATGGCGTACATAGTGGTCAAATTTCCTTTCCAGGTGGTCAGATGGAGTTCAGTGATAATAATTTATTACAAACGGCTCAACGTGAGTTTCAGGAAGAAACTGGTGTGATGTTAAGTTCTCCAGATTATATTGGGGCTTTAACGGAATTGTATATTCCTCCATCTAATTTTCTAGTACAAACATATGTTGCTATTTTACCTGGGCAACCTCATTTTATTCCTGATGATTCAGAAGTACAGAAACTACATATTATATCTTTACAAGAATTGTTTTCAACTGATAACTTTAGAAAAGATGAGGTAGTGGTTCGAGAAAGGGAGAATGGATCGTATATAATAAAAGCCCCTTGCTATAATGTCAAAGGGCTTTGTATTTGGGGTGCAACAGCTATGATGATTAGCGAGTTGCAATATGTTTTTAAAGAGCAAGGTTTTTCTACTCTTCTACAATAATTTTATGATCTAATTTGCTTGATTTACGTAGCATCTCACTTACACCACAATATCTGTCTTGTGATAAATTTACCGCCTTTTCTAGTTTAGCCATAGGGAGATTTTTACCTTTAAAAGTATATGTTATGGTAAAATGATCGTAATACTTAGGGTGTTCATCAGTTGTAGTAGCCTCTACATCTACATTAAAACCATCGAGATCAACTCTCATCTTTTTTAAAATAGAAACCACATCCATCCCGGTACAACCACCAAGAGCCAACAACATCATAGGTTTTGGTCTGGGACCTTTATTTTTGCCACCAACATTATCTACAGCATCAATTGTTATATTGTGCCCGTTTACATCGGCATCAAAGGACATATCTTCTGTCCATTTTATTGCTACTTTTTCACTCATATTTAAAAATATTTTCTGATTATTTTTTTGCAAAGATATAGAAATTGATTTTGCGAATAATAAAAAAAGTATTTTTGCACTATGACAGCTGATCAACTAACAAAACTACGTGTTCTCATTGATGCAAAAATGAGCAGATTAAAGAGGCAAATAATTGATTTAAAAGAGTTAACAAAGCCTATTGAGCCTGATTGTGCCATTGGAAGAGTCAGTAGGATGGATGCCATAAATAATAAAAGTGTAAATGAAATGGCTCTACGGAAGAAAGAAAACCAACTGAAAGGTTTGCTTTTAGCTGTGGAAGATATTGACAAACCGGATTTTCAAAATTGCATTGTTTGTGGATATCCTATTCAAATTGAGCGGCTTTTTATTATGCCGGAAAGCAGAAAATGTATGTCATGTGCTAGTAAATCTATAGGATAGTGTATTTTTGACAAGAATTTATGATAAAAACATCGAAATACTTGAGTTTTCTGATTGCAATAGTATTATTTATTGCTATAAATGGGTGCATTAAAAATGAAATATGCAAACAAGCCAATAATATATTAGATGCTCAATTGTTAAGCCTAGATCAAGCAAGTACTTTAGTCCCAACAAAAATAGATTCGGTGACCATGTTTTTTGTAGGAGATGAAAATGATACGGTATACAATAATAGTAAGAATATAAGTAATATTCATATTCCATTAGCCGATACCACAGACTTTCTAAAAGTAGTACTTAAACTAAACGATGGGATAGATACGC
>JAOZUW010000126.1 GCA_029938465.1 Bacteroidales bacterium | reverse complement strand
ATATTAAAAGGAATAGGGTTATATATGTTTTTGCTTTCATATATTCTTGCTTTTTGTTAGAATGTAAAGCTAGGGTTTTGTTTTTACTTTCACAAGTGTAAGTAAGCTTTTTATGTATAACGCTAAGATAGATGTAATAATGAATGCTTTGTAGTTTACATTTAATCATCTAAGTCTAGATGTGTTTGTTTTGCAGATATTATTGTAGTTTCTAGTAGAGAAGGTTTCTAAAAAATCTGATTTGGAATTAACATGACGTAACAGTCAGAATAAAAGGATTGTATTCCCTAGAAAAGACTATGAACCCGGTGATTATCGAGTCCGCTCAGTGCAGTTTTTATTCATTATATAATTATATCATTAATTCATTATACAATTATATCATTAATTCATTGTATAATTAACTAATTGTATGAACATCTACCCAAAAACAAAACGAAACACTTCTTCAATTTTACTCACAGCAACCACTCTAATTCCTTTTTTGGTATTATGTATACTTTTATTATTGTATTTTGACACAACAATAGATTCAAAACCTAGTTTCTGTGCCTCCGAAATACGATGTTCAATATGATTTATAGAACGGATTTCGCCCGATAATCCTACTTCGGCAGCAAAGCATATTTTCTGATCTATTTCTACATCTTCATTGCTAGATAATATGGCGCAAACCACGGCTAAATCAATGGCTGGGTCATCAACTTTTATTCCTCCGGCAATATTTAAGAATACATCTTTCATGCTTAATCTAAAGCCGCTACGTTTTTCCAAAACAGCTAATAACATATTGAGTCTTCTGGCATCAAAACCTGTGGTGCTTCGTTGGGGTGTGCCATAAACAGCGCTACTCACCAAAGCTTGTATCTCAATCAACATAGGTCGCATACCTTCCATGCTGGCAGCAATAGCAATACCACTTAAGTTCTCATCGCGTTGCGACAATAGAATTTCTGATGGATTACTTACTTCACGAAGGCCTGTACTGCTCATCTCAAAAATACCCAGTTCCGAAGTGCTTCCAAAGCGATTTTTCATGGTCCTTAAAATGCGGTATCCATAATTACGGTCGCCCTCGAAATGCAAAACGGTATCTACCATATGTTCTAAGATTTTTGGACCTGCCAAACTACCTTCTTTTGTAATATGCCCAATTAAAAACACAGAAGTATGTGTTTGCTTAGCAAATTTCTGAAACTCCCCAGCGCACTCACGAATTTGTGAAACCGAACCGGCTGCTGAATCAATATGGTCGCTATGTAAGGTTTGAATAGAATCAATAACCAATACCTTTGGTTTTACTTCTTTTACTTGCTGAAATATTTTTTGCACATTGGTTTCGGTTAAAAAGTAACAATCGTCAGAAGTAATATTCAAGCGCTCAGCTCTCATCTTTACCTGTTGTTCACTTTCTTCGCCACTCACATACAATACATCCAAATGGTTCATCTGCATAGCCAATTGTAACAGTAAGGTTGACTTGCCAATACCAGGTTCGCCGCCTAATAGTATCACAGAACCGGGAACTAGTCCGCCTCCCAAAACTCTATTCAACTCTTCGCTATGAGTATTTAATCGACTTAATTCATCCGTAGCAATATCCTTTAATTTTCGAGCTTTACTTATTGTTGGAGTAATTGATGTAGTCTGCCAGTTTTTTTGATCACTTTCTTTTTCAATGATTTCTTCCACAAAAGTATTCCATTGATTACAGCTTGGGCATTTGCCTACCCATTTTGGCGACTGTGCTCCACAATTCTGACAGAAATATGCTTTCTTTACCTTAGCCATTATAATATTCTTATTTTTTGTAAACATAGTAAAAACAAAACTATTTACAAACCAAAAATACTAAAGGCTTAAAAAAAAAGTTATACTAAATAATGTATGAGAGCTCATAAAATCTTATTAATATTGTAGATTGTTATGATCAAAGCTCTTTTCTGAATAAAAAAGAATATTTTCAACTGAAAACCCAAAATAATGAACAGACTTTTTACTTTTCTATTATTTCTTTTGGCAGCAAGTACTTTCTCTCAAGGAATTGGTATTGGTGAATGGCGTGACGAACTGCCCTATCGCCAAAATATATCTATTGCTGTTTCTGATGATATTGTTTATGGCGCAACCCCTTATAGTATGTTTACGCTACGTAAGGAAGATAATGTGATGAAACGTTATAGCAAAATAAATGGGCTTAGCGATCTTGGAGTTAGTACTATAAGTTATAGCAAACCAGAAGATGTACTTTTTATTGCCTATACCAATACCAATATCGATCTTTTAAAGAATGGACAGATCATTAATATATCTGATATAAAAAGAAAACCTATCCTTGGTAAAAAAACCATTAATAACATCTATTTTATTAATGAAATAGCTTATTTAAGTTGTGGTTTTGGTATTGTATTGGTTGATGTAGAAAGAGAAGAAGTAAAGGATACCTGGTATATTGGTGATGAAGGAAATGCTTTAGAAATTTTTGATATCACTCATGAAGGTAATACTATTTATGCTGCTACCGAGGATGGAATAAGAGTTGCAAATCTCGATGGCACAAATCTGGCTAATTTTCAGAGCTGGACAAAACTAGAAGATGTTCCGCATGCCGATGGTGAATTTACTCAAATTGAAAACCAAAAAGGAATGATTGTAGTCAATCATCACCCATCTAATAATAAGGATAGTGTTTTTGTATATCATAATAACGAATGGACGCCTCTAGAGATGCCAGAAATTAGTTATGTTAAAAATCTTTGTTCTGGCGAAGAAGGTTTTTACCTTATCCATTCTTATTCTATCTTGTTATATGATGCTGATTTAAAATATGATAGAAAAGTTTATACTTACTCTCTTGAATCTGGAATGTCTCCTTCGCAAGTTATTGAAGATGATAAGGTTGAAGGTAATAAGCGAATAAAATGGATTGCTGATAGAAATAATGGATTGGTTAGAACAGATAATTTTTACGGTTTTGAAAATAATGTACTAAATGGTCCTAGAACGGCTAATGTCTTTGACCTTAGTGGATCAAATGGCCGAATAGCAGTTGCCCCAGGGGGAAGAAACGATTCCTATAATAATGTATACAATAAAGATGGTGTTTTTACTAAAATAAATGATCAATGGACTAATTATTTCAGAGCTGATTATCCTGAGATTGACACTGTTTTTGATTATGTGAGTGTAACAATAAATCCAAATAATACTGATCAATATGCCTTAGGAAGCTGGGGGAGAGGTGTTACAGTGATGAATAAAGATGGTGTGGATGCTGTCTATGGTATGAGTAATAGTAGCTTAACTCCTGTAAACGGAACAGAGAAAACACTCCGTGTTGGAGGTGTAGCCTATGATAATGAAGGAAATCTTTGGGCCAATTGTGCAAGCAGTAATGCTTTAATGCACCGTATGTCGCCAAATGGCGAATGGACAGCTTGGGAATTAGGTTCGTCCAGTTCTCGTGATGTAGGAAAAATGATTATCGACTCCAGAAATTATAAATGGATGGAGTTGCGTCAGGGAGCTACTAATTATATTTTTGTGTTTGATGAAAAACAAGCTCCAGGAAGTCAATTAAAAGGCTTAACAGGTTCTCCAGGAAGAGGAAATATACCAGGTAATGCTGTTACTGCTATTGCAGATGATTTAGATGGTGAAATTTGGATAGGAACCAACGAAGGAATTGGTGTTATTTACAATCCAAGCAATATTTTTAATGGAGGTAACTACGATGCTCAAAGAATAGTGGTAGAAAAAGATGGGTATGCTCAATATTTGCTGAAATCAGAAAAAGTTACAGCAATAGCTATTGATGGGGCTAATCAAAAATGGATCGGTACTTCTCGTGCTGGTGTATTTTTATTATCACCTGATGGAATTGATGAAATCCTTCATTTTACTATGGATAATAGTCCTCTTTATAGCGATAATATATCGGCTATACAAATTATGAAAAATGGAGAAGTGTATATCGGTACCGATAAAGGTATCATTAGTTATAAGGGAGATGCAACTGAACCAGATCCCACTCTTAATGATGTATATGCATACCCTAACCCTGTGAGACCTGAATACAGTGGATCTATTGCTATAACCGGTTTGTTAAGAGATGCCAATGTAAAAATTACTGATATTTATGGTGGATTAGTTCACGAATCGCAGGCCTATGGTGGTCAAGCCATTTGGAATGGGAAAGATTTAAACGGTCAAAAAGTAAATACAGGAGTATATATGGTTTTTATTACTGATGATCAAGGTGAAAAAACTCTAGTTACTAAAATCCTTTTTATAAAATAGAAATTGTTACTTTTGTAAAAAAGTATGGAAAAACGTTGGGAAATAAAAAAGCAAGCTGATGATAAAATCATCAAACATTTGCAGGAAGTTCTAAAATTAGAACCAACCCTTGCTAATTTATTAGCCCAAAGAGGAATTACTTCCTATGAAGAAGCCAAAACTTTCTTTCGTCCAGAGTTAAGCCAACTACACGATCCGTTCTTGATGAAAGATATGGATGAAGCAGTAAGTCGTATTGAAAAGGCCATCTCGAACAGAGAAAAGATATTGGTTTATGGCGACTATGATGTGGATGGAACCACAGCTGTTGCATTGGTGTATTCTTTTCTTAAGAAGCACTATACAGAAGTAGATTTTTATATTCCAGATAGGTATAAAGAAGGCTATGGTATCTCTACACAAGGTATCGATTTTGCAGCAAAATCTGGATACAAACTAGTTATTGCTCTAGATTGTGGGATAAAAGCAGTAGATAAAATTGAATACGCCACACAAAAAGGCGTAGATTTTATCATTGGTGACCACCACCGACCTGGTAGTGAAATTCCTAAAGCAATAGCAGTTCTTGACGCAAAAAGAAATGATTGCCCTTATCCATATAAAGAATTATCAGGTTGCGGTGTAGGTTTTAAACTTATCCAAGCCTATTCACAAAAAAACACTTTCCCTTTTGATGATCTTAATGAGTATCTAGATTTGGTAGTTGTAGCTATAGCTGCTGATATAGTGCCTATTACGGGAGAGAACAGAATCTTGGCTTATTATGGCTTGCAAAGAATCAATAGTAATCCGCGTCCTGGAATTGAAGCTATCTTAGAATATACAAATTTTAAAAAAGTACGACCACGTAACACTATTGAAGGTGATTATATATACAATAGAGCATTAACAGCTAGTGATTTGGTATTTCAAATTGGACCTAGAATTAATGCTGCTGGGCGTATTGAAAGTGGACGAAATTCTGTTGAATTACTGGTTAGCCAAACTGTTGATGAGGCCTCTTGCTTTGCCGAAAGAATAAATGAACTAAATACAGAACGTAGAACCTTAGATACAGAAATCACTGAAGCGGCAATGCTTATGATTACTGAAGACACAGAATATGATACTAAATTAAGTACTATTGTATATAATCCTGATTGGAGCAAAGGTGTTATTGGTATTGTAGCCAGTCGATTAATAGAATCTCACTACCGCCCAACCATTGTTTTTACTGAAAGCAATGGACTCTTAACCGCTTCTTGTCGTTCCGTGTTGGGTTTCGATATATATGATGCTATAGATTCGTGCAGCCATTTACTAGAGCATTTTGGAGGGCATAAATATGCTGCAGGATTAAGTCTCAAAGTAGAAAATCTAGAAGCATTTAAAAACCAATTTGAAGAATATGTAAAGAATAATATCACTGAAGATTCTTTAACCCCAGAAGTATCCATAGATGCTGATATTCACCTCAACGAAATAAATAGTAAATTCTATAGGATATTAAGACAATTTGCACCTTTTGGACCAGGCAATATGGCTCCTATATTTCTTACTACAGACGTTATGGATACAGGAAGAGTACGTGTTGTAGGTAAAAATCATTTAAAGCTCGATGTAGTCCATGCGAATATTTCCGGATATCCTTTTCCGGCTATTGCCTTTCAACAAGCAGATAAACTTTCTACAGTAAAAGGGCAAGGGAATACTTTTTCCATTTGTTATCACCTTGAAGAAAATGAGTGGAATGGTCAAAAAAACCTGCAATTAAATATTAAAGATATTAAGGCTGATCTAGATTCTTAGATCGGATTTCAGCTTTTTTAACAAAACTCAGATTATTATAGATTTTATATTCTTAAAGCTAAAATAACCATTACCTTTGACCATTCATAAACCAAAAAAAAATAAACATGAAATATTTTACTACTATTTCCCTTATTTTAATAATAAGTATTAGTGCTTTTGCTCAACTCCCCGATTCTTATGACCTCCGTGATGTTGAAGGAGTAAACTATGTTACCAGTGTAAAAAGTCAACAAGGTGGGACCTGTTGGACCCATGGAAGCATGGCTTCTATGGAAGGTAATTTAATGATAAATGGAAATTGGGAAGCCCAAGGAGAAGCTGGCGAACCCAATTTAGCTGAATACCACCTCGACTGGTGGAATGGCTATAATGAGTTTTATAATTACGATATTGGACCTCCATATACAGGTACCGGATTAGAAGTTCATATGGGTGGCGATTATAGAGTTACTACTGCTTATATGGCGCGTCTTGAAGGTGCTGTAAGAGATATTGATGGACAAAGTTATTATAGTGCTCCTGAGCATTTTTCTGATGATTATCACATTTATTACCCAAAAAGAGTAGAGTGGTATAATGCTGAAGACGATTTATCAAACATCGATTTAATTAAAGAAAAAGTAATGGAACATGGTGTAATGGCTATATGTATGTGTTATAGTGATGCCTTTATGGATGGCTACAATCATTATCAGCCAGCATCTAACACCTTGGAGCCTAATCATTCGATTTCTGTTATTGGTTGGGATGATAACCATAGTACTCAAGCACCTAATGATGGAGCTTGGCTAGTAAAAAACAGCTGGGGAAGTGGCTGGGGATATGGTGGCTATTTTTGGATTGCCTATGAGGATAAGCATGCTTGCAAAAACCCGGAAATGGGAGCAATCTCTTTTATTGATGTGGATATTATGGAGTATGATACTTCCTATTATTATGATTATCATGGATGGCGTGATACTTTAACTATAGCTTCTGAAGCTTTTAATGCTTTTACAGCTAATACAGATGAAGACATAGTAGCCGCTAGCTTTTTTACTGCTGAAAATAATGTGGATTACACCATAAAAATATACGCTGAATTTATTGATGGTGAATTAAGTGATGAAAGAATAAGTCATAGTGGTAACATTGAATTCTCAGGTATGCATACGATAGATTTTCCTGAGAGCATTTCTTTTTTCGAAGGTGAAGAATTCTATTTATATGTAAGTTTTAGTATAGGTGGTCATCCTTATGATCGCACATCGGATGTGCCTGTTTTATTAGGTGGTAGTAGTAAAGTAATTGTACCTAGTGCTGCTGCTGAGAATCAAAGTTTCTATAAACAAGATGATATTTGGTTAGATTTCTTTAATTACGATGATCCCAGTGGGTTTCAAGAAACAGGTAATTTTTGTATGAAAGCCATTGCCATGCATAACCCTACTCTGGGATTTGAAGAAATATCTACAGATAAATTAGGAGGCTTGAGCTTCATTGCTCCTAGTCCAATGGTATCCAATGCTCGTATTCACTATTATTTAGTTAAAGATGCTGAAGTTCAACTACAAGTGTATTCTTTAAATGGACAACTCATTCAGAACTTAATTTCTGAAGATCAAATGAATGGGGAGCACGATTTTAATTGGAACACCAATAACTTACCCAATGGCGTATATTTTGTTAATATGAAAACTGATGGGATTACTGTAGATCAAATCAAGGTTGTGAAACTAAAATAATCTATAATAATTTTTCAGGTTACACACTTTATAGGATACTACCGAAACAAAAATTGTTTCATTATTAAAAGACATGAATCTGGGATTTCCACTACTGAATGATGTAGGGAGGTTGGGATTAGCAAA
>JAOZUW010000237.1 GCA_029938465.1 Bacteroidales bacterium | reverse complement strand
TTCTGACTTCTAACCCAGTTAGGATTAAAATAGAAACGAGTTTTATTCGTAAAAAAAACCTATGGTACTTCCAGTCTATAGTGGTTTAGTTATTAGGAGAGCTGCAGAGGCCAGAAACGATTAGTGGGTTATTTCTTGCCTCTTTTTAATAGGATTAAAAATATTCCAAATAAATATATACTTTTGACGCTACAAAGAAGAATGAATCATCATGTAAAAATTATAAAAAATAAGTCAATGAAAAAATCATTTTTATTATTAGCAAGCATTATAATTGCAGGAACTTTTATGGCCTGTGATTGTGATGATGCCTCCAAAAACACAGAAATAGTGAGAGCAAAACAAATCCCTTTAGAAAATTTCTTTAAAAATCCTGAGAAATCAAGTTATCAAATTTCACCCAATGGAGCGTATTTTTCCTATATGGCCCCTTACGAAAACAGAATGAATATTTTTGTTCAGAAAAGAGGAGAAAGTGAAAGTGTACAGTTAACCAAAGAAACTGAGCGTGATGTAGCAGGTTATTTTTGGCCTAACGATAAGCAGATAATATATCTGAAAGACAGTGGAGGAGACGAAAACTATCATCTTTTTGGTGTGAATATAGATGGTACAAATCCTATCAGTTACACTGATTTTGATGGTGTTAGGGCTCAGATTTTAGATGATTTGCCCGAACAAAAAGATTTTATGATTATTGGCTTAAATAAGCGTAATCCTCAGGTTTTTGATCCCTATCGTTTAAATTTAGCCACTGGTGATATGGAAATGATTGCAGAAAACCCTGGCAATATTCAAGGATGGATGTTTGATCACGATGGGCAATTGCGTTTAGCCATTGCAATTGTAGATGGTATCAATCAAGCTATTATGTATCGTGATACTGAAAATGATGAATGGAACACTATTTTAACCACTAATTTTAAAGAGGGTTTTAGTCCTAGTTTCTTTACTTTTGATAATAAAAGAATTATAGGTACATCAAATATAAACCGTGATAAATCTGCAGTTGTGGAGTTTGATCCAAAAACTGGTAAAGAGATAGAGTTGCTTTACAAAAATGATGATTATGATGTGAGTAGTGTGCATTATTCTCGTAAACGAAAAGTAATAACATCTGCTTCTTATACAGGTTGGAAAAGAGAAAGGCATTTCTTTGATGCTGAAACAAAGACAATGTTTGATAATCTGGGAGAACTATTACCAGGTTATGAGTTTGGAATATCCTCTTCAAATGATGATGAAAATGTATATGTTGTAAGAACCTATAGTGATAAATCTTTGGGCTCTTATTATATTTATGATAAAACCAAAAATGAAGTAGAGCAAATTGTTGAGGTTAGTCCTTGGATTGATGAAAACGAAATGTCGAACCAAATTCCTATTACATACAATTCGCGTGATGGATTAAAAATACATGGCTACTTAACCTTACCCAAAGGTTTTAATATGGATAATGCTAAGAATCTACCTGTAGTAGTAAATCCTCATGGTGGCCCATGGGCACGTGATAGTTGGGGCTTTAATCCCGAAGTGCAGTTTCTAGCCAATAGAGGTTATGCTGTTTTCCAGATGAATTTCAGAGGTTCAACAGGTTATGGTCGTCAATTTTGGGAAGCTTCTTTTAAAAAATGGGGTCGCGAAATGCAAGATGATATCACCGATGGTACGCAATGGTTGATAGATAAAGGAATTGCAGATCCTAATAGAATTGCCATATATGGAGCCAGTTATGGTGGTTATGCTACTTTGATGGGATTGGTGAAAGAACCAAAATTATATGCTGCAGGAGTTGATTATGTTGGTGTATCCAATATGTTTACTTTTATGAAAACCATTCCTCCATATTGGAAACCTATGCTCGATATGATGTTTGAGATGGTAGGTGATTTAGAAGCTGATAGTTTAATGCTAAGAGAGGTGTCTCCTGTTTATCACGTAGATAAAATTGAGTCTCCTTTATTTGTGGCACAAGGTAGAAACGATCCAAGAGTTAATGTAGATGAATCTGATCAAATGGTAGAAGCTATGAAAGCTCGCGGTATTGATATAGAATATATGGTGAAAGATGATGAAGGGCATGGTTTTCATAACGAAGAGAATCGTTTCGATTTCTATCGTGCTATGGAAGCATTTTTGAATTCCCATTTGAAAGTAGAAGAGTAAATAAAACCCAAATAATAATTTGTAAAAAGAGACACTACTATTATTTATAGTAGTGTTTTTTTGGATTAACGAATAAATCTGGGAGAATTGTAAAATAGTTTTTCAGATGTTGAACAGCTCTACATCACAAAATATACCAAAGAAATCGGGGCGGGTTGGCCTGTCCAAACACGGCGTATGGGAAGGCGGTG
>JAOZUW010000236.1 GCA_029938465.1 Bacteroidales bacterium | reverse complement strand
ATTAGCATAATTAGCGAGAATTAGCGGATAATACATTACAGGATATTTTCAACGGTCCACTCCACTGTCCATTCAACGGTCCACGAATTTTCACGGATTATACGAATTTCACGAAATATAGGAATAGAACTACAACATAATTAGTGACCATTAGCATAATTAGCGAGAATTAGCGGATCATACATTACTAAATATTATAAACAATTCACGATTTCCACAAAATAAAAGTATTTAATACTCACTAAAAATGGAACTTTTATATAAAAAAGAGGCTTTTGATATTATTGGGGCATGTATGGAAGTTCATAAAGAACTAGGTTCAGGTTTTTTAGAAGCAGTATACCATGAAGCTTTATTACTTGAGCTTAAGAATAGAAATATTCCATTTAAAAGTAATGTAAAACTAAAGGTGTCGTTTAAAGGCAAAGAACTACAAAAAGTCTATTTTGCTGATATCGTATGCTATAATAAAATTATATTAGAATTAAAAGCGATGAATGGTTTGGTTCCTGAACATGAATCGCAAGTTATTAACTACCTGAAAGCTACCAATTATTCGCTTGGTTTATTAGTGAATTTTGGAACTAAATCTCTTCAATACAAAAGACTAATTTTAACCCAGTAATTTGTGTCAATTAGCATAATTCGCGTAAATTAGTGGATCATATTTGATAATAATGGATAAAACTATAGATATAAAACAATTCCTAGACCAGGATCAAAAGAAAGACTTACTACGCCTTTTAACGGCAGGCTCTGTTGATGATGGAAAATCCACATTGATAGGTCGTCTACTCTTTGATAGCAAGAAGCTCTACGATGATCAGCTAGCTACTTTGGAAAAAGACAGCAAGCGTATTGGTCATGCTGGTGGGGATATTGATTATGCCTTACTTTTGGATGGTTTAAAAGCCGAGCGCGAACAAGGCATCACCATTGATGTGGCTTATCGCTATTTCTCTACCAATAAACGAAAATTTATTATTGCCGATACACCCGGTCACGAGCAATACACCCGTAATATGGTTACTGGTGCTTCCACAGCCAATCTGGCTATTATCCTTATCGATGCTCGTAAAGGCGTTATCACTCAGACCAAGCGTCATACTTATTTGGTTTCACTTCTGGGCATTAAGCATGTAGTGGTAGCCATCAATAAAATGGATTTAAAAGAGTATTCTCAGAAAATATACGATCAAATTGTTGAGGATTACGAAAACTTCTCAGCTCAGCTCGATATACCCGATATTCACTATTTTCCTATCTCTGCCCTAAAAGGCGATAATGTGGTGGATGCCAGCAAAAACATGCCTTGGTATAAGGGACGTAGCTTATTAGATTTTCTGGAGACTGTTCATGTAAGTAGCGACAGAAATTTTGATGATATGCGCTATCCTGTGCAGTTTGTCAATAGGCCCAATATCAATTTTAGAGGTTTTGCAGCTACTGTAGCTTCTGGTATTGTAAAAAAAGGACAAGAAGTGGTTTCTATACCTTCAGGACAAAAATCACGAATTAAAGAAATTCTCACTTACGATGGTGAGCTAGAAGAGGCTTTTCCACCTCAATCGGTTACTATAACCCTTGAAGATGAGATAGATGCCAGCCGTGGCGATATGTTTGTTTATCCTGAAAATTTACCAGCCATTAGCAATCAGATTGAAGCTATGCTGGTGTGGATGGATGAAGAAGATATGGATAAAGACATGCAGTTCTTTATCAAGCATGCCAACAACAGCTCCCGTGCTTTTGTAAGCGATATAAGTTATAGGGTAGATGTAAACACGTTGGAACACACCAAAATGAATAGCTTCTCCCTCAATGAGATAGGGAAAGTACAAATCACCACCAATAAACCTTTGTTTTTCGATCCTTACCGACGAAATAAATCAACGGGATCTTTTATTTTAATCAATCCTATTACCAATAATACCGCGGCAGTAGGAATGATACTGGGAAAATCGGAAAATGCCAAAGGAAAGAAATTACATTTTAAAGGTAAGCTATATTTAACGAGCTCTGGGCAAGAAGCCGAGAATAAATATAACGAACTCAAGCTAAAAGGAAAAACTGTGATTCGCTTAGACCAGGAAAATCTTAAAAAGGAGTTTGGAGAAATTCCACCTAAAGAGCATACAGAGAAATTTATTCAGATGCTTTTGGATGAAGGTGTGGATGTGATAAAATAGTTGCTGATACAGAAACCATCCTGCAAAAAAACACAAACTCGAAGCTAAGTCTTTGTGAAAGGAAACCCAAATACCGAAGCAGCACTGAGCCTGCCTCGCCATCCCTATCGGGAGGAAATCCGGCAGGCAGACGGACCCGATAGCTATCGGGTCGAAGTGTGCGATCTGAGGGAAACTCCCAAACCACAA
>JAOZUW010000125.1 GCA_029938465.1 Bacteroidales bacterium | reverse complement strand
ATTTAACAGACAAATTGCTTTAATCAAGAAGGCGATGCAGTCTTTACACGAGGATCTAAGATTCGATTATAAAACGGAGTTGGAAGAGTTGGTTTAGTCAGGTTTTAGATGCTAGGTTCTGGCTATAAAATTAGGGTTTTAAATCACTATTCTTCTCCCGAAAGATTTCAGGACACTATTCTTAACTCACTATTCTTAAATCATTATTCTGCAATCACTATTCTTATCCCGAAAGCTTTCGGGACACTAATCTTAACTCTTAACTCACCAATCTTAACTCATTATTCCATAGGTTTAGCCTAAATAAAAAGCCACTTCTTCAAGAATCTGAAAAAGTGGCTTGTTTTACGGCTGATTATATTATGCTCCTAAACTAGCTACCATAATAGCTTTAATAGTATGTAATCTATTTTCTGCTTCATCAAAAACAATAGAATTTTTACCTTCAAAAACTTCATCAGTTACTTCTAAACCGTTTAAACCAAATTTTTGGTAGATTTCCTCACCAATGGTTGTTTCGCGGTTATGGAAAGCAGGCAAACAATGCATAAACTTACATTTAGGATTGCCAGTGGCATTCATCATGGCTTGGTTTACCTGATAAGGCTTTAAAAGCTCAATACGCTCTTTCCACACTTCATCGGCTTCGCCCATAGATACCCAGACGTCAGTATAAATAAAATCACATCCTTTTACACCTTCTTCTACAGAATCGGTAATGATAATCTCAGCACCGGTTTCTTTAGCTATTTCATTGGCTTGAGCAATGAGCTCATCAGTAGGTTGAACGCTCTTAGGAGCTATGCCACGAAATTTCATTCCCATTTTTGCAGCACCAATCATTAAAGAGTTACCCATATTGTTTCGCGCATCACCCACATAAGCAAAAGTAACTTCGTGTAAAGGTTTATCACTATGTTCCATCATGGTTAAAAAATCGGCTAAGATTTGAGTAGGGTGGAATTCATTGGTTAAGCCATTCCATACAGGAACGCCAGCATATTTACCTAATTCTTCTACTATTTCTTGACCAAAGCCACGATATTCAATACCATCATACATACGACCTAAAACACGAGCCGTATCTTTCATGCTTTCTTTTTTACCTATTTGTGTTCCGGAAGGGCCAAGGTAGGTTACATTACCACCTTGATCGTTAACAGCCACTTCAAAGGCGCATCGAGTACGAGTACTTGCTTTTTCAAAAATCAAAGCAATATTCTTGTTTTTCAACATCTGTTGCTCGGTACCTGCATATTTTGCCTTCTTAAGATCCATTGATAAATCTAATAAAAACTTAATTTCTTTAGAGCTAAAATCCAATAGCTTCAAAAAGTTACGATTTCTTAAATTATAAGCCATAACGCTATTTTTTACTGATGATTAATTATTTTTTTATATCAGCGGTAAAAGTATAGTTTTCTATTGATTTCTTACTACAAAAACTAAAAATATTGTGTTTTTGTTTTATGCCAATTGCGGGTTAAAAAAAACGCTGCTTCTACAAGAGAAACAGCGTTTTAAATATTATTAATAGAATTATTATCCCAATAATTCTTTCATTTTATCACCAATTTCAGCTGGGCTTTCCACCACGTGAATTCCACATTCGGTCATGATTTCTTTCTTGGCCTCAGCAGTATCACCTTTTCCTGCGATAATAGCACCTGCATGTCCCATTGTTCTACCTTTAGGAGCTGTAGCACCTGCAATAAAACCAACTACAGGTTTTGTACCGTGAGCTTTAACATATTGGGCAGCTTCAGCTTCCATGCCACCACCTATTTCGCCAATCATTACAATACCTTCAGTTTCAGGATCGTTCATAAACAATTCCACAGCCTCTTTGGTAGTAGTACCAATAATAGGGTCGCCACCAATACCAATGGCAGTAGTTTGGCCTAAGCCTGCTTTAGTTAATTGATCTACTGCTTCGTAGGTTAAAGTGCCAGAGCGAGAAACAACTCCAACTCTACCTTTTTGGTGAATAAAACCTGGCATAATACCAACTTTAGCTTCACCCGGTGTAATAATGCCCGGGCAGTTAGGGCCTATTAAACGGCTATCTTTGTCGCTTAAGTATTCTTTAACTTTTACCATATCCGATGTAGGGATACCTTCGGTAATGCAAACAATAGTTTTTATACCAGCAGCTGCAGCTTCCATAATGGCATCGCTTGCAAATGCAGGCGGTACAAAAATTAACGAAACGTTAGCTCCAGCTTTGTCTACTGCATCAGCAACCGTGTTAAAAACAGGCTTATCTAAATGTGTTTGGCCACCTTTTCCAGGGGTAACACCACCTATTACATTAGTGCCGTACTCAATCATTTGAGTAGCATGAAAAGTTCCTTCGCTTCCTGTAAAGCCTTGAACTACAATCTTGGAGTCTTTATTAACTAATATGCTCATTTAATCTTAGGTTTATTTTGTTGTTTTTTTTAGATTTTTTTTCGAAGTGCCAAAGGTAGAAGTTTTTCGGAAAACAAGGCTTATTTTAGATAGATTTTTATTTTTTAGGTTTTCCATTTAGAAACATTCAAGATAATTATGTATTTCTTTTATTAAAAATGCAATGCCAATCCAATCCCATGTTTGTTGATGCCAAAATTTAAACTTAATTCTTTGTTATTTGTGCATTTATTCATAGCTTGCTTATTATTGATTTTAATAGTACTGCCTAATACTAATAGGGGAGCACCAATGCTGAGTGTAATAATACCGCTAACTAAAAAGAATTGGGCAAAGGTAGGTTGCCAGGAGTACATATCTGCGTCTCTTGCATCAATATATAAAATACTACCAAGAGCCAATGCATTTGCGCCAATAATAGTAATGGTTAATCCGCTTCTAAAGGGCTTTATGCCTTTAGTATATTTTTGCATATAATAAAAGTAATTTTTCCCATTATAGCTTAAGTCAGTAGCAGAATCAATAGGAATCATTATACCATAATTAGTTGCTCTTATAAGATAACCCATATTTAGATAAGTGCCGTGAACAGTAATAGCATCGGCTCTGACGGACAATGTATCCCCATTTTTAATATACTCCACCATCTTTTTAGCATGTATTTGGAGGATTTTATCTGGATAAATAACTTCACCTTTATGGGGGAATATAGCATCGGTATATGATAATTCTTGTGCTATAGCTTCAAAAGAAAGGATAAAAAAACTTAATATAATCATCCATTTTTTCATAATCGCAATATTCTGGTGTGTTTTAAATGCTATCTATTTTTTGTTATACGGCTAAGTTATAGTCTCTTAATGCATCATTTAAAGATGTTTTAAGATCGGTAGAAGCTTTTCTTTTTCCAATAATTAGAGCACAAGGAACCTGAAAAGTACCTGCAGGAAATTTTTTCGGATAAGTACCGGGAATAACTACGGATCGTTCTGGAATAACACCCTGTATTTCTTTTGGCATTTTTCCGCTTACATCAATAATCTTTGTAGTTTTAGTAATCACTACATTGGCTCCTAAAACAGCTTCTTTTTCTATTCTTACTCCTTCCACTACAATGCATCTCGAACCAATAAAACAGTTGTCTTCTATGATAACAGGAGCAGCTTGCACAGGTTCCAAAACTCCACCAATACCTACGCCACCACTAAGGTGTACATTTTTCCCAATTTGGGCACAGCTGCCTACAGTTGCCCATGTATCAACCATAGTTCCACTATCTACATAAGCACCAATATTAATATAGCTGGGCATCATAATTACGCCTGAAGCAATATAAGAAGCATAACGAGCAATGGCATGAGGTACTACTCTTACATTCAGTTCTTTGTAGTTACTCTTTAATGCAATTTTATCATGAAATTCAAAAGGACCTACTTCAATAGTTTCCATTTTTTGAATAGGAAAATATAAAATAACAGCTTTTTTTACCCATTCATTCACTTTCCATCTATTTTCTATCTTCTCAGCAACACGTATCTTTCCTTTGTCCAAAAGCTCCATTACATATTGAATATCCTTTTTGGTTTTTTCTTGTTCCAATAACTCTCGGTTTCTCCAAGCTTTTTCTATGGTATTTTTAATTTCAGTATACATTGTTAAATTATTTTAGGCATTAAGTTTACAAATATAGGTGGAATTTTAAGCTTAAAAAGAAATCAAATCAATAATTCATTTCAAAGATTTCTTTTTATTACTTTTGCAGCCGAAATGAGTAGAATTTTAGCCATAGATTTTGGGCAAAAAAAATCGGGTATTGCGGTAACCGATGTTTTGCAAATAATTGCCACTCCTTTAACAACGGTTTTGTCAAAGACTTTGATAGATTTTTTAAAAAAATATATGGAAGATGAGGAAGTGGAGACAATTGTAATAGGTGAGCCAAAAACTATGGACAATAAGCCCAGCGATTCTACAAAATACATCAATCCGTTTATTGGTCGGTTAAAAAAAGCCTTTCCTTTAATGAATATTGATAGAATGGATGAGCGTTTTACCAGCCGAATGGCTTTTCAGGCTATGATAGATGGCGGTTTAGGTAAAAAAGCCAGACAGAATAAAGAATTAGTAGATGCTATAAGTGCTTCACTAATATTACAAACATATTTAGAGTATAAAAAGAAATAATAATGATATTACCAGTTGTTGCCTATGGCCATCGTGCTTTAAAAAGGATGTCGGAAGATATTAAAAAAGATTACGATGGTTTAGATAAGCTTATTGAAGACATGTTTGAAACCATGTACGCCACAAATGGTGTGGGTCTAGCTGCTCCTCAAATTAATAAGAACATCCGTTTATTTATTGTTGATGCCGATCCTTTTAAAGAAAAATATCCCGAAGCTGAAGGAAAGAAAAGAGTGATGATCAATGTTCATATTCTTGAAGAAGAGGGAAAGGAATGGAGTTTTGAAGAAGGATGTTTAAGTGTTCCTGATATTCATGAAGCAGTGATGCGAAAGCCACGAATTAGAATAGCCTATAGAGATGAAAATTGGGTAGCCCACGAAGAGTGGATTGATGGCATAGTAGCTAGAGTGATACAACATGAATATGATCATATTGATGGAAAAATATTTATTGATCGCTTGAGTAGTATGCGAAAAATGATACTTAAAAGAAAGTTGAATGATATTAGCACAGGCAATATTAGTCCAAAATATCGTATGATTTTCCCTGCTATCAAAAAGGGAAGAAGAAAGTAATACTCATTGCCCTAAGTCGATTTAGAGGGTTGTTTATATATATGATTAGCTTATGAAACTTTACAGTATACCAACAGGAAATTTTAAACTAGATGGCGGTGCCATGTTTGGTGTGGTGCCAAAATCTTTATGGTCGAAGCAATACCCAGCCGATGAGAATAATTTGTGTAATTGGGCTTTGCGATGTCTTTTAGTGGTAGATGGCGACCGGAAGATATTGATAGATAATGGAATAGGAGATAAGCAAGATGAGAGATTTCTAAAACATTATTATTTAAATGGTGATGATTCCTTAGAGAAATCATTAGCTGCTTTGGGTTATACAAAAGACGATATTACGGATATGGTGATTACACACTTGCATTTTGATCATACTGGTGGAAGTATTGAATGGAATAAGGATAAAACAAAGCTTATACCTGCTTTTAAAAATGCCAAATATTGGGTGAGTAAAGCACAATGGGAGTGGGCTAGCCATCCAAATAACAGAGAAAAAGCCAGTTTTTTGGCAGAGAATATTATACCTATACAAGAAAGTGGTCAATTGCAAATTGTAGAGGAGGAGGGAGAAATATATCCTAACTTCCATATTAAATTATTCAATGGGCATACTGATGGACAAATTATTCCGCATATTAAATATAAGGGTCGTACTGTGGTTTTTATGGCCGATCTTTTACCAAGCACAGTGCATATTCCTATGCCTTGGGTTATGGCTTACGATACTCGCCCATTAATAACACTTAAGGATAAAGAGCAATTTTTTAAAGAAGCTATTGAAAATGATTATGTTTTATTTTTTGAGCATGATATTTATAATGAGTGTTGTACTATAAAGGATACACCAAAAGGGCCAAGGCTTAAAGATGTTTTTGATTTGTCCTCATTATAAAAAGTATATCTTGCACAATATTGAGAAACATAAATAAATATGAGCATTAGCCCTACTACTAAAGGATATTTTTTTGCATTTATATCGGTTTTAGCCACTTCGAATGTATATATTTTTAGTAAAGCGGCTATGAGTGAGGCTAGTTTGCCACAGTTTGGTTTATATTGGTTTGCTTTTGGATTATTATGGAATTTAATATATTCTGTTAAAACAGGGAAAATAGATCATTTAAGAAGATTAAAATCTAAGAGCTTCCTTATTCTTTTAATATTGGGTTTATTAGAAATAGCAGGAACTACCTTTTTCTTTTTAGCCATATTTACTGTTTCTAATCCTGCTATAGTATCTTTTATCGGAAATATTAATCCTGTTTTTGTAACACTTTTGGGTGTTTTAATTCTGCATGAACGATATAATAAACCAGAGGTTTTTGGAATATTATTAATTTTAATTGGCGCTTTTACAGTGAGTTATAAAGGTGGTGACACTTTTTCTTCATTATTTCTTGATGGAACGCAATATGTTTTGTATTCAGGTTTGTTTTTTAGTGCAAGTGCCATCATCAATAAAAAGCATGTTGTTAAACTAACGCCTCCAATAATGGCCCTCAGTAGAAATGTCTTTCTATTGGTTTTCTCTTTTTCAGTAATGCTGATCAAGCAAGAAAGTTTTATTATTAGTTGGTATGCTATGTGGAATATTATCATTGGGAGTGTTTTGGGCCCATTTTTAACAGTTATTGTTGGTTACCAGGCTATTAAATATATCGAAGTCAGCAGGAAGGGGATATTAGGTAGTACAAAAGGGATTTTTGTGCTTATAGGGGCTTATGTATATTTTGGAAAATTTCCAGAGGCATATCAGGTAATAGGAGGACTTATCTCTATTGTAGGGGTTCTTTTTATTTCTTTTGGAAAAATGATGCAGCGAAAAAAAGTATAAAAATTCCAGTTTATAAAGTAGTTTATAAAATATTCATGAGTTTTTTTACTTCATCACTTTTATTATAATCTCCTGATAATTCATAGGATAAAATCATCTCTTTCATCAGGCGTTTAAGTGTAATTTGGTTGCTACAAGGCTCAAAGTATTTTTTCTCAGGAGAGAGTTCTAGTTGTTTAATAAAAGTCTCGATATCATTTTTTGAGAAAATAACACCATCATTAAAAGGGTTAATATAGAATAATGCTTTAGTTTCACTATGTAAATGACCTGAATCCTGATAGGCTAAAATAAAATTCTCAGGTAGGTTTACACTATGAACAGGCAGTTGTAAACTTTGAGCTATTTCTAAATAAAGGATACTTAATATTACGGAATTCCCTTGTTTGTTTTCGAGTAAATCTTTAATTAAGCTGTTTTGAGGATGGGCAACATTAGTTTTGTTACCTTTAAACTGATACAGCTTAAAGAAAACATGATTAAGTATATGGATTTTCTCTAAGGCAGTAAATTCTTCATTAAGCTCTAGCCAAACATCTTTTTTGAGTTTGTCAATTTGATTTATTATTTCTTCTTTATTTAAATCAGGATAATGATAAGTAGCTAATATAATACAAGCATCTATTAAATTCTGATCTTTTTGATTTTGCCAATCGGCTAAAGAATCTAATGCTTTGTTGAATTGGATTTTATTTAGCAATGTTTGGATTCTACCACTTGACATCTCATCATGACTATTGGTAAAGGCAGTTTCGAGATAAGGAAGAGCTGGTGAACCAATTTCTAAAACTTTGCTTCTTACATGAGAGAAGATCTCAGGATCGGGATCATCAATAAGTTTTAACAATGCTAATAACTCTGTGTTTTCTGCTGTATTGATCATAGTATACAAATAGATTATGCACAAATGTACATTCTACATACTTATGTTTTTAGGCTTATGTTTTAAACTTATTAAAAACGAAATGTTAATTGTATGACTATTAAATTATAGGTAACTAATCAGTATCAGAAGTTCAATGTTAATTATAGCTTTTCTCTGTGA
>JAOZUW010000124.1 GCA_029938465.1 Bacteroidales bacterium | reverse complement strand
TCATCCTTTTGCACAAATAATTCATTTACATGTAATAATTTCTCATTTTCACCACTAACTAAAAAAAAACAATAGTGAGTAACGATTTTTATAAAACATCAATTATACCTTTTTCAGGAATAATTATTAAGTTGTGCAGGGCATATACGAACTCACAAGAGGATTTTGAGGATTATTATCAAGAGGTATGTTTACAGATTTGGCGGAGTAAAGAGAATTTTCGTGAGGAATCGGATTGGAGTACCTGGGTTTACCGAATTTCATTAAATGTATGTTTGACCTTACTTAAGAAAAAGAAAAATAATTCCCAGCTTTTTGTGTCAGACTCATTACCAACTGAAGAAACGGAAGATAATTATGCATTTTCAGACGAATCTCTAAATCTATTATATGATGCTATTAGAAAACTATCAGAAATAGATAGAGCTATTATTATGCTTTATTTAGAAGAAATATCATATAAGGAAATCGCTGATATTATAGGAACAAATTTTAATAATATTGGTGTACGTGTTAAAAGAATTAAAATGAAATTAAAAAAAATATTAGATGGAAAAATCAATTGAAAATATATGGAAAGAAGGCTTTCTAAATAATGATGCACTTATAGCTCCTAAATTAAATAATTTATACAATCAAAAATCTAAACATGTTATAGACAAGTTTAAACGAGCGTTTAAGATAAATCTGATTCTTATTGTAGTTTTTGCTTTTGCAATGTTGGTAGTAGCTACTTATAATGGGCTCCCCATTATTGGCATATCATGGTTTTTAATTTTAACAGGCTTGGTTGTTGTAAATAAAAAACTAACGAGCAGTTTGGAGAAAATAGACTATAACAAAAACAGTTATGAGTACCTCTTATCTTTTAATAAATGGCTGCAAGAACAATTGGCTATAAATAGAAAAATGGCACGTTTATATTATCCGCTCTTTTTTCTAAGTATTGTTGTCGGTTTTTGGTTTGTAGATGCTGAAGGAGTTTATTTAGGAGAAAGACTGGTTGGCGAAGTTCTTTATGGTTTTCCTGATATATATCTGGTAAATGGAGTACCGTTAATAGGTATTGCCTTAGTACTTATTATAGCAGGTATGTTAGCATTATTTGGAGGAAGAATTTACAATATGGATGTCAAAATAATTTATGGTCGTATGTTTAAAAAAATTGAAGAATTAATAACCGATCTTGAAGAATTAAGAAGTTAAACTCTTTCTGACAGTACCCATTTATAAACTATTAAATTCTTTATAAAAAAATAAATTTTACATGTAATATTTTTTGCTTGGAGCCACTAACCAAGAAAACATTAAAAAATATGACAATACAAGAAGCTTATAACTTTTTTGAAAGTTTAAAAACCGAAACAACTAAAAAGTATGAAATAAAGGTATATGAAAAATTTCTTTATATCCTAAACGGATTGAAAATTAGAGAGTTCTCAAAAGATGAAATCCAGTCCTTAGAAACGGAACTCGATAGTTTAAATTTAGCATCAAATCCTGAGAATAGAAAAAAGTACTTTAAAAAAGCACTAACTAAATTTGAAAAATATTTAAAGGATACATTTTCCTTAACTTCCAAAGGGTATTACACCAACTTGGGTATAGGTTTAGGATCTTCTTTTGGAATTCTTTTTGGAGTTGTGTTTTTATCTAGTTGGGAGCGATCTTTGGGTATATCTATGGGATTGATTTTTGGAATGTTTGTTGGATTAACAATCGGCCAATATATGGATACAAAAGCTAAAAGTGAAAACAGAACATTGTAATTAAAACACAAAATCAGTAAAATATAACTTTAATTAATTGTCTTGCAAATATATCAGTAGGGGCTGATCACGCCATACACTTGTCCAGTAAACCTCTCACACCAACTCCTATTTGGTTATGGTGCTGGCTGTATTATCTTTTTTATATTATGATTGATTAATATGCAAAATAGTTATTGCTTATTTTATGTAAAGATTTTTTATATCTTTATAAACTAATAAGATACTAAGGAATAAAAGCTCATTTGTTTTATTCCTTAGTTATGAGCAATTTGAACAAAACTTTACAGATAAAGATTGCCACTTTATGGTATAATAATAATAATAAAATCTGATATAGATTGAGTTCAAATGTTGATTAACAGCAGAAAAAGTTGACCCGAAAACTGCATAACAAAGTGGGGCGTTTAAAAATTATATATCATGATGAAAAGAAAAAATTATTATTTGTTTATTCTGTTAGTATTGTATATCTCTATTAACTCATGTAGTAAAGTTGATAAAGACTATAATTCGGAATTATTCGAAAGTTCAACTTCGCAAGTTGAAAATAATAATGATGCATTATTTAAAATTAATAATGAAGAAGCTAAAATTTTTGCTTGTAATTTTATGAATGATAAAAATAGAAAATTTAAAAGCACTTATGAAGTTAAATCAATTAATGATTTTAACGTATCATTTGCAAACAGAAAATTGACTGTTGTTAATCTTTCTCCAAATGGTTTTGTTTTAATGGCAAATGACACTCGACATATACCTGTTTATGCTTTTTCTGAAGAAGGCGAATTTACATTTAATAGTATTGAACAACTGTATCCAGGTCAAAAAGAATGGATTTTAGAGACTTTTCTATTGAATTTAGAATTAGAAAAAGATTCATTGGCTCAAGAAGAAAATGGAGTGAGAAAAATGTGGTACTCTTACCTCAATAAAGAAGACAACCTGAAAATAATTGGTGATGATGATTGTATTGAAACATATTTAGAGCATGTTGTTAATATCTATGACGATTGCGTTTTAACAACTCTATGGCATCAAGATCTACCCTACAGTTTGAGTACTCCGATTTGTAATCAAACAGGTAACCACAAATTAACAGGCTGCGTTGCTACTGCAATGGCACAAGTTATGAAGTATTGGGAATACCCCAATAATATTTCATGGAGTATTTTGCAAAACAGTTATCCTATAAATTCTACAACTACTAGTGCATACGAAGTCGCTGGTTTAATGGTTGATATAGGTCTTGCTGTAAATATGAACTGAGGTTGTAATGCATCGTCTGCAAGTAGCATTGCTGCAAAAAACGCTTTTAAAAATGATTTTGGTTATAATAATTCCATAACCTACGATGATTATCATATTGACGATATTATGCAAAATCTGCAATGGGGTTATCCAGTATTGCTTGGTGGTTATAGAACACGAATCAATTTAGGTTGGACATATATTTATCTTAATGGTCATCAATGGATAACTGATGGATTAAGGGAAGAATATAATTTATATGAAGTTGATTGTTTAATCGGTTGCTGTACTCATGACATATCATATATTGGTAAAAATCATACTTACTACTTACATATGAACTGGGGATGGGGTCATTCAACGCAAAATGTTTGGTATTATAGTAATAATTTAACTCACCCTATTAATTCTTCGTACGACTACAAATGGAATAAAGACATGATTATTAATATTCATCCCTAAGACAAATAAAATGAAGAAATATGTTCTTATTATACCAATAATATTTTTATTTTTAAGTTGTAATAAAGATAAAAGCACTAATATTTGTGCTGTACAAACATTTTCATTTTTTAATGAATCTGGCAAAGATTTATTTGATAAAAACACAGTAAATCACTTAGAACCTGAAACTTTGAAAGCTTATAATTTATCTGGAGAAGAAGTGCAAATAATTTTTGGCGAAATTAATGGTATTCATGAATTTGATATTTACATATTACCACTTGAAGGTTTCGCAACTACACATATAGGTGAATTAACAGTAGACACTATCTCATACCATTTCAAAGAGAAAGGTAACTCTCAATATGTAAATCAGGTATATTATAATGGGGAATTAAAAATGACACATGATGAACCAACTCAATGTGGGAGTGGTAGTGTTGTAAAAATCACAATTAAATCTGATTGAACAAAAACAAAAAGCTCATAACACGGGCTCATAAAGCATGGCGGTTGAATTAGTAAAATGAACAATACTGTTTCAAAACAAAATTCTAGTTTATTGAAAGTTTATTGTTCCAAAAGCCGCCACGCTTCATAGCCCCACACGTTGACTGCAAGTTTGAAAAAAAAATCAATAATTGAATTCCATTAAAAATAGTACCTTTGACTAAAATCATAAAACAATGAATATAGAAACACGGAAATTATCATTTATTCAGGAGTTCCTTCGGATTCAAAACGAAGAAATAGTCATTGGATTGGAAAACCTTTTAAAGAAAAGGAAATTGGAACAATATGAGAATGAACTCAAACCAATGGACTTAAAACAGTTTAATGACGAAATTGATCAAGCATTAAGTGATTCGGAAAACGATAGAGTTATCAAAGCTACTGAATTAAAAGAAAAATGGAATTAGTAGTTTATTGGACTCGATTCGCTGAAGATAAATTGGACGATATTTATGATTATTACGAATCCAAAGTAGAGAGACGAATCGCACGGAAACTAATATCCGGTATTATTGACAAAACTATCGGACTGGATAAAAATCCACACATCGGACAAAAAGAAGGACTTCTATCTGACCGCCCTCAAAATTTCAGATACTTAGTATTTAAGAATTACAAAATCATCTATTGGATTAATCAGAATAAAAACCGGATTGATATTGTCAATGTATTCGATACAAGACAAAACCCTTTGAAAATGAAAAAACTAGGCTAAAGCCAGCTGCTAACAATTAAGTATTCGGCTGACCATAGCCCAAAGTCTGAATACCGTGTTGATAGCCTGTCGCGCCCAAATGGGAGAACTTGGGTTTGATTGGTTTTCAGAATATTAAATTTTATTTTTCGAGTGACAGATCATTCTTTAAATCATTATAAACCTGACTGATAAATAAAAATGGCAACAGCTAATAAATAGGCGGCTGATCTAGCCCTAAGCAAGATCAGCGCACCCCTCACCCCTATTTGATTTTGGTGTTATTGGCGGTATTATCTTAATTACAGTATGGTTAATTATAGTGTTCATAAGCAAAATAGCTATTACTTACTTTATATAAAGATTTTTTATAATTTTATAAATTAATTAAAGAATCTGATGAGCTAGGAAGAATATTACAAGCATTGTCAAATCAGCTCAAAAAGGTTAAAACTATGGAAAATAAAAATTCATCCCTAAGTATTCATAATTCATCATTCCTTCTCTACCAAACCGAGGACGGAAAAGTCAAAATAGAAACACATTTTGAGAATGAAACTGTATGGTTAAATCAGACTCAAATAGGTGAGCTTTTTCAAAAGTCTAAATCAACTATTAGCGAACATATCAAGAATATATTTAAAGATGAAGAGCTGGAAGAAGAACTGGTTATTCGGGATTTCCGAACAACCACTCAACACGGTGCTGTAAAAGGATTAACGCAGACTAAAAATGTTAAATATTACAATCTCGATGTAGTTATTTCGGTTGGTTACAGAGTAAAATCGCACAGAGGTGTTCATTTTAGAAAATGGGCAACAGCTCTTATTAAAGAGTATTTGATTAAGGGCTTTGCAATGAACGATGAGCTACTGAAAGAAGCAGAAGGTGGGAATTATTTTGATGAACTTTTGGCTCGTATCCGCGATATTCGTTCGTCAGAAAAGGTGTTTTGGAGAAAAGTTTTAGATGTTTACGCAACAAGTATCGATTACGACCCCAAAACAGAACAATCAGTAATGGTATTTAAAACCATACAGAACAAAATGCACTGGGCATCTCACGGAGAAACCGCCGCCGAAACAGTTTACAAACGAGTAGATTCATCAAAAGAACATATCGGACTAACAAATTTCAAAGGCGAAATACCAACAAAAAAAGAAGTTGAAATTGCTAAAAATTATCTTGCCGAAGATGAGTTAAATATATTGAACCGAATGGTAACGGCATTTTTAGAAATCGCAGAAATCCAAGCATTAGACCGTACCCCAATGTATATGGCAGATTGGATTAAGCAGTTAGATACCTTCTTGAAAATGACCAATAAAGATATTTTGCAACATTCAGGAACTATTAATCATCAAAAAGCAATAAAAAAAGCACACAACGAATACGAAATGTATAAAGGAAAAATAAAGAACAGAATCACGCAAGTTGAGAAGGATTTTATAAAGCAATTGGATAATTATAAATAATTACTGGGATGGCTGCGCGATCCCAAGAGGGCTCCATGGTGAGAATGGAAAGCCATAGAAAAACCCAAGAACAACAAATTTGCTATAATGATAGGATGCAAAACCCCACCACACAAACTGCACATTTTGATTTTGTGAATAATACAACAAAAGTTCAAAGAATGTTGAAAAACAAAAGAGCTATTTTTCCTACGCAAACAGAAAAATTATACTTTTAGAGTTTAATTAAATAATAGAATTTCATAAATGGGAATATTTCAAAAATCGGTAATAAAAAAACACTTGATGCAGCTTGACAAAGAGCAAGTTGATAAGGCATTTGATAGGTTTAACGAAAACTACTCACCTGCAAAAATATCTGAAATAAAGAAGCTTAAAGAAGAAGAATACCAAGACGGATTTTTAAGAGAAATATTTGTTGATATATTTGGTTATACATTAAAGCCAGCCGATAACTATAATTTAGCACGAGAATTTAAAAATCAGACAGATGGAAAAAAGGCAGACGGAGCAATATTAAAAGACGGAAAAGCAATAGACCAAATGGTTTATCAACTCTACGAGTTAACAAACGAGGAAATTGAAATTGTGGAGGAGAGTGTGTGATGGAAAACAATCAACAAAATATAATCATTTATAATACTGCTGATGGCAAAGCATCGGTTGCATTATACGCCAAAGATGGTGATGTTTGGATGAACCAAAATCAGCTTGCCGAACTTTTTGCCACCTCTAAACAAAACGTTGGGCAACACATATCAAACATACTGAAAGATGGGGAGTTAGACCAAAATTCAGTTGTAAAGAATTACTTTACAACTGCCGACGATGACAAAGAATATAATGTTACATTTTATTCGCTCGATATGATTTTGGCGGTTGGTTTTAGGGTAAGAAGTAAGCGAGGAACGCAATTTAGAATTTGGGCAAACAAAAACCTAAAAGAGTATATGATAAAAGGTTTTGTAATGGACGATGAGCGTCTGAAAAACCCAGATGGCAGACCTGATTATTTCGATGAGCTTTTAGAAAGAATTAGAGATGTCCGAGCATCAGAAAAGCGTTTTTATCAGAAAATTAAAGATTTATTTGCTTTAAGCAGCGATTACGACCAAACAGACAAAGCAACACAAATGTTTTTTGCCGAAACTCAAAATAAATTACATTTTTCGGTAACAGGCAAAACAGCGGCTGAGATTATTGTTTCACGAGCTAGTGCCGACAAATCGAATATGAATTTAACATCGTAGAAAGGCACGGTTGTAAGAAAACAAGATATTTTTATTGCTAAAAACTACTTAACCGAAGACGAGATTGATACACTTAATCGTTTGGTAGTTATTTTCCTTGAAAGTGCAGAGCTTAGAGCCAAAAACAGAATGGATATAACAATGGATTTTTGGAGAGATAACGTAGATAAAATATTAGAATTCCAAGACAAGAAAATACTAACTCACCCAGGTTCTATTAGCAAAATTACTATGGAAAATAAAGTGAAAAATATATATAGCCAATTCGATAGAAAACGTAAAGCATACGATGCTTTAATAGCTGATAATGATGATATGAAAGAATTGAAACAACTCGAACAAAATATTAAACAAAATAGGGATGATAAATAGCCCACGCATAAGCCATACACTTTTACAATTCACAAGAGCCAAAACTACAGATACCTTATGCAAACCCTACGCCTTATAACAGTTAATAACAAAACAAAAATCTTGCAATTATGCTTCAGCTCTTAAGAAACACTGAACACTTCACGATCCGTTTCTTTTTTTTACCAAAATATCGCATATAACAAGCTTGTGGTTTTCGCTTACTGACTCATCATCTCCATAAATCTGTTTCATTTCTCTATAAAACATTATTAAATGATTGCTGGGATGGCTGCGCGATCCCAAGAGGGCTCCATCGTGAGAATGAAAAGCCCAAT
>JAOZUW010000235.1 GCA_029938465.1 Bacteroidales bacterium | reverse complement strand
CCGTGAATAATAAAACAGAACTTCGATTCAAAAAGTTTGATATAACTCTTTTTGCTTTATCGTTTGCCAGCTTTGATGGTAGTTCGCTGGAGCATCTGCGAAAGTAAATCTCTCCACTTGGATTAATCCATATTGCGCCCCCGTTATCATCAATCGCTTTGAGAGTTGGGTTATCCTCGGCTCCCTCTTTTATCCAGTTATTTGGCTGAAACCTTGAGAAATTAATCGAGTTGGTTTTGCTCTTTAAGTGAGCCACTGCTTTTTCAAACATTGGAACCCCCTTGTATTATCTCCCTTTCAATAAATGCCAACACGGTTGGAGCATCTTCAATTTTATTCACAAAATCTCTGAAATCGTAACCTTTTGGTAACTCCTGGTTGAGCATCTTTTCAAAATCAATAACTATGGTTTGGCTTTGAGTAAAAAAGTTTTTTATTTGTGGGATTATCTTCTTAAAGGAATCATCGTTATCAGAGAGAATCACTATAAACTTATCCCGTGCTAACTCTTTGAGCTCCTGGGGTAAGTGTTGAACCATTCCATCTGATTGAATACCAATAAAAGAGAAATCCAGTAAATCACAAATAATGATTTCAGCCATTCCACTTGATACAAATATCACCTCATCTTTAATAGTGTAGGGTATGAACTTCTTACTACCAAAAGTTTTCCATTTTGTACCATCTGCATTTCTAATAGCTATCGTTTCAATCTCTCCAGTATCATTGTAAAGATGAACTGTTAAGCTGTTGTAAGTTTTGGAATAACCAAAATATTTCCCTATCTCATAATTCGGAGCAGATTTCCAAAAAGGGTAAGATATTAACTCGTTTGAGAGCTCTCTCTTTACAAGCGATTCACACGCTTTGAGGGCTCCTTTGAAGTTCTTATCCATCTGAACCAAATCATAGCCTTTAGAGCCCGTTTGAGAGCGTTCAACGGGTAAGAGTGTAGATTTATAATCCGTGAACTCGTTTGGATTAGGTAAATTACTCATAGCATACCCCCAAACAACTTGCTACATATAAAGTTGCATCTTTAAGAGTTTGCCCGTGGTGTTCGTGAAGTAGTGCAATAATATCACCACCCCAGCCCGAACCAAAATCTTTGATGTACCCATCGTTATTAATTGAAGCACTGGGAGTTTTCTCATCTCGTATAGCAAACTTGAAATCTCTCCTCACTTCATATCCAATAAAGGAAAGAATATCTGCAACCTTTTCTCTATCTAGGCTCTGTTTCAGTTGAACCCGTAACTGTTTTAAATCAATCATTTTATGCCTTTAATTACAAGTGCAAAAAGGGTATAATAAACCATCTATTTTTTACACTCCTCTTACTTTGGGGTACTTTTTAGGGTTCTTTTTTTCTTATTTCCTATAAAGTTCCCGAACTTACTTTTGATTTAGTTTCCTAAGCATCAACTTTCAACCATATCACTAACATTAAAAAGCCTTGGTTCCGTATCTGTTTTGAGTAATCTTTCAATATCTCTCCAGTGTGGCTTTACCCCACCATTTTTAATGAGTTGATATATCTCGGCTCTCTCTGATTCACTGGCACTGATTACAACCCTATAAAGAGAATGAACTCCGATTAGTTTCTGTTCTAAGAACATTTTTGTAACATCGCACCCATAATCTGCAATAGTAATCAGTTCGGGAGCCAGCTTTTCAATATTTTGCCAACCTCTAGAGCCATAAGTTCTAAGAAACAAATCTTTATAATCATCTTCAATCGGTAAAGCGTTCAAAAACTTTGCTGTATGAGTGATTTTCTTTCGGAGCATTTTCCCAGTATATTTCAACTCTATTGGTAATTTACTCATTAGGCACTCACTTTTTCCATAAGAGCCATAACATCACTTTCCAACCATACCGATACTCTCGGGCTCAACTTTGTTGCCTTAGGTAATTTACCCTCACGAGCATACAACCAAACCGTACTTTTACTCACTCCCAATAGTTCTGCAACCTGGGGTAATCTAAGAAACTTTTTCACAATAAATCCTTTAAAAAATTAATAGGTGGTAGCGTGCACTCTACAATATCTGTTAACAGTTATAGAATAGCGTATAAAGCCGTTCAGTAAGGCATTTGTGGGGTGTTTTGGAGGGGCATAATCCCGTATAAAAAAATGGATTATTGAGGTTTGGTTATTATATGGTGTAAGAGGGGCATAATCCCTCTATTTTTTAGGGATATTGCATAAATCTCCCAGTGTAGTTACTACAAAAAAAGGCTTTGATTCGGGGAACAGTTCTGCGATAAGTAGTTCTCGCTCTTTTTTCTCTTTATCTGTTTGGCTCCAACTCAAATTCACTTTATAGATATTTATGAGTTTAAGTATTCTTCGTGCATCTGCATCAGTGTAATTTCTCATTTTTAAGAACTTGAA
>JAOZUW010000123.1:4754-8196 GCA_029938465.1 Bacteroidales bacterium | reverse complement strand
AGCCGATCAAATAATGATGATCAGTAAAAAAGAAAAAGAGGCATAAATCGAATCCCCTTCAAAAACAAAAGCCATTTCAAACAATTGAAATGGCTTTTTTTAGCACAACCTAAATCCGCAAAGGTATTTCTACTGCAAAGTCCGACTACCTATCATTGTTGAGAATACCTGCCTGGTCGGCAGACAGGCTATTAAAAACCTACTCACCATAACTACTGCTATGTCTGTGTTGCTTTTTAATGCGCTACATCAACACTGACAGCCATTTGAACTTTTCGTAACGAAAACCCTTGCAAATTTAAGGTATGAGTTTATTCTTTCTTATCATAAACCTTCTTCCCAACGTAAGCAGCACTCATCAGCATAAGTAATGCAATACCCGATCCAATAGGAGCTCCTCCTCCCGGGGCATCTCCCGATTGCCCATGTCCTCCAGGAGGATCAGGCTGAGCCTGAATAGGTGAATTTATAAATAAAGCTGAAATAATAAGACTAACTATTATAATGGATTTTCTGATATCTTTCATCATTCTGTTTTTTTCTATTGTACATAAACTTTTTTATTCCAAATATTTTGGTCAGTTCTAATACTTACCAAATATACCGCCTGACTTAGCTCTACAGGTATTTTCAACATGGTTTTACCCAACATTTTATGCTGTGCAATGAGTTGTCCATTGATATTATAAATTAAAATATCAGCATCAAGCATTTCGCTACTTTCAATATAAATAGCTTGCTGATAGGCAAATACTTGAGGTTCTTTTTGAATCACGAAATCATGAAGTGCATTAATCCCATTAAAATGCAATACAAATCTATTGGACTCATCCAAGACATCTGCCATAAATGCATAGCTTTGGTTTTGCCTTACATCAATGGTGTTATTGGTTTTCAGATCTTCTAAATGAATACTAATATCTTGATAAAAACTTTCTAAACCAGAAAAATCTAAATTCAAATTTTCAGTATAAGCAATATGAAGTCCCATGGGAATACTCACCGTTTCATCTGAGTGAGGGAGGCAGTTGATCGCATATTTAGTATCTCCTAGTGTAGAATATAGTTGAGCTATCTCAGCAAAGCCAAATAGCTTATAGGCATCGCAATAGGTATCAAAAGTGTTAGTAGCATCATCACGAAACTGAAAATAAGTATTGTTTATGGAGGAATCTCCCCTTAGACTTACCATTAGAGTTTCTTCGAATTCATCATCTTTCCAAAACACATTACTGCTATGAACCTGATCACTAGTTTCCATGCTAACTGTTTGTCCTGCCGATTCAGCCTTAACAAAGAAACCTTGCATGGTTGGAATTTCACCATTAATCACATCGCCAGTAGATCCATTATAAGAAATATACGAACCGTCGGATCCTTTTATCAAATATACCGTGGCGTTTACATCAGCCGTTTTGTTGAGCAAATCCCAATCAATAGCTGAGGAATATGGATTTCCTATTAAGTTCCATCCATTACCTTGCCCAGCAGTATAACTTAGGGCTTTACTAACAGAAGAAGTATGAAGATTACTACCGGTAAATAGTTTCGTTTCCTCATCGTCGTAGGCTATTAAATAACCTAAACCAGTTTCGAAATGAGTTTGACCAAAAGTGCCACCCACATAATTCAACCAAGAGTTATTTGTTTCTCCCCAGCGATATAAATCATCTACTCCTACTCCGGGCTCAAAATCGCTACCGCTAATGGCAAAATTCTGCACTGGTGATGAAAGAAAATGCCAACCATTGCTACTATTGGTATAATCATCAACATATCTTTCAAAATAGGCTGTTCCATTAATATTTAAATAGCTACTTCCTATAAGCGAAGCATCAGTTTCTGATTGTGATAAAAAGAAAAGGTTTTCAATGCTTACAGATGCACTTAAGGTGGGATAATTATTACAGCCTGTGGGTATTTTCACATTTTGAGTACTCGTAGGAGAAACTCCTCCTGACCAGTTAGCTGCTGCATTCCAATCATTGGAGCTGCTACCACTCCATCCAACACAATAATGATGTGTGCCAGGAGTCATATCTGCTATATTTGCTGCAGTAATATCCCATTCAGAGGCTGTCCATGTGGGATTTGGAATAAGTATGGATGTTTTTCTTTTGGCTTGGCTATTTTCATAATCCCAGGCAGTGCCGCTACCATCTTCATCAAGAACGCCATAAGCATCTATTAGAGTTCCAATAGAATGATCACCTCCTTTATAAAGAAAAAAACCATCATCACCATTTCCATTCAGCCCTGAATTTTCTTCCGGATTAAAATGGTAACTACTATTAAAACTAGACTCAGAATAGGAAGTTACATAAGTATCTCCAGGATATATTTTCCCATTAAGTTTTTTATCTCTATAAGTTCCTCCATTGATTTGCATTGTTAGGTGCCAATTTTCTTCATCAAGATCTATTATACTGCTTCCTGCGTTGTATAATTCAACAAAACGTGAATAAGCTACATCATCTGGATCAGCTATTTCTGATATGATAAGTTGTGCTGCAGTAGGTGTATCGGTAGTGGCATTTGCAGTAGGAACTGTAGCATCGGTTTTATAATCGATATTGGTTCCAGAATTTGTATAGGTAAAAGCCTTAAAGTAAAAAGTAGTAGCTGGCGCTAAGCCTGTCCAATTATGGAATTCCAGACCATGGGCTATATTAATACAAGCTGCTCCATCACTCCAATCATTATCATCGCTTTGCGCTACACCATCCACCGGATTTGTAAAAGTTCCGCTAGTATTAGCTAATATCAAAATGCCTGCTGCCGCTTGTGTTCCATCATTATCATTCCAACTTAAATCCACTTGAGATACGCCATTGGAAGTTGCGGCAAAAGAGCTGATATGATTGCTGGGCTCGGGATCTGCTGTTCCTCCTAAAACCACTACATTATCAAAGCTGATATACTCTTCGTCAGCATTATTATCGGCTTCCAGATAAATAACTAGCGAAGATCCGGATAAAGCAGGAATGGAATAATTCACTGCAGTAAAATCGTCGTAATTAAATCCAAATTGCGTTATTGTTCCTCCATCAATCTGATAGGAAGCTTTTGCAAAATCCCGATGTTCCAAAGTGCCAGTCTCAGCTACATCAACAGATATAGAAACGACTGCATATCCTGTAATGTCAATGGATTCAGAAATCCAAAGAGCACCAGAACCACTACCATTGGATTGTTGAGTTCCGCCAACATCTCTAGCTTCAAGTTGGCTATTATGAACCATATACCAATCCGTATTGGCAGATAAATCACAATTGTCAACATTAACGGTCCATTTTCCACTTGCAGGAGCTGTAATACTCGGTCCAGGTCCAATAGCTCCCACTCCATCATCAGCAGGATTATTAAAATCCTCGCTCCAAATTGTTACTTGCCCAAGACTTAAAAAGCTTAGGCCACTAAAAAACAATAATAAATAAATCTT
>JAOZUW010000123.1:2401-4654 GCA_029938465.1 Bacteroidales bacterium | reverse complement strand
CTTGCCCAAGACTTAAAAAGCTTAGGCCACTAAAAAACAATAATAAATAAATCTTTTTCATAAAATCTGTTTTAAGTACAACTTATATATTTATTTACAGTGCATTAGCTAGTAATTACCACTGTATTATTGATACTCAGTTTCAGAAGTTAAATTAGTTATTGGAGTGGGGCTTGGGAGACTTCATCATTAGAAAATGAATAAACAGAACTTATCCAGTATTTTTGAGCTTTTTAAGTTGGGTTTCTAGGTATTTGAAGACCATGCATTCCAAAGATAAAGAAAATTTAGAAAGAAAGGCTTCTTAAGTCGGTATTTAACAGAATATTTATATAATTTTTACAATATTTCTTGAGCTTATCTTAAAATGCAGCCAACAGAAATTCACACTTATCTGCCGAAATCAAATGTAGCTTGCATTAACTCTCATCATAAAAAACATGCTAGCAAATGGTGCTGATCCTATTTCTTTTCAAAGCACCAAATTACAAAATATTTTGGTCTGTTCTTTGTCAGCAAACGTTATCTGAATAGTTTTAAATAATCGTTAAATACAAATAATTTCCCTCGTTTACCTCCAGTAATTTCTTTAAGTATTTTAAAATTTTCTAATTCCTTAATCAGTTTGTAAACAGAAGGCAAAGATAACTTAGTAATTTTATGAGCTATTTGCGCATCAATTATTGGTCGCTGAAACAAATAATTGATAATTAAAATTGCATTACTCGAACGACTTCCTAATTCTTGTATTTTTAACTCTACATCTTTTTGAAGTTTTAAGATGCCATCAAAAGTCTTAATACTGTTTTTTGCAGTTTCAATAACACCAACTAAAAAGAATTTAAACCACTGAATTATATCATCTTTTTCTCTAACTCTCATTAAATTATCATAATACAAGGTTTTATTTCTTTCAAAAAAATCAGATAAATACAATATAGGCTTTTTCAGAATCCCTTTTTCTATTAAATAAAGAGTTATCATTAACCTACCAACTCTACCATTCCCATCTAAAAAAGGGTGAACAGTCTCAAATTGATAATGAATTAGTGCAATCTTTAACAAATCAGGAAAATAGAAGTCCTCAGAATGCGCAAATTTTTCTAGGTCACTCATATATTCATTTACAGAATCAAATGTTGGAGGAATAAATATAGCATCTTTGATTGAGGCTCCTCCAATCCAATTTTGGCTACTTCTAAATTCACCAGGCAATTTGTGCTTTCCTCGAACCCCTTTTAACAATGTCTTGTGAGTTTCTCTGATAAGTCTAGACGAAAATGGTAGATTCTTCAAATTTTCTATGGCTAAATTTAATGCCGAAATATAATTTTGAACTTCTTCCCAATCATTTCTCTTTTCTTCGTTAACATCTTCTTTATCTAGTAGAACATCTTCAATATTTATTTTAGTTCCTTCAATCTTACTTGATTTCGTTGCTTCTTTGGTAATATGCATACTGATAAACAAGTCAATATTTGGAATATATTCAGAATACATATCAAGCCTTCCTAGTTGTCTGTCTGCTTGACCAAGAAGATTGACTAACTCCATACTTTCAAGAATCCATTGTTTATTGATTATTTCTGGTTGAAAACTTTTAAACGTTCCCTGATTTATATAATTACCTGCTTTAAAATTCCTCATTTTCTCTCTTTTCTTAAACAAAGATAGCTCTTATTTAAGAAAATAGCAAAATAATTAAATAACAATTGCACTAATTAAATATTTACACAAATATTTAATTAGTGCAATACTGTTGTGCGTTTAGAAAATAAAAAAACTTAGTTGGGCTTTATATAAGCTGTATATGCCTATAACTTAAATAGAAAGAAAATTGAAAAATATTACTCAAACAAAGTAAAAGAAAGATAATAAACCTGAATATCAAGATTTAAAGGATGATCTATCACTCGAAAAATAAAATTAAACGCTCTTGAAACCAATCAATCCCCATCACACTTCTTTTAACCCCCGGTCTGAATATTTAATTTTTAGCTTCAGATTTATATTTTGGATCATCTAAAATTTCCTTAATAAACTCTCAAATTTGGGGTTTGATTATTTTCTACTTATCAAATCCTTTTTTATTCGCGTATTATCCGAATCCTAACTAATCAGTGTTAAAAAATTAATAATGGTTTTCTTTGTAAACCCCTAATGGTTCTCCATAAAATAGCTATTATACCAGAATATTTATTGAGTAAATCAACACCAAAGTTTTACATAAGGATACCTAATGAAACACACAGT
>JAOZUW010000123.1:0-2301 GCA_029938465.1 Bacteroidales bacterium | reverse complement strand
CTTGAAGTATATATTATTATAACTATTAAAAAATTAAAGATATGTCACATATTCAAAAATTAAAATCGGGCTCTCCAATTAAAGTTTTTATTCCAGCCATTATTTCTTTAATCATATTTGCATTATCCTCTATCTTTCTAGGTTTAGAAATTGGATTAAAAATGTTGGGAGGAATTATTTTAATCTATGCCTTACTTAGCATTGGATTCTATTATCTTCAAACAAGAAGTTATGTGTATTTAGTTAGCTCATCCTATCTTTTAGCTTTTGGCTTTGTGCTGTTGACAATGCAACCACAATTTGATGGGAATCCATCTTTTGTGTTTCCACCCATCTCTAGACTTTTTTTAGTTTGGATGGTTCTTTCGTGGATTTGGCTTTTCTATATGATGGTTACAGGTCAGACACGATGGAAAGGAAACCATATTTTGGAGCTTTCCGCAATTGGTGTTGAGCAATCGAATAATGCATATACTGAACGTCCATTTCCTGTAAGAGAAATTGATTTTACCAAAGATGAAATTTTGGCAATGGCAACCTATCTTCGTCAAAATCTCATTAGTATTCATTACAATGATGGGGATAAGGTTTATTTTGTTCCAATCAATAATAGTGCTGCCTTGGATTTGCTTTTTCGACCAGGTTTTAATGTTATTGAGGATACCTGGATTGCCTTTGATCCAAGTGGTCAAGTGAGTGTACATATCTCCCGAAAGACTTATCTTTCTTATAAAGAAAACCTCGCTTTTGACCAACTCTGTAATAATCTAGGGAATCTATTTATCGAGTTTTTGGATGATTACCGCAAAGGGGAAGATGTTCGAATTATGGACAAGCTAGATACCGTTAAATCAGATTTTTTCGGATAATAAATAATTATAAAATCACAACTCATGACTTTTAAAGAAGCAGCAATATTAGGGTCCTATCTTGCAAAAGATTATGCAAAGGAGTTTTTTAAACTATTGGTAAACTACAGAAGTATTTCGTCTTCTGAAGCAGCATCAAGGCTAAATTTACATATTAAAACTGCTCAGGATTTCTTAGAGGCCATGACTGAACTTGGGTTTCTTGAAAAAGAAGAGGTCTACGAAAAGAAAAGACCATACAACAGATACACTTTAGTGGTAAACAAGATTAATATGATGTTGGATTTAGATATCTTAGGAACAAATAAAGATCCTAAAGGCCATAGTGCAATAAGGATTCGCGAGCATAAAAACGCAGGTGTAAATTTTTATACTGCACGTGATAATCAACACTTTAGTAGTGTAGCCGTTTGGATTGGAAAAGGCCGCGAACGCACTGAACGCAAAATAAATCTCACTCAACCTCAGGGGAAGTTTCTGTTTCATCTACCTTTTCCAACTGCCTATTTTGAGACTGTGGCTTCAATTATGCAAAAAGCTGATGTTGAGAGGAGTGAAATTTCCGAAATTTTAGATATTGTTTATGCACTAATTGAACTAAAAGTTATAGAAAAAGAGTAACCTCATCGGGAAAATAGTATTACTTTAACAGACGAGACAGACTTTAGCAAAAATATTGAAAAACATCTATACTTATCATAAAAAACAACCTATTACTGTCAGTATTCTTTATTGCAATATTTTTTGATTATTGTTATAGGCAGGCTTATTAAATTCTGAAAGCTATTCCCAAACCCAAACTAATATTTTTTATTTTTTTCTCACGCCCATCCAAAAATTTTTGATTGGATGATAAAAATCCACTCTCGATTAAAATACACCATCGCTTGAATAGATTATATCTTAATGATGTACGGATGTCAATTCCTAAGCCATTTGCTTTATTTACTTTGTCCAAATAACCATCGGTCACATAGTATGCTCCGACAAAACCAAAGTTTAACTTCATTTCAAAGAAAAGCTTATCCGACACAGGAATTGAAAGCATGGGGCCTACAGCAATACCCATAACTTCCCACCAGTAATCTGTAGCAATTGTATCGATGGTGTAAGAACTAAAAAAAACGGAAGCAGATATTCCAAAGTTTTTGCCAAATATCTTGTCGAAAGCAGCCTTTACACTCATTAATTAAACAAAAGCAATTATAGTGATAATTTACTCTCGTTAGTGTTTTTTCGGCATGAAGCTAACGTTTGGTATAAGAATACTAGCCGATTGCGGAACTCGAATTTTTCAAGTTTCTACTAAATTTTATGCGGGCTGTAATGTTCATATTTACTACTATTTCGGCTATTATTTTTACATTGTTATGCACTGGCATTTCTGTTCCCAATAATTTTATTCTAGCAACCAATCAATAACATTTATTTT
>JAOZUW010000122.1 GCA_029938465.1 Bacteroidales bacterium | reverse complement strand
AGATAGCTATCGGGGGTAGTTATAGAAATAAATAATGAAGAAGAGTAGGTGTAAAATAGGCATATAATATTACAAGGTTCTATGATGGATTAGTATAAAATCTGAGCAGAGTCAAATTCGTATAAAAATGTAACTATTTTTGTAATACTTTCCATTCATTAACGTCTTATAAATGTATAAAGCTTAAAACGAAAAGATGCATCAAGCTCAGTTTACAGAAGAAGTACTTATTTATAAAAATGAGATGTATCGATTGGCATTGCGTATTTTAAGAAATCAGGAAGATGCAAAAGATGTGGTTCAAGATAGTCTTCTTAAACTCTGGAATAAGAGAAAAGATCTTAGATCGATTAAAAGTCTGAAAAGTTTTGCGCTTACTATGGTACGAAATGCTAGTATTGATATGATTAGAAAAAGAAAACCACAGGATAATAAAACAGAAATTCCGGAACTATCGGGAAACTCTAATCCTGAAACGATTTTAGATTTTTCGGATCAGTTAAAGCAAGTAAAGCGATTTATCAATCAGTTGAATAGGCAACAAAGAGAATTGATACAATTGCGAGATATAGAAGAATTAGATTATGATGAAATTAGTGAAATTACTGGCCTAAATGTAAACAATATAAGAGTGAGCATAAGTAGAGCTCGTAAAGAAATACGACAAAAAATGATGGCGGCTATGAGCTTTCGTCAGATTAAAAGAGATGCCATATGAATGAAAAAGAGCTGAAAGGTATTCTAGAAAAATACATGAATGGAGAAACAAGTCTTGAGGAAGAAAGAGTAATTAGAAGGCACTTTCTATCTAATTCTGTTAGCGAAGATTTGCTTCCTTATCAATCCATTTTTAATGTTTTCTCGAGTGAGAAAGAAACGATATTAAATATAGATAATGATATAGAACTTCCTTTTACTACCAAAACAACTTTATGGAAAAGTAGATATTGGGCCATTGCAGCTTCTGTTTTGATACTATTTGGTTCTTGGTATTTATTGCAAGAGCCTGAAATTCAAAAAGAAAAACTAAGTAATGAGGAGATGGTTTTGGTTGAAAAATATTTAGGCTCTGGTTTGGCAAGTTTTGATAAGGCTTATAATCAGTCTGCAAACTTGCTTAATAAAACGCTAATTATTCAAAAGCAAACCAGCGAGATAAGTAACTTAGGTGTACTTTTTGATGAGAACTTAAAAAAGATTTCAAATTTAGATTTGATGGATAAATCACTGAATAGGATTCAAAATATCTCAAAAATAAGAAAAAGTAAAATAAAAATAATAATGTAAAAAAAGAAATGATGAAAAAATTAATTTTATTACTGGCAATGGGAATCTTCGGGATTTCTACAATTATGGCTCAAACAGCTGTTGATCAAATATTTGATAAATATAATGGACAGCAAGGCTTTACCAATGTTACTATAAATCAATATCTATTTGAAATGATTGCAAAAATGGACACAACTGATGAAGGTAAAGAAATGGTTGAAATGGCACAATCTATTGAAGGTATACGGATATTAGCTATGGATACTATAATGGAAAACGTTAATTTATATCAGGAGGTAATGAAAGCCACAAAAAAGGGCGATTATAAAGAATTGATGACGGTTAAGGAAAAAGACAATGATATTGTTTTTATGGTAAAAGAGGATGATGGTATAATCAAAGAACTATTAATGGTTATTGGTGGCACTAAAGAAGAGAATGCTATTATTAGTATCAAAGGTGATATTGATTTAGCAAAAATGGGATCTTTGGCTAAAACAATGAACATTAAAGGAATGGAAAACTTGGAAAAATTAGGGGAATAAAAAAACCATCGAAATAACCAAAAAAAGAGGCTATTGCATAAAGCGATAGCCTCTTTTTTGCAGATTAATAGTATCTACAATTGATCAATTTTTTGATCAATAATTTCAAAAGTATCACTAGCAATTACCAATTCTTCATTAGTAGGAATCAACATCACCTTCACTTTTGAGTCTTTTTTAGAAATAATAGTTTCTTTGCCTCTTAGTTTAGTATTAATAACTAGATCTAGTTCTACACCCATATATTCCAGTCCTTTTACTGCTTCCTGACGTGTAATCCAATCGTTTTCGCCAATGCCACCGGTAAATACAATGGCATCAACTCCGCCCATAGCCGCTGCATAAGCTCCTATATATTTTTTCACACGGTATTGATACATTTGTAAAGCAAGTTTGGCTCTTTCATTGCCTTTTTCGGCTGCCATTTCCACATCACGCATATCAGAGGAGACACCACTAACACCTAGCATTCCGCTAAACTTATTGATAAGAGTATTTGCTGTAGAAAGAGTAATCTCTTCTTTTTTGATGATATGAAAAAGTGCACCTATATCTAAATCTCCAGAACGAGTCCCCATAATTAAACCTTCAATAGGAGTCATACCCATACTAGTATCAAGAGATTTTCCTTTTTGAATGGCAGCAACTGATGCTCCATTTCCTAGATGACAACTTATAATATTAATATCTTCTATATTTTCACCTAGCAAGTCGGCTGCTTTATTTGATACAAACTTATGACTTGATCCATGGAACCCATATCGGCGAACACCATGTTTTTCATACAGAGAATAAGGTACTCCATAAAGGAATGAGTGTTTTGGCATAGTTTGATGAAAAGCAGTGTCAAAAACACCTACTTGCTCTACATCAGGTAATAATGCAGTAATAGCATAAATACCATCCAAATTTGGAGGATTGTGTAATGGAGCCAAGTCTATGGTTTCTTCTAAAGCCTTTATTACTTCATCATTTATACGAACACTACCGCCATATTTTTCACCGGCATGAACAACTCTGTGACCTACTGCTTCAATTTCTTCCAAACTCTTAATGCAGCCATATTTCTTACTCATTAATATGCCAAGTAAGTATTCAATTCCTTGTTTATGATCTAAAATTTCACCCAAGATGGCAGCTTTTTCACCGTTTTCCATTTCGTGTTTTATGCCAGCACCTTTTAAGCCAATTTTATCAACCAAACCCTTGGCCACAACTTTTTGACTAGGCATTTCGAATAACTGATATTTTATAGATGAACTTCCACAGTTCAATACAATTACTTTCATTTTTTCTTTGTTTTACAAAATTCGACCTAAGTGTTGAATATTCCCTTTTTTAACCATTCGTTTACCATCTTTGTAAATATAGAATCCTTCTCCAGAATCTCTACCTACCATTCCTGCTCTAACCATTCGTTTAATTAGTGGTGATGGCTTATAACGAAATTCACCAAATTCATTATAAAGATTGTCCATCCATTTTAATATTTTATCTAATCCTATATTGTCGGCTATTTCAAATGGGCCGGTTTGATGACCAGTAGTGTGTTTAATTGTCTTGTCAATATCCTCAACAGAGGCAATGCCTTCAAGTAAAATATTGCAAGCCTCGTTTATCATAGGGGATATCATACGAGTACTTATATTACCAGGTGATTCTTGTACTTGCACCATATCTTTACCAACCATTTTCATAAACTTGGAGATGCAATTAAAACTGCGATCAGATGTTTTAATAGTCCTAACTACTTCAACTACATTTACTTGGTCTACAGGTAAGATAAAATGCAATCCTAATGCACGATCTGGTTTTTCCAAAACACTTGATATGTCAGAAATGTTTAAAGTTGCTGTATTGGAAACAATAGTAGTGTTTTCACCAACTGCAGCTTCAATATTTCTAAACACTTCTTTTCTTAGTTCTAAGCTGGTTCCTTTTTTCTTGCTATGGATAGATTCTATCACCACATTGCAACCATCTAGTATCGAAAAATCTACACTGCCTTTTATTCTGCTTAGCATGGCTCTCTTTTCACCAGGTGTGAGTCCCCAACGATTGATTTTTTCTTCTAATTGCCTATCTAGACTTTTAAAAATTTCTGTAATTCTATCTTCACTGATATCTACAAAAACCACATCTATACCAGCTTTGCTAACCAAACGAATAATTTGTTGTCCCGTAGTTCCGGCACCAACTATTCCTACTTTTTGTAAGCTTCCTGCTTGTACCATTTTTTTGCCTAAAGCAAAATCTGCTAATGTTTCGGCCATTTTATATATTTTTTATTTTGTGAAATTCTTTTATTTCATTCCTGTTGCTTGTAAAGAAGTGATAGCAATCATATTAATAATATCATCCACCGAACATCCTCGGCTTAAATCATTAATAGGTGCGGCCAGACCTTGTAAAACAGGTCCTACAGCCTCTGCTCCAGCTAAGCGTTGAACCAATTTGTAAGATATATTTCCCACTTCTAAAGTTGGAAAAATCAATACGTTGGCATGTCCTGCTATGGGGCTATTTGGTGCTTTCTGAAGTCCAATTGCAGGTACGATTGCAGCATCAGCTTGCAGCTCACCATCAATTTGAAATTCTGGAGCCATATCTTTTGCTAGTTGAGTAGCTTCTATTACTTTATCTACCATTTCATGTTTTCCACTGCCTTTGGTTGAAAAACTAAGTAAAGCTATTTTAGGTTCAAAACCAGCAATATCTTTAGTTGTATGGGCACTAGCTACAGCTATTTCAGCTAATTCTTTAGCTGTTGGATCTGGAAGAACGGCACAATCAGCAAAAGTAATGATTCCATTATGGCCTATTTCTTTATTATCAAAAACCATAAAGAAAGCACCAGAGACTACCGATATGCCTGGCCTGGTTTTTACTATTTGAAAGGCAGGTCGTAAAACGTCGCCTGTAGTATTTAAAGCTCCAGCTACTTCGCCATCTGCTTTTTTTGTTTTTACCAAAAGAGTAGCTAGATAAAGAGGATTCCTTACTAAATTTTCTGCGTCTTCTCGCTTACTAATTTTTTTTCCTCTAATTTCTAATAAAAGATCAACATAATCATTAAATAAGGGAAAATTATCAGGATCAATAATTTCAGCTTTATCAAGATGGTTTAAGGAGAATTTTTGAGCATTACGGACAATAGTTTCTTTATTTCCTAAAAGAATGATATTTGCTATTTGATGTTCTAATATATAATCAGCAGCACGAAGATTTCTTTCTTCCATTCCTTCTGGAAGTACAATCTTTTTAGTATTTTTTTTAGCTTTATTTCTTAATCCTTCAATAAAATTCATTTTCTAAGTATTTATATTGTAATTTGTTAGTATTTAATGTTTTAACATTTTATGAATGCGCTGCAAAGATATAAAGAATTCAAGTATTGTTAGTGAATTATCATAAAAATAATTGTAAAAAAATATAAATTTTCAAACGCAGGCAACCTTTTATCCTTAGTTGCGGTCTTAGGAGTGTTTCAAGGCAATAAAAACAAGATATTTATGATTTTGTAATTTTTTTTGTAAAAACAAAAGTTCTTAACACATTAGTATTCATATAATTATGATTACGAAGAAAGAAGAATGCACAAATCTTCTTTCAGACGCAATGCACAAAGCGTCATATTGATTTTAACCAACAAATGTTAGTTTCCCGGGAGGTATTATATTTTCCGGGTTTTTTTTTGCCTTCTAATTGGATGAGCCAACCAAAAAACAATAAGCTTGTCCAGAGATTCCATCATTTTTTACTAATTTAGCGCAAAATAAATTTTGTAGATGAAAGCACAAAAGAAGGTTAGTAAAAGAAAATTGCAATCCTCATATATGACAACCATTGTAAGTATAACATTGGTACTTTTTATGTTAGGATTAATGGGCTTACTAATTCTAAACTCTAAAAAATTGAGCGATTATGTGCATGAAAATATAGGTTTTAGTATTATTATGAATGCCGGAGTTAAAGAGGCACGAATTATGGAGCTTAAGAAAACCTTAGATGCTTCGGAATTTGTAAAGTATACTGAATATATTACACCAGAAGAAGCTGCCGAAGAATTGCAAGCAGAATTGGGAGAGGACTTTATAGATTTTTTAGGTTATAATCCTCTTTTGCCGAGTATCGACCTGAGGTTAAATGCCAGTTATGCTAATGTGGATAGCCTAAAGGTAATAGAAAGGCAATTGCTTAAAAATGTAGATATTAAGGAAGTATATTATCAAGAATCTTTGGTGGAGATGATTAATGATAATGTGAGGAGAATTAGTTTTTTCATATTAATATTTAGCTCTTTGCTTCTAATTATCTCCATTGCTTTAATAAATAATGCCATCAGGCTTTCAGTTTATTCCAAACGATTTATTATAAGGACTATGCAACTGGTTGGGGCAACACGATCTTTTATTCGTACTCCATTTATTCTTACAGGGATTCTTCACGGTTTAATTGCCGCATTGGTAGCTTCTTTGGCATTATTGGGGATTATTTATCTTTTATTGCAAGAATTGCCAGAGCTTATAAGCTTAAAAGACTTTAAATTATTTGTTATGTTGTTTGCTTTTGTATTTTTGTCGGGCGTATTAATTACTTGGATTTCTAATCGTTCCGCAGTAAATAAATATTTAAAAGCTAAACCTGAAGATTTATATCAATAAAAAAATAAAACAATGAGTCAGACAGAAAAAAATACAAATACCGAAAGCAAAGAAACTTTTGTGTTTGGTAAAACAAATTATAAATATTTATTGATAGGCCTGGGTTTAATACTTTTAGGTTTTATTTTAATGATAGGAGGTGGATCCGAATCTCCTGATGAGTTTAATGAAGGCATATTTAATTTCCAACGTTTAACTTTAGCTCCCATTTTAATATTGGCGGGTTTTGCAGTAGAGATTTATGCCATAATGAAACGGAATAAATAAGTTGCTTTTTCAAGCAAAAATCCTCTAATAAATGTCTGATTAATGGATCAATTATTTCCTTAATATTTAAAATATTAACCTATAATGAGTTGGATAGAAGCATTAATTCTTGGGATTATTCAAGGCCTCACAGAGTTTCTTCCTGTGAGTAGCAGTGGACATCTGGAGATAACAAAATTTATTTTTGGCGACACCAGCATGCCTAAAGAAAGTATGTTGATGACAGTAGTTTTACATATGGCTACAGCTTTAAGTACGATTGTGGTTTTTAGAAAAGATATTTTGGAGATTATAAAAGGGCTAATGCAGTTTAAATGGAATGAGGAGACTATTTTCACTGTAAAAATTATTATTTCAATGGTTCCAGCGGCATTGGTAGGTGTTTTCTTTAAGGAAGAAATAGAAGCATTGTTTGGAGGAAGGCTATTACTAGTTGGTTCTATGTTAATTGTTACAGCAATATTGCTATTATTGGCAGATAGAGCAAAAGGGACTAAAAAAAATGTGGGTTTCTGGAATGCTGCCATTATTGGTATATCGCAAGCAATAGCTATAATCCCGGGCATCTCTCGTTCTGGTGCTACCATATCAACCAGTGTGATGTTGGGTGTCGATCGTTCCAAAGCAGCACGTTTTTCCTTTTTAATGGTAGTACCTCTTATTTTTGCAGCCATGGCTAAAGATATCTTGTCAGGTGAAATTACTTATGAGGCTGCCCAACTTATTCCTTTAAGTATTGGTTTTGTTGCTGCTTTTGTAACAGGTATTTTAGCATGTACCTGGATGATTGCTTTAGTGAAAAAGGCCAAGTTGAGTTGGTTTGCTCTATATTGCTTTATTATTGGCACCATAGCTATTATTTATACATTTGTTGCATAAGATTTAAAAATAAACTAATGGAGAAACCTGATTTTAGAGCTGGAGAAGTTTTTTTATTGGATAAACCTTTAAGCTGGACTTCTTTTAATGTAGTATCGAGCATTCGTTTTCAAATGTCTCGGGTTACTGGATTAAAGCGTAATAAAGTAGGCCATGCTGGCACATTAGATCCGTTGGCAACAGGTTTGCTTATTATTTGTACAGGGAAAGCGACAAAGCAAATAGAAAAATATCAAGCACAGGAGAAAGAGTATACTGGCACTTTTTATTTGGGTGCAACTACACCTTGTTTTGATAAGGAACAAGAAATTGACAAGCGCTTTCCTACTGAGCATATCACAAAGGAAGCAATACTTAAATTGGCAGAATCCTTTCTAGGTATTCAAGAACAAATACCTCCCATATTTTCAGCTGTAAAAATTAAGGGTAAAAGAGCATATCAATATGCCAGAGATGATGAAGAAGTAAAATTAAAGCCCAAACAAATAGAAATTAAGGAGTTTGAAATTACTAATATTAATATGCCTGAAGTAGAATTTAGAGTTGTTTGTTCTAAAGGAACCTATATTCGTTCTTTGGCTCGTGATTTTGGTGAAAAGTTGAATAGTGGTGCTTATCTAATAGGCCTCAGACGAACTAAAATTGGTAATTATTCAGTTGAAGATGCTTTAACACCTCAAGATTTTAAAGCTAAAATGGCAAATT
>JAOZUW010000234.1 GCA_029938465.1 Bacteroidales bacterium | reverse complement strand
CTGTCAATTTTTTAGAATCAGTAAACACTTCTAAATCATCTCTATTAAATGCTTGCTTAACCTGTTCTTTAGTCACTTCAGCTAATCGTTTATGCTTAATGGTTTCCGGATTAAAATACACAATAGCTGTATCGGCTTTATCCATTGCTCCTTTATATTGCTTTAAAAAATCGGCATTTAAGCTACTAAAAGTATGTAGCTCCATACAAGCTACAAGTTTACGATTTGCAAACTGGTTTTTTACAGCTTTTGTTGTAGCGGTAAGCTTTGAAGGACTATGAGCAAAATCTTTAAATACCGTACAATATTCATTTAACCCAATAGTTTCCAATCGATTAGAAGCTCCAGTAAAGCCTGTAATAGATTTATAAAAATCTGTAGGCTCTACTCCTACTTTTTGGCATAAGCGTCTGGCTCCTTCCAAATTTCTTAAATTATGCTCTCCAAATATGGATAGTTCATATTCCTGATTATGGTATATAATAACAGTTTTATTGTTTTTTGTGTCAATTCTATATTCAGGTAAATCATAGGATTCCACTTCAATACCTTGGGCTGTATTCTTTACAACATCCTCTAGAATAGTATCCTCAGCGGCATAGGCTAAGCTTCCATTTTTTTCAATAAGCCGAATAAATATAGCAAACTGCTCTTTATATATTTCAAAAGTAGGAAATACATTGATATGATCCCAGGCAATACCACTTAGCAATGCAATATGTGGTTTATATAAATGAAATTTAGGTCGCCTATCAATAGGTGATGATAGGTATTCATCTCCTTCGAGTACAATATATGGTGCTGTTTCACTAAGTTTTACCATTACTTCAAAGCCTTCCAACTTACTGCCAACCATATAATCAGTCTCTATATTTAAATGCTGAAGCACATGCAATACCATGGCTGTGATAGTGGTTTTACCATGACTACCTCCTATCACAATTCTGGTTTTATTTTTCGATTGCTCATAAATAAACTCAGGATAGGAGAATATAGGAATTTGAAGTTCTTTGGCTTTGGCCAGCTCCGGGTTATCTTCTCGGGCATGCATACCCAAAATTATGGCATCTATAGTTTTATTGAGTTTTTCAGGCTTCCAGCCAAACTCTTTTGGCAACAAACCATATTTCTCTAATCGGCTTTTAGAGGGATTAAATATCTCATCGTCGGAGCCGCTTACTATATTTCCTTTTAAATGTAGAGCTATGGCCAAATTATGCATAGCCGCACCACCTATTGCTATAAAATGATAGTTCATTGCTTATTATGTTTTTTTTTGTAATCTGGCTATAAAATTAAATCTATTCGCACAATAATACCTTATAAATCTATTTTTTAATTAACCTAATTATGTTAGACATGGCAAAACAAGTAAGCGAATATAATTTTAAAGCAAATGTGAAATAATGATTATTTTTTGTGTATATTCGTTGAATAATCATTATTGTTATTATCTTTGTTATACAAAGAACAAGCACTTTTAAACATGTTACTCACACACAAATACCTTAAAGAAAAACTGATCTGGTTTTTTTGTCTTTTTATTAAAGACAGTAAGTTTGCTTTTGTAAATACGCCACAAACAAACAAACAAACAAACAAACAAACACTATTTATGCATTCTAAATATTAATAATTATTTTCCTCTTTCCTTATCATTTAAGCACAATATAGAGCTGAGCAAACTAGGTATTTTAAAATATCCTTGAACTGTGGCAGTATTATTCTATTTGATCTTTTAAATAGTACTGCCCTAAAAATACTAAGCCATCATAGAATCTTGTAATATTATATGCCTATTTTACATCTACTCTTCTTTATAATTTATTTCCAGAACTACGGCTATGCAAAGAAATTATTTATCAATTAGATGCAAAAGAGGCTATCTACTAAATACAAAATTCTATCACGGTTTAGTATAAATAAACACGGTATTTCAAAATACTTCACTAAAATAATACTTTATCAAGTTTTTGTTTCTCAAAAAAATACAAATACCTGATTATCTACACTACAAAACTCTTAAGGGATATTTTAAAACAAGCAATTATAGCTGTTATAAAATACTACCGAACCACTAAAAAAAAGTATTTACGATAAAAATATCAGATCAAAAATAAAAGAATATTATTAACGTTAAAACTTTACAACAATGAAGAATAAAATAAATATTTACGCCATTGCTATAGTAATGGGTATTGCAATAATAAGTATGGTATCTTGCTCCAAAGAAGATCAAGACCATATGAAAACCGGTGGAATAATAACAAAATACACTGTTGCCCAAGATCAGGTAGAATCCTCTATTATTAACTTTAATAAAAGCATGGTCAATCACGAACAAGGTTTTAAGAGTGATACTGAGCTTCCTCTGGGAGAGGCATTATGGCTAACCGAAGCCGGTGTAAACTACGAATTTCGTGCTGAAAAAGAACATATTAAAAATATGCAAACAG
>JAOZUW010000029.1:5253-26425 GCA_029938465.1 Bacteroidales bacterium | reverse complement strand
CATTTAGAAATTTAGTTGGTATAAGACTTTCAGTTTCTGCAAATTTTTGGTTTGAAATTGGAAGTCCAAAGCTAGAAGTCTAATTTCTAGCTTCTGACTTCTAACCCAGTTAGGATTATAATAGAAACGAATTTTATTCGTAAAATAAACCTATGGCACTTCCAGTCCTTAGTGGTTTAGTCTAGTGTATTAACTTGTAAATTACCTTCTTATATTGTGAACAAGTTTGCTGCTTTGTGAACAAGTTTGATTGTTAACATAGAACGATAATAGTATCTTTGTTAACAATTGTATATGAAAATTTGAGATTTATGAATTCTTTTCTCATCAACCATTTAAAAGGGCTTGTATTTGTTTTTTTTACATTATTCCTATTGCCTACTGTGCAATCACAAGTTGTAAAATCTTTACCTTATTCTTCTGATGCCTATTTATCTGAACTAGAAGTTCATTTTGAGCGAGTTCAATCCAAAGATAAAAAAGAAGTAAAGAAATTTTTAAAAGATTTTGAGGAAAAATGGACTTCTTCTTATTTTTCAGATGATATTAAAGAGCGTATCTATGTGACCAGTAATTTGATGCTGAAAAACAGGATGCGAGCCATGCCATTTTTCTATGATTATTTTCAAGCCTTAATATACCTTATCGATTCTGATTATTCTGATAAGAAAGTTATTAATTGGATGAAGAGTGTTGATTTGGTATTAAAAACACAGAAAAATAGTATTTTTAAAGAGTATATTTTTAATAGTTTAACTTTTTTTCAGAAACAATTTATATTTTCTAATAAGCTAATAAAATGGGAAGCAGATGGGGATTGGAAGTTAGAAGTTGATACTAGTATTAGAATAATTTTTACTAATACTAATTTAACCTGTTATACGAAAAATGACAGTTCAAATGTATATAATACCTCAGGTATTTATTATGCTATAGAAAGAGAATGGCATGGGAAAGGAGGAAGAATTGATTGGCAACGTGCAGGATATGATCCTGATCAAGTATATGCAAATCTGAATAAGTTTTATATAAAACTAAAAATGAAGATATCTAGTTTTAATGCCGATTCTGTGGAGTTTTTTGATTACCGATATTTTGATACCCCAATTTCAGGTTATCTTGAAGAAAAAGTTCTTGCCGCCCGCCGGGGAGATAAAGCTTTATACCCTGCTTTTACGTCTTATACAAAACATTGGAAAATCCCTGAAATATTTAAGGATGTCGACTTTTCCGGTGGATTTAAAATACAAGGGGCTAAGCTATTAGGTGTAGGAGATGCTAATAATTTGGTAACATTGACTTTTAAAAGGGAGGGAAAGAAATTTGTCACTTTGCAGTCACAGCATTTTTCAATCCAACCCAGTAGAATGCGCTCTCAATATGCGACTATTACTATCCATCATGAGCAAGATAGTATTTATCATAGTGGTTTGAGAATGAATTTTTCAAATGGCTCCAGAGTATTGTCTTTGATTAGAGACGCCAAAGGTTTAAGAGCGGATCCGTTTTTTAATACTTTTCATAAATTAGATATGTTTGTTGAAGCCGTGTATTGGGATATGGATGAGGATGTAATTGATTTTGATATGATAAAAGGAATGAATAAGCAGCCCGCCTATTTTACTTCCAGCAATCGTTATTCATTATATCATTTTAATAAATTACAATCATACGATAAGAACCATCCCTTAAGTGAACTTAAAAAATATACTGATTCCCAAATGTCTGATGTGGTGTATATTGTTGAATATGCTAGATATTTAAAGATGCCTTATGAGCATGTTAAACTGCAACTATTAAGTTTAGCTCATCAAGGTTTTGTGATTTATAATTCTGATGAGGATTTAGTAAGAGTAAAGGATAGAACGCAATTCTATTTAGATGCCCGAAGTGGATTAGTAGATTATGATGTGATTGCATTTGTATCAGACTCAACAAAATTTACCAATGCTGAGCTCAAATTAGATAGTTTTGATTTACGTATTAATGGAGTTCATAAGATCATATTATCCGATTCACAGAATCTTATTATTGAACCTGGAGATAAACATGTTATTGATGATGAATATATTGTAGTTAGTAAAAATCGTGATTTTATTTTTAATGGGATCATAACAGCAGGACGCTTTAGTTTCAAAGCATCGGGCTGTACTTTTGATTATCATCTATTTAAACTCGATATGCCGCAAATTGATTCTTTATGGTTTTGGGTAGATGGAGACCCTTTGCCCACAGGGGGAAGGGAGAGGAGAGAGGTACACACTGTTCTCGAAAATTTATCGGGTGATATATTAATTGATCACCCAACGAATAAAGCAGGCTTAAAACCTTATAAGCAATATCCCATTTTTAATAGTAAAGAGGATTCCTATGCCTACTATGATAAAAAAACAATTGAGAATGGCGTATATACACGTGATCGTTTTTATTATCGTGTTAATCCTTTTGTTTTGAATTCCTTAGCTGAAATTAGAACCCAAGATATTGAATTTGATGGTTATCTGAATTCAGGAGGAATTTTCCCCAATATAGCTCACCCCTTACGTGTAATGAATGATTATTCTTTGGGTTTTATGACAGATACTCCAGAGGGTGGTTTAACTGCTTATGGTGATAAAGGAGTTGTGCATCAGACTATTAGTTTAAGTAACAGAGGCTTGAGATTAAATGGTAGTTTAGATTATTTGAAATCCAAAACGACAGGAGAAGATTTTGTATTTTATTTAGATTCAATGAATGTGTATGCTGAAGCTTTTAATCTACAATCAACCATGGGCGCTGTAGAATATCCTATGGTTAATGGAACACAAGTGTATCAGCATTGGCTTCCTTATCAAGAAAAAATGGATATATATTCTAAGGAGAATTATATAAATATGTATGATGAAGAAACCAATCTGGAAGGTATGCTTAGTCTCACACCCTTGGGTCTAGACGGAGAAGGAAAGCTTCATTATGATATTGCAGTAATGGAATCGAATTATTATGATTTTAAAAATTTATCCTACCATTCTGATACGGTAAGCTTTATTGATGATGGTTGGCAATTATCTAACTTTCAAGCAGATGCAGATTATGTAAAAAGAAAAGTGTTGTTCTCTTCAAATGATGGAACTTCATTGGTTGAATTTCCTGTAAATCAATATATATGTTATATGGATGAAGCTACTTGGTTTATGGATAGTGATGAATCTATGTATTCCAAGAAAGATGCTACAATTGAAGAAGAGCTTGCAGGTTTATCTAGAAAAGATTTGGCAGATATGACTATTGAAGGTTCTCAGTTTATATCGACACATCCTGATCAAGATTCTCTTTCTTTTATTTCGGCTAGAGCTTTATTTAATTCTTCAAAGAAAAAAATTAGTGCAGAGGGTGTTGCCCTTATTCGTGTGGCTGATGCTGCCATATTCCCTAATGATCAAAAAGTAGTGATACGTAAAGGAGCAATTATGGATCCACTGGTTAATTCTGGAATATTGGCAAATACTACTACAAAGTATCATGAATTAGATAGTGCAACTATCCATATTAATGGGAGGCATGATTACCGAGGCTCAGGAGATTACATATATGTAGATATGAATCGGAAGAGGCAAACAATTCATTTTACTGATATTAGTGTTGATACAACATTGCAAACAGTGGCAATGGGTACCGTTTTTAAAGAAAATGATTTTACTTTGAGTCCTGCCTTTAATTATTATGGAGATGTATATCTTGAAGCTAGTAGAAAAACACTTGAATTCTCAGGCGGTTTTAAATTGAAGACGAATTGTATTTCGGGTGATAATTGGATAGCTTTTAAATCTATTGTAGAACCTGAGAATGTGTTAATCCCAATTCCTAAGCAGCCCAGGGTTCCTGATATTAGTAAAAAAAGGAAGTATATAGGCATTGTAAATAATTCAACCAGAAAAGAAGTGTATTCCATTTTCTTGGAAAATAAAATAGATTATTTTGATTCTATATTGATGTCAGCACAAGGATATATTACATTTGATTACTCTAGCAATGAATATAGGATTTCAAGTGAAGATAAACTTCTTCAGGACAGTCGTCCCGATAATTATTTTAGCCTTAATTCCAAAACTTGTAAAACTTTTGCCGAAGGTGATATACAATTTGATATTCGAACTCAGGATGTAGGTTTACAATCCTATGGTAGTATTTCTGAAAAAGACGGTAAAGCAGATATTCGGGTGGCCTCAGCACTTGATTTTCATTTTTCTGAAAAAGCCATAAACGAGATACTAAGTGTTTTGAGTATGACTTATTATGATAATTATGATTTGTCTTCTGATTTTTACCAAAAGGTGGCAGGCGGTTTTATGGGTATTGATGCTGCTGATAAGTATATTAGTAAAGTATTTATGGGACAGCAAAAGAAAATACCATTAGAACTTCAGCATACCATTTTTATTAATGAGATGAAAATGAGATGGCATAAGCAGACGGGAAGCTATATCAGCAAGGGTGATATTAATATTGGTGGTATTGGAAAGAATAGAATTGATGGTGTTTTCCCTGGTTATGTAGAGTATAGGAAAATACGAAGTGGTGATGAGCTTAATATATATTTAGAATTTGATGGCGATTGGTTTTATTTTAATTATAGATTAAACGTCATGCAGGTGCTTTCATCAGTTGATAAGTTTAATCAGATTATTAAAGAGGAATTAAAAGATAAAGGTGCTAAGAATAAACTGAAAAAATCTAAATCAGATGGAAAAAAATCAAATTATAGATATATTCTGTCAACCTCTAAAAAGAAAGACGACTTTTTGATGCGTATAAAACCTTATACTTTATGACCAGTAGTCTACAATTAGTTTTAGGTATTATATTTTCCTATCTACTAGGCAGTATACCAAGTTCGGTTTGGGTGGGCAAATGGTTTTATAATGTAGATATACGAGAACATGGGAGTGGAAATGCAGGAGCTACCAATACCATAAGGGTATTAGGGTGGAAGGCAGGAACGCCGGTCTTTCTATTCGATGTAGCAAAAGCTTGGTTTGTGGTGTATGCAGCAAAAGAATGGCTGATTTGGGATTTCCCCAAAGATAATATTGTATATATTCAAATAGCGTTTGGTTTAGCAGCAGTTATAGGGCATGTTTTCCCTATATATGTGGGGTTTAAAGGAGGTAAAGGAGTGGGTACATTTGCTGGAATGGCAATAGCATTATTCCCAGAGGCTTTTTTGTCGAGTTTTCTGGTTTTCTTAGTGGTAATTATCACTACAAAATACGTCTCTTTGGGTTCTATTATAGCCGCACTTTCGTTTCCTTTTTTCTTATATTTTGTTTTTAATAATCATTCAGCACCTTTGTTAGGACTTGGCATTTTTGCTTCAGTGTTTATTATCTTCACTCATCGAAAAAATATTGTAAATCTGTTAAATGGAAATGAAAATAAATTCAATGGTAGAAAAAAAACAGATAATTATATTTCTTAACTTAGCTAAAAATCTATAGAAAAATATTTGTGGTGGTTAAAAAGCAAAAAAATAGCATCCTTTTATTATTAATCTACGTCTTAATTCCTTTATTTGGATGGAGTCAAGCAGATTATTCTTCTAATGAAGAGATGACAAAAGCAGCTCAGGATTTTTTTAAAAAGGAAAAGTATATTGATGCTTTTCCTCTCTATTCCCAATTATTAAGTCTCAATAATGATGACCCTAATTTAAATTATCGATTTGGCGTATGTTTGTTGTATGCCGATAGAAGTGATACTTATGCGCCAATAGAATATTTAAAAAGAGCCATTGGTAAAATCGAGGATGCTGATTTGTATTATCATTTGGGTTTTGCCTATCATATCAATTATTTTTTCCCATCTGCTATATCCTATTATAAAGAGTATATAAGTAGAGTAGGAGATAAACAAAATGCTTCTTTTGAAGTGGATCATAAAATTACCATGTGCCAAAATGGTATGGCCATGATGAAAAGCGTTAAAGATTTATTTGTCTTGCAAAAAAATGAAGTTTCACGTCAGGAATTTTTCCGTTCTTATGACCTGCAAAACTATCAAGGTAGAATTATTAAAAAACCAGAAGGTTTTTTAAACAAAGAAGATAAGAAAAAACATTCTCATAATTTTATTTTTTTCAATTCAAAATCAAAAGAAGTATATTATTCTGCTTATAGTAAAACCAATAAAAATCAAAAAGATCTTTTTAAACGGGTTAAGCTCTCTGAAGGAGGCTGGTCTGAAATGGAAAAACTACCTCAGAGTATTAATACAATATATGATGAAGATTATCCTGTATTAATGGCAGATGGTGTGACTTTATATTTTTGTTCTAAGGGACATAACACTATTGGCGGTTATGATATTTTCAAAGCTGTTTTAGATACGAATACAAAAGAATGGTCTACTCCTGAAAATATAAATTTCCCATTTAATACACCTCTTGATGATATATTGTTTGTTTCAGATACCATTGATACAAAAGCATGGTTTGCTTCGGTAAGAAACTGTGTGAATGATAAAATAATGGTTTATCAGGTAGGCATAATAAAAAGACCTGATGGTTCCTCAGATTTGGCTGCCATTTATGATAAAAATGAAGCTTTAACCCAAGCAGATATAGAGGAAATAAAGGAAAAAGCTCGTCTAGATGTAAATATTAGTGATCAGGAATACGAACAAATACCCACTCTTGAAGATGATCCTTTTGCGGCTTCTAAAAAAATACATGAGGCAAGTATCTCACAGGTTGATGATGCAATAGCAGCTAAGGAGAGAGAACAGCAAGTGATAGACAGTGCTAAAGTATTGCTATTTGGTTTTAAGAGTAATATGGATTCTTATGATAGCCTGAGGCAAATAGTGGTTTCTTCTGCCATTATTAAAAGAAATGCTGCTAATCGTTTGCAATTAGATGCAAAGACGGACTTAGATCTTATCAATGGGGGTTTGGAAGCTTCAGTAAATCAGGCGTATATAAAAAAAGCTAATCAAGCATTGGGTCAGGCTGAGCAATTGAGCTATGAAGCTGGAGAGTTAGAAGCTTTTGCGAAAATAACTAAAGCTAAGACTTATGAAATGCAAAAAATATTTTCAGTTTTAAGTGAGCATTATGGAAATGCTGAAGTAGCAGTTATTAATGGAGAATCTAAAAAGGCAACTCAAATTATTTCTCAGATGCAAATTGAAAGTCAATCAGCACCTGATTTAGCTGAGCTTCATAAGTTATTTGATCCAAATACTGGAAAATTAGTGAATATTCAGTATCCTCAAGCTATTGCAGATGTTGAGAGTTTTACTGCTTTTGAATTAAAAGAAGATGATTATGGGCAAATTATTATTGCAGCTACTGCAAAAGCTTATGATGTTTATATGCCTCAAAAAGCAGTTGTGTTAGACAAGGAATCAAAAAGAATCAATGAAATTCAACAAGAATACACACAGTTGCGAAGTGAGTTAAGAAAAGGGAATAAGCAAAATGATTTTTATATTCAAAAAGTTATTTATAGAATTTCACAGATTCAATTAGAAGCTGAAGATGCTTTTATTGAGGCTCATGTTTTATTGAAAGACGCTAAATCTTTTAATGGAAATAAAAGAAAAGAAACTTTAGATAAAGCAAATTTCCAATATAATGTGGCTTATCAAAAATATGTAGAGCAGCAACAGTTGCAAGAGGTTTTGGCTCAGATGGAAACTGCTGATAGTATAAGTAATACTATTGTTTTGCAGATGGATAATGAAGAAGGATTGATGCAAAATGCAATAAATCAAAAAAATATTAATGAATCAGAGGGCCTTTTATTATCAGCTAAAAGCACATTAGACATGCAAAGTCGAATTCTTGATTTTTCAGAACAAATTGACATACAAACTGGTGATTTGGTTAATGATAATATTTCAGAAGATGAGGTAGTAGCTTATGAATTAAATACTCAGGGAACAATTGTGAGTTTGTATGGTGCACCAAGTGAAACATGGGATACTCTTGATGATTTTTCAAATAATGTAAAGCAAAGCAATGGCCAAGAAGTCTTTGCTTTATCTTCTGAAATTGATGAAAACAAAACAAACCTAAAGACCATATTTGAGCCAAATTTAATTCCTAATGGAGAAGAATTGATGCTAGTCTCTGCTGATTTATCAAGCTTCTCTACTTCTTCTTTGTTGATGCAAAATACAGTTGAACAAATACAAAATATTGAAACACAAACACAGGAGTTATTAAATAAAAGAAACATAGTTTATGCTTATTACGAAGAGCAAATAAAAAAATCTGATAGTCTTGAAGCATTAGCTAATAGAATAATTCATTCTCCAACTATAGAGACTCAACAATTAGATGAAGCCAATTTGTATAGTCGTGAAAGCAAAAAGGTGCTTTGGAAAGCATCGGTTGCTGCCTCTATAGTTAAACAGTATGATAATTCTATATTATCTCATTTAGATTTAATTGAAGAAACAAAAAAAGAGCTTGCAAAGATACAAGAGATAGAAGTTGATAATCCAGATGAAGCTCAATTCGTTTACAATAATGTTCAAAAGAAAGTTGATGATTTAAATGAACAAGTAGTAGATGATAGTAACTACAATTTTGAACAAAATGAAGTAGAAATTCTTACTCCCGAAGTTTTTGATAAGGAAGCAAATCAGGAATTTTTAATAGAGGAGGATTTAATTGTAAGGAATAATCATCAAGAGATATCGCAAGTCTTTAAACTTTATACTCCAGATAGTACTCCTAACATTTCTGCCTCAGTGCTTGTAGTGACTTCGGTAGAATTAGAAAATATACAAGCATTAAGAACTCAAGAGGCTGAAAGTAAGTTAACAGCTGAAGCAAGTCATATAGATCAAGTGGATCTGGACACAGATACGGTCAAAACAGAAACAGCTGAACTTGATTCTTATGATAGCACTCCAGATAGTATTATTAATGTGGAGTTAGCAAATATTGGACTTAGTATGCAAGAGCATTCAGCTTTGTTGAACTCTAAAAAGAATGCTTTAGTATATTTAGCTGAGCAAAAAATTAGTGAAAGCAATAAGTGGAGTATGGCAGAGATTCAAGCTGTAAGTATGGAGGATAAAAAGCAAGCAATTGATTCTTCAAAGAAATATTTACAGGAGGCTCTTGCTGTAAAACTATTGGCAAAAGAATTCGATAAATATATAGTAGATCAAACAGAACAAAAAAATAAAATATCTGAACAGATCGTTGAAATTCAGGGTTTAATGGATGGCAATAATGAAAGTCAATCTGCTTTGCTGTTGGAGGAAATACAAAAAGAAACAGTGTTGCTTGAGGAAGATTTAGAACTTGTTATTCAAAATATAATAGCAGAAATACAAGTACAAAATATTAATATTGATACCCAAATAGATTCATCATATCAACATTCTCAAGATTTGGCGAATCAATCTGTAAAACTATTAAGTGAGGCATCTGAAGAAAGAGCAAAAGCAGAAAGAAAAAAGAGTGCATTTAAAAAGCGTAAAATTGTAAAAGAAGCTGAGGAAAAAGAATTGCTTGCAACGGAATTGCAGAATGCCTCGGAGAGGACTTTACAATATGGCAATGACTTATATAAGCAGAAATTAATAGTTATTGCACTACACCAAATATCTTCTGATGCCAAACAGCTAGATGATATACAAAATACAAATGTTGTAGCAAACCAAGCTGTAGTATTTGCCCAAATTGAAGAACGTGAAAAAGAATTATTACAATCTCAGTTCAGTACAGCTTCAGTATCTATACCACAAAACTCTTCTGATTCTTCTAATTCTTTGAAAATAGTGACAAATCTGCATGAATACGAAACAGTGTATTTGAAATCGCAATTATTAGAAGAGCAGTTGAAGAATTTGCAACAAGAAATTATATTCTTGCAGCAAACCAATCAAAGTCAACTTTCAGAAGCTGAAAAGAAAAATTTATACAAGCAGATTAGCTTATTGAAAATTGAATCTAGTGAATTGATATCTCAGATAGATGAGTCCGTAGCCAAAAGCAATACCATATATAGTTTATTGTCAGTGGAGGAAAAAAACGAAGTAGATGATGAAGGCTTTGATACAGAGGATTATTTAAGACAGACCAAAGAAGAAATCACGATACAATTAAATGAAGCTTCTTCTTTAAAGCAACAAGCTGTACGTTCTAATAATCCAAATACACGAGAGGAATTATATAATAAGGCTGCAGAGAAAGAGAAAATTGCGATGTATTACATTTTAGATGAGTTTGAGATTATTGCTCAAAAAAACAAAACTTACTATACTAGCAATAGATTAATTTTGGAGCAATTGATGATGGAATCGATTAATGCGCAGGAAAGAGAGCTGATGCAAAATATTTTTACGCAAATCGATGATTATTTTGTTCAGGCAGGTATGAAAAGGGATAAAGCGCAAAATCCTGAGTTTTCATTTAAAATGAAGAAAATTTTATTGCAAGATGCCTATTCTCTTGAAGTGAAAGCAATAGAAATGCAAGAGCAGGCACTTGATATGATGAGAGATCATGATATTGAGAAAATGCTAAGCCTGCAAATAGATAAAGAAGATGACACCACATCACTTACTATTGCAGAAAATGATAATCAGGAACTTCAAGGAGAATCAGAGGTTTTAGTTCTACCTTTAGGATCTGATACAAAGCTCTCTTTGGATAAGCCACAACAAGGTATTGTTTATAAAGTTCAATTTTCAGCTCTTCGTGAGCTCAAATCTCCGGATTTTTTCTCACCTGTAAACGAGATAAGTGCTGAAAGGGTGAGTAACTCTAACTTTATTCGGTATTTTTCTGGCATCTTCAGGGACTTAAACAAAGCTGTTACAAGACGTAATGAGCTCCGTAACCTGTCTTATCCCGATGCTTTTGTTAGGCGCTGGAAAGATGGAGTGGCTGTATCATTAGTTGATCAACAAGATGCACAACAAGCAATCATTGTGAATCAGGGAACTGCAAATCTTTCTCCAAAAGTAAAAGATATTGATTTTACGCTAACCGATATTTCATCTTTATCCGGTACTTATTATACTGTTCAGGTGGGGGTATATAGCAGACCACGAACTAGTGCTATGATATTTGGGGTGAACCCTTTATATCATAGAAGAAGTGATAATGGTTTTTGGGTATATTTCTCAGGTATCTACAAAAGTATTGCAGATGCTAATATTAAAAGGGATGAAGTTAGAAACATGGGGGTAAAAGATGCTTTTGTAGTGGCATATACTAATGGTGAAGAGGTGGATTTATTTACTGCAAGACAAAATATTAGTAGAGGAGCAGCTGCTCCACCAGATGACGATATTGTTATTTTAGAAGATGCTTCTATGAAGATTGACAGTGAATGGAACATTGCTATGACTACTACTAACGAAGTGGTTGACCCAAGCTTGATTATTTATAAAGTTCAGATAGGTGTTTATAGTAATCCGGTAAATTTAAGCTGGGTTAGCTCACAACTTGATGAAGCTGTAACTATAGAAGTATCTCGAAATCAAAATGGAAAATATGTTTACTCTATAGGAAGCTATTCCACAGAAATCCAAGCTCAAATTAATTTGGAAAAAGTAAAAGAATTAGTGAGTGATGCTTTTGTGACTAAATATCAAGGTGATAAACGCTTGAAGTTTTAAAAGGCTTGAGTAAATAATAACATTAGTAATCTATACTTTCTCTTTAATAAAACCTTTTCTGTAAGCAGCCAGAAGCATTTTCAAATCTGTAATTTGACTCAATATTTCTTTACCAACATCGGTGTCGCTAACTCTTTTTCGTTGGGCATTTGTTTCTACAATTTTTCTGCTTGAGATGATATCAATATCATTTTTAATGGCATCGTCAAGAGAGGTGAAATTATTGTGTTCCACCAATACTAATCCATAAGAGTTGTAGATTAGCGTGTAGCCACTCAATCCTGTTACTTTTTGATAAGGGAGCGACATGCCACCATCAATAACCAATAACTTTCCATTGGCTTTTATTGGACTTTCACCTTTAATAGCTTTTACTGGAACATGACCATTAACAATATGAGATTTTTTAGGATCGAGTCCAAATTCCTCAAGTATCCTATTGCAAGTGGCTTCATCATCGCGTAAAGCGTAATATTTATTTTTTACTTCTTTGTGGGTTTCTTTTTCTTTTACAAAATACCTTTCAAATGTGGCCATTTTTTTCTTTCCAAATAGGGGAGACTCAGGGCCACTCCATAAATACCAAAGGTAGTCTCTGTTGATTTGGTTTTCGTTTTTATCTTGGGCAAAATAGGCACGACGAGCCATCAAATCAAATTTCTTTAATAGTGCTTTGCCTTTAAATGTGTTTTGCCCAATTTGAAGTTCGGTAAAGGCACCATCTTCCGTCATTGGAATACAGCCATGATATAATAGGTTACTATTGTATTTTAAATACATATTTCCTTTGGAATACAGTACTTTAATATGCTTTTGTAATAAATCACTGTTTAAGAATGAAGATTGGAGCATATCCATCAATTCCACCTCGTCACTATTGAGTTGATAAGGGTTATCGGGATCAATAGTTGGGAAATGTTTATCCAGAAGATTATAATTATTTTCATTGATGTTAATCGAACCCTTTTTGTAATCTATTTTATCCAATAATAATCTATCATCCATTTCAAACTGAGGATTCCTTTTTATGATCTTGGCTTCTAGTTTGAATTGAATAATACTGATGGCTTTATGCATCTGTTTTACTAAGTGAATACTTTTTCCGTCAGCCTTTCTATTAGAACTTTTAGGTGTAAATACATCACAAGGGTCGTTTTTGTAATACTTCATTGCAAAGGTAGCAAGAGGCAGTAAACTAATTCCGTAGGCATCTTCAATAGTATCCAAATTTTCGTATCTGGCACTTATGCGCAATACTGTTGCAATATATGCTTTTATTCCAGCTGCAGCACCCATCCATATTACATCGTGATTTCCCCATTGAATATCAACAGAATGATGTTTTGAAAGAACACACATTACTTTTTCAGCCGAAGGTCCTCTGTCATAAATATCTCCAATGATATGCAAACGATCGATCATTAATCTCTGAATAAAATTACATAAGGCTACTATAAAAGAATTGGCCCTATTAATTTCAATTATTGATTTAATAATTTCATTATAATAATCTTCTTTACTTTTTTCCGTTCGTTCGTTTAATAATTCGTCAATTATATAGCTAAAATCTTTAGGCATGGCTTTCCGAACTTTCGAACGGGTATATTTCCCTGCTGCAGATCTAGCTACCATTGATAAGCGTTGAAGAGTAATCATATACCACTCTTCCATATCTTTTTCCTCATTAAGAACTATTTCGAGTTTTTCTTCTGGATAGTAAATAAGTGTGGCTAAAGCATTTTTTTCAATTTTTCGTAATGTCTTTCCAAAAATATCTTCAATCTTTCGTCTAACTACTCCTGATGCATTTCGAATAACATGTGTGAAAGTATTGTATTCACCATGAATATCTGTTAAGAAATGTTCTGTTCCTTTAGGTAAGCGTAGAATAGCTTCTAAATTGATAATTTCTGTACTGGCTTTTTGAATGCTTGGAAATTTATCACTTAACAGATCCAAAAACCGAATTTCATTTCTTAACTCTTCATTTGTAAAACTATTATTCTTCATCTGAGGATTGTTTATTCTTTTAAGTACTTGGGTTTGATGATGTTCCTTATACAGCAAAAATACAGTTATTGTTACAATAATAAGCTAAGTAAAACCCATAAATAGTCGTTATTTTTATTAATTTTACTTTTTTATCTAAACTTATAAAGATGGCAGCAGATAAACAAGCAAATTTGTTTAAACACATAGCAGGAAAAGGAAGTCTTAAACAAGATATTTATACGATTACTTTTGATATTTTTCAAAATTTTAAAGAGGAAGTAAAAAAAATGGTTGATTCCTATTCATTGGCCATTGAGAAAAAAACGATCAGTAATCGAGTTCCTTTTGAATACCAAGATAAAGGAGATTTTGAATTTGAAATAAAATTTGGTGGTGATGTACTACTATTTTTTATGCATACCAATATTTTTGAAGTCCCTCGCCAGCATGAAGTGATGAATACTCCATATATAAAGAAGGATAAGGAGCGTAGCTATTGTGGTATGATTCAGGTATTTAATTTCTTGGCCGACTCTTTTAAATATGGTCGGGAAAATGATGCAGGTTATATGATTGGACGTATCCTCGTTAACAAAGAAAATCACTATTTTATTGAAGGGAAAAAAGAAATAGGAATGATTTACCATAATTTTGAGAAATCTCTTTTAGATAAAATTGCTATCAAGCAAATTATAGAATCAGCCATAGAATATACACTTAATTTTGATCTTCTTATTCCTCCTTACGATAAGATCAGCTTGGTTTCGGTAGAAGCGATAAACAAGGCATGGCAAGGGAGTTTAATGCAAACAGGAAAAAGAGTTGGTTTTAAATTTCAGTCAGATGAAAAAGAAGTAAAAGGTCATTTTAATAAAAAATGATTTTAAGTTTTGTGAAGCTCATGCATGTTTTCTTTCTTGCCCTAAAACAAAGTAGTTTATGATCATATTTAAAAGCAAACTATTATTCATTATTAGTTTAATAATAACAATTGGTGTTATTATAGGATTTTCCATAACAATTATGGATGATTTTTTTCCTGACTCTGCCATACAGAAAAGAGGGGAGATATATTCAGAGTCATTTGTTAAAGTAGCTCAGCATGTTGAAGAAGATTTAATAAGCCTGAAAAATATATTGGATACTACAGCATTTTTTGATTATTCAATTGATGACCAAATAAAATTCCTAATGCGTCATCTTCAAGGGAATAATGAACTGCAAGGAATAATGGTGATTACTCATTCTGGTCGGTTTTCTACACTTCTACGCGATAAAAAAACTTTTATCTATACTACTGATAGTGCTTCAAATATTGATAATGTGACATGGTATAGAGTGAATACTGAATTGAAGTTGTTAAATACCTGGGATATGGTTCTTGGTTACAGATTTAATTTTTTCTCAGAAAAAGAAGCTATTCTTCTACAATCACCACAATTTGAACAAGCTCAATGGAATTCTACAAATAATTTGTTTGGTAGTTCACAGATTAATTTGGCTTCTCATATTACATGGAAGAAAAAAGATGACGAAATACTGACTTGTGTGGTGACTTTAAGCGAAGAAAATATAGGTGGACATAAAAGATTTTTTGGTCAGAATGATTACCAAAGCTTTTTTGTTAATATTGAAAATCAATGTATTCCTTTGCATATCACCGATCTTATATCTGTGGATACTACCAAGGCTTCAGATGCTTTGTATATAGTGGCAAAGAATAGTTGGGAGGTAACAGGTGAAAAGATTCCTAGCACCTATAGCTTTAATTATAAAAATGAATTTTGGTGGGGACAAGCTGTCTCCATTCCTATTGATGGTATAGAAGGTATTGTATTAAATGCTAGTCAGAAAAGTTTATATTATTCTTCTATTACTGAGCATGTTATAGAATTAGTTCTTATTATATTGTTTATTGTTATTAGTGTTATTTTGTATTTGAGAACAAAAAGAGGAGCTCATTTATCTTTAGAAGATTTTATAAAAAGTCAAGGTCACGATAAGCATGCCATTGAGTTGATTAAGGAAGGTGAAAGTTCTCATTTGGAGTTTAAGTCATCTTTTCATTACGATTATCATTTACAAACAGTAAACAAAGATTTGGAAAGCGTAATAGCTAAAAGTATTGCTGCATTTAGCAATGCAAAAGGGGGAACATTATTAATAGGTATTGATGATGATGCTAATGTATTGGGGCTTGAAAATGATATTAACACCCTGAAAAGGAAAGATATAGACTTTTTTGAAAATACAATACGAATGTATCTTAACAAAATATTTACTGTGTCTTTTATTACGCAAAATGTGCGTATTAAATTTCCTGTCATTGAACAAAAAGCCATTTGTCGTATAGACATAACAGCATCTCACGAACCAGTATTTGTCGAAATAGTTAAGAATAGTCGTAAATCAGAACGTTTCTATTTACGCTCAGGAAATACTTCACAAGAGATTACCTCTCTTAGTGAGATAAATGATTATGTAAAAGATCGCTTTTAGAAATAACTAAAACGTTTAGGCTATTTGCCGCCTCCACCTTTAGTTGAAAGTCCTTTTTGTTTTTTGAAGAAGTGCCAACTTTTCTTTTTTTACTATTGCTTTTCTTTCTAGAATTATTTTACGTTCAATAGTAATATATTTTAAGATTAGTTTCCCTTCAATTTATAAAGAAGAGGAAATATAATATTCAAGAATCTTATTTCAAAATGAGCTTTTGTGAAAATATAGTGCCGCTCTTATCTTCTATTTGAATAGTATAAAAACCTCTAGGTAAATGTGATACATTAAGAGTCGTTTGTGGTTCCATTAATTCTAAAGCTTTTATAAAAACCAATTGCCCGGTAGCATTGTATATTTTTAATTGCTGAGGTTCTGTAATATCAAACACCATCAGTTGCATAGTCCCATTATTGGGATTTGGATAAATGGCAAAACCTGTTGTTTTTAGCACTTTATTATTTTCAAAAGTATTTACTACAGACTCACCAGGTGGCATAATAATAAAATCAAGCCACACCTTATCCATTCCTACATCAATAGTAGCATCTTTTTCGTATTCCCATTTAAGTTCGTGAGTGCCAGCAGGAACAGCCAAGGTGAATTGTTTAAATAAAATAAGACCGGACCATGATTCTTGAGGAATATCATCGATATAAAAGGTGAGTTTATCTTTATGCTCTTGACTGGATATCTGTAAACTAAATGAAATCTCATTATCTTGTACTATATGATAGTTTAATATCAAGCTACTTCTTTCATTAGCTTCCAATATAGGTGAAGAAGCTGAAAACAAGCCTTCTGAAACATAATCACTAGTAATAACCCAATCTGCATCTTCATCATTAATCCAGTTGAATGTGGAAAAACCTTCTGATTCCCAATCTTCCACTATCAAACCAATATTAAAATAATAATCATGTTCCAAATCAAAAATACCTGCTGTGATTTGACTGTTAATACTGGCCAAATATATGGGCGGAGCCATAGCAGAGCAAGTGATTTCAGGTTGAATAATTAAACTTTGGTTTGCTTCAATAGCACTAAAGTCAAATGAGTTATCACCAATACTAATGTAATTGGAGTTAGAATTTATGGCACAATTTCCTTCTGGAAAATCAGCACTTCCATTATTGCTTAATTCAATAGTGGCGGTATGAATCTCGCCTGGATCTATATAATCATTACCATTACCTTCAACTTCCTGGAATCGGATTATGGAATACTCAAGAATGGGTGAATGGGCTCTTAAAACAATCTCTCTTTCCCAAAAAGAATTTCCATCTGTGGCAGTAAATAATAAAGTAAAATAGTGTTTGTCGGGAATATTTGTAGCGGTTTTAAAAGTAAATACTTGATTGATATTTACTTCCTGTCCAGCATCCATATCTCCTATGAATTCATACCCATCGGTAATGTCAATATATTCATCATCAGTTGTGAGGTTAATCTCGATATTTTCAGCTATATCTAGACCTAGATTTTTTAAAAGAAAATCCATTGTAATTTCTTCATTATATTCTATTACTCCATTGTTTTCATTTATTGAATAATTCTGAAAAGTAACATAAGGCCCTTCAATAGGGATAATTTGTATTTGACCTTTATAGCGAAAGAAATTTTGTTTGCTAGCTACTAAATCAATGATGGTTGCAGGTAACTGTTGTGGAACCTCAATACTCACTAAACCATCTTCATCGCATATACCTTTGGCAATATATTCTCCATCAACTGATAAGCCAATTAAACTATAAGGCTCAGCTTGTACATCTATATATTGTTGATCAACGGCTAAAGCATCATTGTAAATCACCGTGTTTATTTGAGGAATTTCGGTATAAACAACTCCAAAAGCATCGCCAAAGTGATGAAATAATTGTTGAGTTATAATCTTTTTACTTTCATTAATCCAATTAGATGCAGATAAGAAATATTTACCTGAAGCATTGGCAAAAGCCGGTAAAAACCCTCTAGATTCTATGATGTTTTCACCATAATCAGGCATAAAATCTGGCCACATATTGTCTATCATTCCCCATACTTGAGTGTCGTTATAAAAAGACCAGGATCCACCTGATAATGCAGTGATACTTAAAGCACCACCCTCTGATTTTCGGTGAATTTTCTCTGCAAAACACTCCGCAGTACTATCGAATTCACCATTTGAACAGTCAATAGAAAATACGTGAGGTAAAAGATTAGCATTATTTAACTCATCAATATCTTCAATATTGAAATAGGGTACCCACCAATCGAAAATGGTACCATGATCACGTTGAAATATAAGAAAAGAGCCCGCATTAAAGGCATTTACTATGTCTTGTGTAGAACCGCCTGTCCAACCTCCAACATCAGAAGGTGATTCTGGGAAGTATTGAAGCCCATTTGGACCAAAATAATCTATAATAGGACCAACATTGGAGGCATTAGACCATGGGTCTGTTGCAGGATTTCCTTCATATACAGCATTAATTCTCACAGAGGTTTTACCCAAAGAATTCTCCATAAAACCATCTAATGTTGCAGTGCAAATCTGAAACCATCGATTAATATCCCAGCCTGCTAATGTGACTGGTTCATTATAAAAGCTGACTTGAATAGGAGGACTTAATTCGTAATTAATGAATTTGTGAATCATTATATCTAGCTCTTCTTCATTTGCAGCGGTAATTCGAGAAATCACAAAATCCGGTAAATGGTTTTGAGTAGCATCAGCATAATAATTATCGGTGGCAAATTGATAATCCCAAGGGTGGGGCATTTTTTTTGTTATAATACTGTTTTCATCATCTCCATAATCGGCTAATAGTAAAATGGCAGTAGGTACCGGATCCCAGGTATTGTATATTTCTTCAATAGATGCATTGATTTCTTCAACGTTATTACCACCCATTTCCTCGGTGGTCAATATTTTAGTATGAATACCTTGTTCGTTACGAAATCGCCTGATGGTATCAGCCCATGATTTGAAAATAGGATTGTTTGGTACAATAATGAGATAGTCACAACCCATTTCTTTCTCTTGAGCATTCCTCGACAGATAATCAATTTTAGGAATATCCATAGCGTTGTAAACTAAATCAAATAGTATTTGATCCCAAAAAGGAGAACGAAAACGCTCTTCGCCATAAGTTCCTTTTGAATTTTTAATAATTAGTTCAAATTCTATTTTTTTATAAACTATAAGTTGCTTAGTAACAGGGTTATATTGAAAAGGAGAGAGGCCGATATTTGCAATTTGCATACCTCGTATTTCGGTTTTATTTAAATGCAGTATTTCGCTAGGGTATAACTCATTAAGAGTATATTGTACCCCTTTTTTAGGTGGATTCATCTGCTCAGTTTCAATAGGAATCTCTGCAGCAGGTGCTATTTCAATATTTTCAAAAACTTCTTTTTCGGATGAGATGATATGGAGTTCTATTTTACTATCATCAGGGATTAATATGTTTTTTGTTATAGATGGGAGTTCAGGCTTACCTTCTTCTCCAGGTATAAATGATAAACCAAAATTAAGAAAGCTCATGGTGTCTCCTTCTACCATAACAGGGGTTAAAGAAAACTTTTGAACAGAAAAGGAGAATGTTTTTCTGTCCATATCAGAAGACAGCATTTTAAAACCCTGAGGAACCTCATTATCATCAAAGTGAATTTCCTGAGAATATATGGGAGTGTAAATTAAAAATAGAAGGATTATTAAAAATGCATTGAGATAATAGTATTTCATATTAAAAGGTAAATTAATTAGGTGCTCACAAATATAATAAAAAACCTATAAGGATTATTTGTATGATATCTAATAAAGAAACATAGAAATGTATAACTTTACGGCTTTAAGAAATGCGACTGAATTGGTTCGTAAAAATACAAAACAAGATGATAAATATTAGTAGACAATTATTACTTATTTCCTTATTGATATTGGTAAATATAAGTTGGGCTCAGAAGAAGACTTACCTCGATGGAAAATACAAAAAAGAAACTTCAGAAAATGTGTATACCACAACTAATCAGCATATTGTTGTGCCTATCGCTGCTGTTGCCGATCCCAATGTGGAAGTTAAAAACATTATTCTAATGATAGGTGATGGTATGGGTATAAGTCATGTATTTGCCGCCATGTCAGCCAATAAAGACCAATTATATTTGCAATATGCCAAATATATAGGTTTTCAAAAAACAAAGAGTAAAAATAGTTATAAAACAGATTCTGCAGCTGCAGGGACAGCTTTAGCTTGTGGAAAAAAAACAAATAATGGTGCTCTGGGAGTTGATGAAAATGATAAACCACTTACCAGTATCTTAACTATTGCTTCTGAAAACAATAAGGCAACTGGATTGGTAGGAGCTTGTAAAATTACCCATGCAACACCTGCTGCTTTTGTTGCTCATGTACACAGTAGAGGTCAATATGAGGATATTGCGGAGTTTTTTATTACCAATAGCTTAGATCTTTTTATTGGAGGAGGTTTGGATGATTTTAATAAAAGAGAAGATAATCAAAGTTTAATTCCTGACTTGGAAGATGTTGGTTTTAAAGTGGTTTACTCAATTGAGGAAATGGATAATATTCATACAGGGAAAGTAGCTGGATTATATACAGGAGGTCATATTGATAAATACCCAGAAAGAGGTGAGTTTTTGCCGCGGTCTACTAATAAAGCTTTAGAAATATTATCGCAAGATACTGATGGTTTTTTTCTTATGGTAGAAGCTTCTCAGATTGATTGGGGAGGACATGATAATAGCGTAGGTTATGTTGTAGAAGAAATGCTCGACTTTGATAGAGCTATTGGGGAAGCATTGAAGTTTGCTGAAAAAGATGGGCATACTTTAGTTATTATCACTTCTGATCATGAGACAGGAGGAATGAGCGTGCATGAGGCCAATCTTGAAAAAGGTGAAGTAGAAGGTCGTTTTACAACCGGAAGCCACAGTAGTCTTATGGTTCCTGTTTTTGCCTATGGACCAGGAGCTGAAGCGTTTATTGGTATTTATGAGAACACGGAGGTTTTCGAAAAAATGCTAGCTGCTTATAAGTTTGAGAAATAAATGG
>JAOZUW010000029.1:0-5153 GCA_029938465.1 Bacteroidales bacterium | reverse complement strand
CCTATTAGTTTTGATGATTACATTGGTCAGGATCATTTAATTGGTAAAGATGGTATTCTTAGAAAAACTATTCAGGCGGGTAATGCACCGTCTATGATACTATGGGGTCCTCCAGGTGTTGGAAAAACCACTTTAGCTTATATTCTTTCTCAGAATCTGGAATTACCTTTTTATAGTCTTTCGGCAATAAATGCTGGTGTTAAAACGGTTAGAGAAGTTATTGAAAAAGCAAAAAATTCTGGAAGAAAAGCAGTTCTTTTTCTTGATGAGATTCACCGATTTAGTAAATCACAGCAAGATAGTCTTTTGGGTGCAGTAGAGAATGGAACTATAAGGCTTATTGGCGCCACTACTGAGAATCCTTCATTCGAAGTGATCTCGCCCTTGCTTTCTCGTTGTCAGGTGTATATTTTAAAATCTCTAGAGAAGTCACAATTGGAACAACTGCTTCAGCGTGCTCAAGAGTATTATCAAGAACAGCATCAGCTGAAACTTCATTTTAAAGAAACCGATGCTTTGTTTCGTATATCGGGTGGTGATGCTCGCAAACTTTATAATGCTATTGAGCTGGTAGTAGGAACCTACAAAGAAGAAACAAAGAAAATAGAGTTTACCAATAAGCAGGTTAGTGAGTTAATACAGAAGAATTTAGCCACCTACGATAAAAAAGGGGAGATGCATTATGATGTGATTTCTGCTTTTATAAAATCTATTCGAGGTAGCGACCCCAATGCGGCAGTATATTATTTGGCGCGAATGATTGAAGGTGGTGAGGATGTGAAGTTTATTGCTCGGCGCTTGCTTATTTTAGCATCCGAAGATATAGGCAATGCCAATCCCAATGCCCTACTGTTAGCCAATACTTGTTTTGATGCTGTAAGCAAAATTGGTTGGCCCGAGTCTCGAATTATATTAAGTCAAACAACGGTGTTTTTGGCCAATTGCGAAAAAAGCAACTCCACTTATATGGCCATAAAAAAGGCGCAAAAAATGGTAGCACAAACCGGCGATATACCCGTTCCTTTACATCTACGCAATGCGCCCACAAAGTTGATGAAACAAATAGGCTATGGCGATAACTATCAATATGCCCACGATCATAAAGATAATTTTGTGGATGTGGAATTTTTACCGGAAAAAATAAAAGGGTCTGCTTTTTATATTCCAGGCCATAATGCTCGAGAACAACAAGATGCTAAAAAGATTGCTGAACGTTGGAAAGGGAAGTATTAAGGTTGTAAATACTAGTATTCCTCATGTCACTTTCTGTTTTATTTATAATACCACTAAATTACTAAGATACCTATAAATAGGTATTGCTCAAATCCGAAGAAATAGTCAATTTAGCCGATGGAAATATTAAATAATGAAGAGGAGAATTAAATGTAGAAATAGAAGTGTGAATCTGCTAATAGCTTTTGCTATTGGTTGGGTTTCTCTTGCTACGATTATCAATTTTCATATTCATCCTGAAGAAAGTGCTATTGAGAAGATCATTTTTGTTAAAACAGAGCAAAAATCTCTCAAACAAAATGCGGCTTTTGTTTATAAACTTGACTTAAATGCAGGGCTTCTTAGACTTTTGAATAGTGACGATATTTCTATAAAAACTTCTTTTTCTTTCATGCTATTTCAAAGTAGCAGTAGTCACTCCTTTAAAGGATATTTACGAATTCCTGATTTAAGAGGACCTCCCAGTATATTATAATTTCTTACCCTTTCTTTTCTGTTGTTTCACTATGATTGTTTGCTTTTATAGTAATGAACACAGAATGATGATTCACGTTTATGCGCTCTCATACTATAAGTATAGCGCTTGGAGATATATAATATTTCAATAAAAACATGTAAGTTCATGAAATTATTCTTAAAGCTAGTTATGGTGTATTTCATATTTGTTGGGTATTATTCCTATGCTCAAAAATCTGAAATTCAGGTAATTGACAAAGAAACAAAGAAACCTATTCCTTATGCTAATTTGTGTTTTGAATCTTTAATAAACGGAGCTAAATCATATTCCATTAGTTCTTTAGATGGATGGGCAGAGAATAAAGTAAAAGAGAAAAGTCTTTTGGTTATATCTTTCGTAGGTTATGAAACAGTTTTTGATACGGTTTTATCTCAGGAAGCAAAAATAATTCAACTCACACCGGATTTGTTTAATTTAAATCAAGTGGTAGTCACAGCCACTAGAACACAGAAGATGTTAAAAGATGTTCCAGCCATAACACAACTGATAACGGCTAAAGAAATTGAAACTCGAGGTATTACTGAAATAGCTACTGTTTTGCAAGATGATGTTCCTGGAATAGAGTTTCATCAAGCAGGTTATGGTACCAATATGAAAATGCAAGGCCTTGATGCGAATTATGTTCTTTTCCTTATTGATGGTGAACCTATGGCAGGCGAAACCGAAGGGAATATTGATTATGCCAGACTCAATATGAATGATGTGGAGCGTATAGAGATTGTTAAAGGAGCTTCCTCGGCTTTATATGGCTCACAGGCCATGGGAGGTGTAATCAATATTATCACTAAAAAACCTCGCGACAGAGTGGAGTTTAATATGAGTGCTCGTTTTCAGCAATATAATCAGATTAATTACCCTGATTTACAACTTGATGATGATTTGTACACTTATAAAAACAGCCTAGATAAACTGAATAAAACAATGAATTTGACTCTAGGATCACAAATGGAGAAGCTGATGTCAAAAACTAATTTCGTAATTAAAAGTACCGATGCATATATTTTGGAAAGTGAAGATACTTTGGTGATGGATATTATTGAATACGATACTGTGTTGCGAAAACATACTAAAACCTATGTGCCTGGATCAGAGGATTATACTATTTCTCAGGTTTTTGAGTACCGTTTTAGTGAGCAGTTTAAAATTCGAGCCAATGCATCTTATTATCTTCATAATAGATATGATTTTAAAAGGGATAATAAATTCGATCAGTTTGAAGACTATAGATGGGGGCTAAAAGCAAGTTATACATTTTCTGAAAAATCAAATATTGAATTTTCTTATTTGGATGATTTGTATAACAAATTTGAATACAGAGAAAAATCCGGAGAAAGAGTACAAGAGTATGCCCATCATTTTTATAATCCTAAATTGTTAGTTAACTTTTCCTTAGGAGAAAAGCATTTGTTAACTGCTGGAGCTGAGTATTTACTTGAAGATATGTCGACTAAGCAGTTTAGTGCCGGTAGGGATTCATTAGTGAGTAAGAATAGTAGTAACACCATAGCTTATTTTCAGGATGATTTTAAGCTGAATTCTAAATTGAGTTTTATAGGAGGTTTGCGATTAGATTATCATTCTTCTTTTGGAGCCAATGTTTCGCCTAAATTCTCAGCTATGTATAAGCTTCCTCCTTTAAGTTTGCGCTTTAATTATGCAAGAGGTTTCAGGTCGCCAACAATTAAGGAATTATATATGAATTGGAGTCCCATTGGAACCTTTTTTATTAAAGGTAATCCCAATCTTCAGCCCGAAACTAATCATTATCTATCTGTTTCTCTGGAATATACTAAATCAAAGTGGAATACAAGTGTGAACCTATATAAAAACTGGTTTAAAAATAAAATTGATGGCTATTGGACTATATCTGAAGATGGAATTGATATTTATAATTATACCAATATTGATGATTCAGATATTGCAGGATTGGAGGTTTTGCTTAAATATAATATAGGTAGAGGTTTCTTTATATCAGGAGGTTACTCTTATATCCAGGATCATAAACAGAAAAACGATATTAATATTTCGGCTATTGCACCACATAGCGGAAATGTACGTTTAGAGTATTCTTTAAGTAAAAGGGTTTATGATTTGAAAGTTAATTTCTCTGGAGTGATTACAGGAGCCAAGGATTATTATGAAACAACAGATATTGTGTTCAATGGCATCAATACTTTAGGAACATTTGAAGCGCATTATGATGCTTTTTCTCTTTGGAAAATAAGTGTTTCTCAAAACTTTCACAATGGGATTAATTTGGTGATTGGAGTTGATAATATTTTTAATTATAAAACGCCAATAGTAACTTTTAATTCCAATTTATCTCCAGGAAGAAGAGGTTTTATCAGTCTATCATTAAATATTGACAAATTGTATAGGGAATTTAGTTCGTTAACAGAAAATATATGAAATCCTTAACTCTAACAGAGTTGGAGTATAAAATTAGTGATTTGATGAAAAATAAAAACAAACAAATAAATAATAATCAATAAATAATTAAAAATAAAAAAATGAAAAATTTAAAAATTGGATTTTTAGCTTTGTTGAGCTTGGTATTAGTTGTTTCATCTTGTAAAAAAGATGATGATAACACACCCGATGACAACAGTAATGGTGTGAAAAGCGCTGATGTTTCTTTAAGTCGTAAAACCGATTATGGTAACGATTGGATCTATTATTCTTTAAAAGAAGGTAAAGAGGTAGATGTTACAGATCATATGCAGTCCTTAAGCTGGGATATAGCCTTCAATAGGTATAATGTAAGAACCAATGGTGGAGAGTCAGGAAGTGGCCAAGGAAGTGCTTACGATGCTGGTAAAGTAGATTTTAGCTCTCTGCTAGAAGCTGCGGAAGGTGGATATATTGTTGATGATACGATTTTAATTGTGGAAGAGTTTCTTGGGCAAAATGTAAGCTGGATGATTTCCACTGGAAATGATATTTTTAAAGGTTGTATTGTCAGAGAAATGGGCAGTCAAGGACCATCATTTGTTCCAAACGACCATATTTTTGTGATAAAAACAGCAGAAGGAAAATATGCCAAACTATGGATAAATGGCTATTATAATTCTGATGGAAATTCAGGATATATTAGCTTTAAATACCACTATCAATCTGGTGAGGGTAGAAAATTGGAATAATTAATTTCATTTTTCAATAGAATAGAAGATCTAATAGCAAGATCTCAGCTACCCAGTCTTAGTGTTGCTCTGTGATATAGCTGTTACACAAAGTTACTCAAAGAAGCACAAAGTCACACAAAGAATAAACAAGAAACATTGTAAATTATTTGTTCTACCAGCTAGGTATTTTCGAAATACAGAATACAACAAAATCTGTAATTAATCAGTATCAGAAATTCAATGTTATTATAGCTTTTCTCTGTGAAACTCAGTGTTTTCTT
>JAOZUW010000121.1 GCA_029938465.1 Bacteroidales bacterium | reverse complement strand
ACGCAGACATAGCAGTAGTTATGGTGAGTAGGTTTTTAATAGCCTGTCTGCCGACTAGGCAGGCATTCTCAACAATGATAGGCAGTTGGGGTTTGTAGTAGAAATACCTTTGCAGATTTAAGGTAGTAGTATCTCCTAAAGTACTTGTAGGCTTTGAAATATTTTAGAAACCTAAATTAATGTACATTTGCGAAAAACACTATATGATTAGAATATTTCTTCTTTATGCATTTCTTTTTATTATCATTATTGCTCAGGCTCAAGTAACTGAAGAAAACAATGGGACTGAAGATAAATTTGTGGGTATGGAGGCAGGTTTAAATGTAGGTGTGTATTTTGGAAATAAAAATACGGCTAATTTTTATAATGGAGCTGGTAATGAAGATGGCATGAATAGTGCTGATAAGATTATTTATAATGTGGATTATAGAAATATGATTAATGAAGTGTTGGAGCAAAATGGATTCCGTTATTTGCTGGGAGATACTTCTACCTATCATGCTGAATACCCAACGAATATGACCTATTTGCCTGCTATTTATGCCGGATTAACAGGGCGTTATTGGTTAAGTAAAAGTATTGGTATTTCCGTTTCTATGAATTACTCCAAATTGGTAACAAAAGATAATTTTGTGATTTATAATGATATAGAAATGCCACCTAGTAATAAAGAAGATCAGTATATTTTATCCAGTATTATGGGGGAAGAGGATAGGATAAATATTGATATTGGAATGATCAACAAATTTGCGCTTTCGGATAAGATAAACTTTATTATTGAAACAGGATTTAATTTGAATAATACGGTAGTCAGGATGAATAAAATTGAAATTTATGGTTTGGTCCTCGATATTAAATATAAAGGTCCTTATGATTATATTCCGGGAGGCAATACTCCGCAATACGAGTTCCGTCAAGGAGGAATAGGATATGGTGCATATACCACTCCTGGTTTGCAATTTAATTTTAACGACAATATATCAGTAGATTTAGTATCGCAGTTTTATTATACCTATATCGAATTAGAACACTATAGCAATTGGGGTTTTCAGTGGGCACCTTATATTCGCTTTAACTTTACTCATTTGTTTTTTTAGGCATATAAGAAATAATATAATCAACGTAAAATATTTCCTTAACTGAACGACATTGAATAGAGTATGTTTATTTTTTCTTCTTTTTAAGCTTTTATTAATTTTATTTCCAAATGATGAAAGTTAAGTTGAGTTGTTTTTGCGGTTTTATGATATTTGAATTGTAATATTTTGTTACTTTTGCACTTTAAAGTACTGCTATTTATTGGGCAGTTTTATAAAATCTTAATTATAAAAAACAGAAAAATGAAAAAATTATTATTATCAGTATTAGTTACTCTTTTTACAGTAACAGCATTCTCGCAAACATCAAGCGAAATAGAAATTATGCAGAAATCTTTTGCTTTGGATAAGATGCAAATTGTTGCAGCTTTTGTACAACCAACCGAAGAGAATGTTGCTCCTTTTATCGATTTATACGAAGAGTATGAATTGAAGCGTTTGGAACTGGGTAAAGAAAGAATAGCCATACTTAACGAATATGCTGAAAACTGGGATGGTTTGACCAATGAGCAAGCAGATGCATGGATGAAAAAAGTGTTGGATCTTCGTAAAAAAACAGATAAGCTAATTGACACTTATTATAACAAAATTAAAAAAGCTACCGATGCTAAAACAGCCACTCAATTCTATCAAGTAGAGTTGTATATATTAACAACTGTTAGATATGCATTATTTGAAATGATTCCTTTTGTTGAAGAAAAGTAGAATAAGAAGAATTTAAAAAAAAAGGGCTTTTAGCAAATTTGCTAAAAGCCCTTTTTAATAGTTGATGCTAGAATTACAGTAAATAAACAAATTAACGGAGATGAATGGGATTTAATAATGGCCGATTCAAAAAAATCGCTAAATAAGGAAATTGAAAAGAAACAAAAAAAGCTAGATAAAAATAAGGAAAAGGGAAAAATATTTGTCCCTTTTGTTAAAACAAGGAAAATTATAACTGAAAATATTGCGGACAAAGAGAAACAACAGCTTCTAATGTCTGGTCTTGATAAATTGATAAATAGTATTAAAGAATTGACATCTGAAATATCAATATCTAATTTATATGAAAATAAGATCCTTTCTAATCAAGATGCAACAAAAGATGAATTAATAGGTCTAAGTGAAAAAGTGAATAAAATGCGACAACATATATTTATTGATTTGATAGATTTTCATATATTCGTTAAACAAAATACTAGCATAACAGAATGGAATAAAATCATGAAAACATTCAATAAAGAAATTAACCTTACATCCAATTAAGATAATAATTAATAATAAAACAAATACTATGAAAAAGATTAAACTATTATTACTCGTATTAATGTTTCCAACATTTTTATTCTCTCAAGGTATTGAGATAGCTCCTTTTACAGGTTATCAGTTTGGTGGTAAAATAGATTATTACGAAGGCGAAATGAAAATCTATGATGGGCAAAACTATGGTTTATCCATATTTATTCCTATGAAAGCAAATATGGATGTAGAGTTTAATTATACCAGAATGGGAAGCAAGATGACCTTCTCTCCATATTATATTGGATCTGATTTTCTTTATAAAGAAAGCTTTGTGCAGACCAATTATTTCCAAATAGGAGCTCTTAAGAAATTACAATTGGCCAATGAAAAAGTAATCCCTTTTGGTTCCTTTTCTCTTGGTGCTACCTGGTTTGATACCAGCGACTTTGGAGATAAATGGATGTTCTCTGTTGTTTTAGGAGCTGGATTAAAAGTGATGTTTTCCAAGAAAATTGGATTGATAGCAAGGGGCCGATTAATGATGCCTATGCAATTTGCTGGTGTTGGCTTTTACGCTGGGACTGGTGGATCGGGCATGAGTGCGAATTCTTATGTGGCTCCTCTACAAGGTGATTTTAATATTGGATTGTTGATTAAATTGGGGAATTAATTACTAGTAATGACTGTATTATAAAAATGTTTATCTTTAAAACAGATAAACGCTATAAAACAAATTGATAAAAATCACCAGTCTTATCTCTCTTATTTACAATATATTACAGATACGGTGGGTGTAATGAAGATAAACACCATGTAGTTGTTGTTAGTAGATAGTTGTGCATAATTCTCTAAATTAAGAAAACTCAATTAATTTCTTAATGCTGACGTTTTAATGTGAAACCGAAAGAGAAGAATATTGGAAAATATTATAAAGAAATACAGACTATCATGAAAAACAAAAGACTAAAGATCATTTTGACAACAGTGCCAATTTTATTGCTTATTCCATTCATTGCAATGCAATTCACAGATCAAGTTTCTTGGACAAGTCTCGATTTTGCAGTAATGGGCATCTTATTGCTAAGCACAGGTCTCTTGTATGAGCTTATTATGAGAAAAGTAACCCGAACAAAATACAGAATCATCCTCAGCATAGCTATTCTAGTTACATTCCTAATCGTTTGGGCAGAACTTGCAGTTGGAATTTTCGGGACCCCGTTTGCTGGTAATTAGAAAGCAAAAACTATGCATATCAATTAAGTATTCGGACCTTGCATAACCCAGAGTCTGAATACCTTGTTCTTGGTGACAGGAGAACCGGGGTTTGAAAGAAATGGGGATAAAAGCCAATGGATATGTAAATCCTTGGACTCAAATCAAGCCAACTAAGCATTTTTTATTTTCTAAGCACACTACAATGGATTCGTTTTTTACCTAAACTGCAGCTTGTAAATGCAAAGGGATAAAGCATCTGGGGCTCTTTTTAAATAGTATTGGGGATTTTGCCTACTTGCATTTATTTCGGCAGATAAACGTGAACTCCCGTTGTAGGCTTCCCCGAAGTTCGGCCATTCAAAATTAGAATTTGATATCAAACCACAAGATGTTGGATTTAATAAAGCGTTGATTACCAGCGCTTAAATTTGACGTTAATTGGAAGCAAGAAAAATCAATTGCGGAGAAAAATCACTTTATTCACAATATTATTTGCGGAGAATAATTGATTTACGGAGAAAAAGCATTATATTTGCAGCAAATTATGCGGAGAATAAACTTATACATACACGAAGATGATAATTGGACAGATTTTGTTTGGGACGAAAAAAAAGTGTCTTTAAAATTAGCTGAAACAAGAAATTTGCAAGGTCGTTTATTGGGGAAAATGGAATCTTTAGGGTTTGATTTACAAGATGAGGCTGTTTTAAACACTTTGACAATTGAAATTGTCAAATCATCAGAAATAGAAGGAGAGGTTCTTGATTTAGAACAAGTTCGTTCATCAATAGCAAGAAGGCTTGGGATAGAACTTGCTGGAGCAATTGAATCAGAACGACATATTGACGGTATTGTTGAGATGATGCTTGATGCAACACAGCGTTATCAATTACCATTAACTAAAGAAAGACTTTTTGGTTGGCATTCTGCTCTTTTCCCAACGGGGTGGAGTAGTATGTATAAAATTACTGTAGCTGATTGGCGGAAAGACACAAATGGTCCAATGCAAGTAGTATCTGGTCCTATGGGTAAAGAAAAAGTTCATTATCAAGCTCCTGATTCGGATAGAATTGAAGATGAAATGCGAAAGTTTATCAATTGGGTTGAAAAAGAAACCACAGTTGACCCTGTTTTAAAAGCTGCAATTTCCCATTTATGGTTTGTAACAATCCATCCGTTTGAAGATGGAAATGGAAGAATAACAAGGGCTATTACAGAAATGCTTCTTGCTCGCTCAGACGATAGTATTAAAAGGTTTTACAGTATGTCTTCTCAAATAAGATTGGATAGAAAACAATACTATGGGAAGTTAGAGAAAACACAAAAAGGAAATTCTGAAATAACAGAATGGATTTTATGGTTTTTAGAGTGTTTGGATAATTCTTTTGATTCTACAACAGACACCTTATCGAAGATTCTTCAAAAAGCTGATTTCTGGAAGACCCACTCAAAGACAATTATAAATGAACGCCAACAAAAAATGTTGAATAGACTTTTAGATGGATTTACAGGAAAATTAACGACATCTAAGTGGGGAAAGATATGTAAATGTTCACAAGATACAGCACTTAGGGATATTCAAGATTTAATTGAAAAAGATATTTTGCAAAAAGAAGCAAGCGGAGGAAGAAGTACAAATTATGAATTAAAAGAAATGCCAGACGGTAACAATTAAGTATTCGTTCACATAGCCCAGAGTCTGAATACCATGTTGATAGCCTGTCCCGCCCAAACGGGAGAACCGAGCTTTGAAAGAAGTGTTATGGGGATTAAAGCCAATGTATCTGCTGATTCTTAAACTCAAAACAAGCCAACTAAGCACTTTTTATTTTCTAAACGCACAATAGCGGATTCGTTTTTTCACTAAATGCAGCTTGTAAATGCAAAGAAATAAAGCATCTGGAGCTCTTTTTAAATAAAATGGGGTTTTTTGCCTGCCTACCTATATTTCGGCAGATAAACGTGGACTCTCGTTGGCAATAAACAAAATAAATCTCAATATGAAAAAAATAGGATTGATTGGAGGAATGAGTTGGGAGTCTTCTCAAGTATATTACGAAATTATCAATAAAAAAGTACGTGAGGTGTTAGGTGGATTTCATTCATCAAAATGTGTAATGGAATCTGTTGATTTCGCTGAAATAGAAAGACTTCAACATCTAGGCGATTGGAGTACATTAAATAGAATAATGATTGAATCTGCAAGGAACTTAGAAAATGCTAAAGCTGAGATCATTGTTTTATGTACAAATACTATGCATTTATGTAGTGAAGAGATCATAAACAATATTAATATTCCATTTTTGCATATCGCTGTTGCTACTGGAAAAAAAATTAAAGGAAAAAATATTAATAAAGTCTTACTCCTTGGAACGAAATTCACAATGGAAAAAGATTTTTATAAAAATATACTCCATAATGATTTTGGTATTGAAGTGATTATACCAAATAAAGAGGATAGAGAAACAGTGCATAAAATAATATATGAAGAGTTAGTACACGGAAAAATAAAACGAGAATCAAAAGAAACTTATATAAAAATAATAAACAATTCTATTAAAAATGGCGTTGAAGGTGTAATATTAGGTTGTACGGAAATTCCTTTATTGATTAAAAGTGAGGATGTAAATATTCCAGTTTTTGATACGACTAGAATACACGCTGAAAGTGCTGTTAAATTTGCTTTAGAATAAAAATGGGAGTTTTTGCGCAGCCTGCTCCGATTTTTTTTGGACTCCCGTTCTCTGTAAGCAACATATTGAAAGTCTTGAGTTTTTAGAAAATGGTTTAACTAAAACATTTGTCAAAATCATTTTTTTTAAACTACTGGAAAAATGTATATTTGTACGAATAAAATATGAAAAATGATATACCAAGTTTTTTTTTAACTTTTCAAATGTTTTTAATGAAAAAAAGATCAACCTATTACAGTCCCCTTGTATTATATGTCAACAAATCTATCTTTTTACTACTATTCTTATTTCTTACATTTGACAATCAAGCGCAAGAAAAGAATATTGAATCAATTATTTCTGATATTTCAGGCCTAACGTATGAAAAAACTAATGAAGCAAACAACTATGATACATATATATTATATGTGAAGCAGCCAATAGATCATTTTGACACTACCAAAGGGTTCTTCCGTCAAAAAGTTTACCTATCGCATAAAGGGTTTGATAAACCAACAGTGTTTGTTACCGCAGGATATGGTGTGTATCGAAATTATAAAACAGAATTATCCGAACTGCTTGAAGCTAACCAGATTCTAGTGGAACATCGCTATTTTGGAGAAAGCATGCCAGATACTTTAGACTATCATTTTTTAAATCTAAAACAAGCTACTGCAGATTTACATAGAATTAGATTACTATTCTCTTCTTTGTATTTAAATAAGTGGTTAAGTACAGGCATAAGTAAAGGAGGAGCCACTACAATTTTTTATCGTTATTTTTATCCAAATGATATTGATGTATGTGTTCCTTATGTTGCACCAATTAATAAATCATATGAAGAAGAAAGAATATATAATTTTCTTGATACTATAGGAACTGATGAGTGTCGTAATAAAATAAAGAATTTCCAAATACGAATTCTAGAAAATAGAGAGGAAATAATCCCTTTACTAAAATTCTATAGTATTGGAGCTAAAATTAAATACTCATTTTTATCTTTGAATGAGGCATTTGAATATGCTGTATTGGAGTATCCATTTTCTTTTTGGCAATGGGGCCACCATTGCAGCAAAATTCCAGCAGATACATCAACTATTGAAGAAATTACTGAATACTTCATATCTGTTTCCAGCCCATCTTTTTTTGGTGATAATTCAATTCGACAACTGAGTTCCCACTATTATCAATCGGCCACCGAAATGGGATATTACGGATATGAAACCAGTGAATTTAAAGAGTATTTAATTGAGTTACCAACAGATACTAACCCTATGGCACTATTTTATCCTTTCGAGATGATCGATAAATTTGATGGTCAACTTTTAAAAGATGTTAACCTTTGGCTAAAGACCAGTGGTGATAAATTTATTTATATATATGGAGGAAATGATACTTGGACAGCATCGGCAGTTCCTTATAATGAAGATGTAGATTCTGAATGGTTTATTTTGAAAGGGAAACATCATGGTAATGCCAGAATAAAATCAATGACCTCTGAGGAACAAGAGAAATTTATTGCAACATTGGAAAAATGGCTTTCCATAAAAATATCCTCAATAAAGAATTAACGATAAACAATCGAATATTATTAATATTAAAAATCAGGCATATGTTTAGCAAAAAAACCTATACAAAAAGACAGCAAGAATTATTAGAGAAAGTTAATGCTGGAATCATCCTAATACTTGGAAATGACGAAAGCCCGATGAACTATACTGATAATACTTATCATTTCAGACAAGACAGTACATTCTTATATTATTTTGGATTATCACGACCCGGTTTAGTTGCACTATTAGATACTGCAAATGGCCGAATATCTATTTATGGAGATGATTTTACTGTAGAAGATTTTGTATGGATGGGAAAACAGCCTACCATTCAAGAGTTGACTACTTCGTGCGGTGTTGAGAATACCGGAAGCATAAACGATTTATTCAAATACGTAAGTCAGGCTAAGAAACGAAAGGAGCCCATTCACTTCTTACCTCAATATCGATCAAAGAATATCCTGAAACTTATGAATATGATAGGGCTCTCAGAAAAAGAAATTAAAACAAAAGCATCATCTGAGTTAATAACAGCAGTAGTTTCGCAACGGAATTATAAAACGGCAGAAGAGCTCGTGGAAATTGAAAAAG
>JAOZUW010000002.1:10402-56587 GCA_029938465.1 Bacteroidales bacterium | reverse complement strand
ACAGATTGATTATTTGGTGCTGTATTCCCCTGTACATCACCATCATGAGATTTTGTTGTTCCTAATACTGTGAAACTAGAATCGTCATTTTGAAAAATTCTCCTTCCGAATTCCCAATCAGTTCCTCCAAAATTCCTACTCCAAATAATACTGCCATTTATATCAAAACTAATTACCCAAATATCTCTATTTTCACCCACAATGCCATTATGACCTGGTAAATCACCATCACCAGAAAAGGAATTACCAACAACAATATATCCATCATTTAACTCTATAATATCTTTAAAAGAATCAATATAAGAGCCTCCATAACACTGATGCCATTCTTTTTCGCCATTAGCATCTAGTTTTATTAGCCAAGCTTCTGCCATCATACCATCGTGACCTTCGCAATAGGTGTTGCCGGGTAAATAGTTATAACCAGAACAAGCATAAATATAACCGCCATCGCTGGTGGGGATAATATTACCACCTTCCTCGGCTCCTATATTACCATAGGTTTTTACCCAATCGCGGCTGCCATCGGCATTCATTTTTACAAGCCAATTATCAAAACTACCATAATACTCTTCAATATCGCCATCGGGCGAACCGGTAATGCCAGACTCGATAATACCGCCATCATGAGCTATACAGCCTCCTCGGGGATCTTCCACATAACTTCCGCCTAATACATCTTGCCAAATAATATTGAAATTTGCATCAACTTTGGCTAGCCAGTAACCATTTATACCTCCTGTATCATTTGGTCCACTAGAACCTATTAAATAAAAATCCTCTTCTCCAGCATCTAAAATCTTAGTACCAGAAGCACCACTATAACCACAAAATGATTTATCGAAAAGAATATCCCCTTTATTATCAATATTTACTAACCAAGCTGCACTTACACAGCTATTATTCGTTACATCACCATCTATTGATGCTGTATGACCAAAAAACAAATAACCATCATCATATGGTATAATGCTTTTGACTTTGTCATTTTCTGTACCGCCATAGCATTGTTGCCAAGTCATTACAAAGTTTTGAGAAAACACATATATTGGGAACAAAAGAATAACTAATATTATATTTTTCATAATTGTAGTTTCAAAAAATAAAATCGACTTCAAGATTTGAAGCCGATTTTAGTATAAATAGTTAGTTAATAATCACAATTTTTCCGGTCTGCTTCAATTCTCCACTTACAAACTCATAAATATAAGTTCCTGATTTTAAGGAGCGAGTATCCCAAATTTCTTGACCTTGTTGTCCCTTTAAGTATAATTCTTCTATTATTCTACCTGAGCCATCAGTTATTGTTAGTATTGCTGATGATTGGCTTTCGGGTATAGTATAATCAAAAGCAGCCCAATCTCTCGCAGGATTCGGCTTAACAGAGATATTAATACCATAAACATCTGCAAAAGCATTCTTTTCTTTATGAGAATTTGTTTTTAATAAGATGTTCATCTTTAGGATTTTTGCGTGTGGCTAAGATAAAAAATGTTTCTGAAATAACAACGGATTATAAGAGAAACAGCTTAGAATGATTTTTTAATAATTCTGACTAATCATCATCATAAGTAAAAAGGAAATAATAAAAGAAGGCCATAAAAATAACTCCTGCCTGCTGATTGAGCATAGATTCTGGAAGCAAACTCAATGCTAATAAAAGAACAAAACCACTTAAAAACAAACTGTTTCTTTTAATAGCTTCTAATAAGCCAAAAAGTAAAAGTAGCAGTAATAAACCCAAACCAAATATCCCTTGTCCCAAAAAGGTTTCCAGATACTGATTATGCACATTATAATTATTATTAATGGCATCTTCGAGCTTTTGTACCTCGTATTTTTTAAAAAGTACTGGTTTAATATCACCGGCACCCACCCCAAAAAGCCAATTCTCAGAAATAGCTCTAAAGGTAACTTTCCACATATCATATCGGATACCTGTAGATGATTTTGCTTGACCTTCTTCTGAAATTTTTTCAATGGATTGAGTCATGGTTTGTAATCGGCTGTTTCTTTGTAAAGAAATAAAACCAATGGAAACAACCAAAACAAGAATGCTTATTTTAACAACAGAGAAACGTTTCTTTATCAAAGCAAAAACAGAATAATACAAGACAATAAGTACCAAACTTAAAATACCAGCCTTTGATTGTAATAAAAATATGATGACCACTAAAAACAATACAAGCAGATAACTCCAGAGTTTTTGCTTTTTCGTACTTTCTTTTCTACCAATAAAATCTATCAATATTAAAATAGAAAAGATAAAATACATAGCCATATAAGATGGATGAAATAAGCTCAAACTGACATAATAAAACACAGATGTATCTTGTCCATCAAAGCGCCAAAATGCATAACTTAGCATAAGTAATGAAGACACTAAACTACCAGTGACAAAAGCCCAAAGAACCCAGTTCTTTTTTTGAATAACATATTGATTTTTAAAAAGGAAAATTAAGGGGAAAAGCACTAAAGAGAATTTTACACCCATATCAAAGAGTGCGACCTCTTTATAATCGCTATACAAAACTGAAATAAGATGAAAAACATAAAACAGTACACCTGTTACTACAATTTTTTTATAAGAAAAAGAAAAGTTCTTATTTAAAAAGCCATCCCACAAAATAAGTAAAGAAAGTACAGCAATTAATATAGGGACAAATCTATTTAAAAGGGGCATCAAAAATACCATCAGCATAAATGTTGATAGAATCATTTTTGGTAGATATGTACGCAACTTATTCAATATTATATCCTTATTATTGTTTTTGCCATAACTTTTAAATCATGAAAAAGCGATGGGTTCTTCAAATATTTTTTGTTTAACTCCAGTTTGTGGGGCATTATTTCTTCTATATATGTTCTTTCAGGATCATTTGAATGTGCTAAAAGCTCGTTCTCATTTGCATATTCAATAGAGGCATAATCAGTTATCCCCGGCCGTACAGATAAGACTTCTTTTTGTTGTTCGGTATACAAATCAACATATTTTCGCACTTCCGGTCTAGGACCTACCAAATTCATATCCCCTTTAAGCACATTAAAAAGCTGTGGCAATTCATCGAGTTTATATCTTCTAATAAAGCTCCCCACTTTTGTTATTCTACTGTCTTTTGCACCAACTGTGAGCAAACCTTTTTTATCGGAATCCACAATCATAGATCGGAACTTAAACATCTGAAAATCCTGATTATCCTTGCCTACTCTCCATTGTCTATAAAAAATACTCCCATTGGTTTCTAATAAAATGGCAACAGAAATAAGCATAAATAAAGGCAACAGAATAAGTAAACCCAATAAAGACACTATAATATTAAATAATCTTTTAAACATGAATACTTTCCTCCACTGCATTCACCACAGCTATAATCACTTTTTCTACTTGCTCCTCTGTTAAGTCCTGATAAACCGGCAAACTAATTTCGCGAGAATAATTATCATAGGCTATGGGGTAATCTTTAATATCAAAACCTCTTTCTTTATAGGCTGAAAACATAGGAAGTGGTTTGAAATGCACATTAACAGAAACCTCTTGATCAAATATCTTTTGAATAATTGTATTTCTCTCCGTTTCGGTAATATTTTTTATTCTAAGGGTATAAATATGATAAGATGTTTCTCTGTTTTCTTCTTTAAAAATGGGTAGCTCTGCCCAATCGTATTGACTAAAAGCTTGTTGATAAGCCGTCATTATTTTTTTTCGAACAGGTAAATTGTCTATTTCGTAATATTTGAGAGCTACTAAGCCCAATGAAGCTTGAATATCGGTCATATTACCTTTATAGCCTGCTTGTAACACATCGTATTGCCAAGCTCCCTTTTTGGTTTTTGCAAAAGCATCTTTACTTTGCCCATGCAAAGAAATCATATTTATTTCCTTATAAATAGCTTCATTATCAAATCCTTCTGGCATATTAAAAGCTATAGCACCACCTTCAGCAGTAGTCAGATTTTTAACGGCATGAAAAGAAAAAACCGTAATATCAGAAAAGGAACCTACTTTCTTCTTATGTAATTGTGCCCCTAAAGAATGAGCTGAATCACTTAAAACCAAAACCCTTCCCAGTTTTTCTTGTATGGTATTTCTTGCTTTAAAAAACTGTTTCATCTTTGAGGATGATAATAACTTAATGATTTTAGTAGTATCCACAGGTAATCCGGCAATATCTACCGGAATAATAGCTTTTGTTTTGGGCGTTATGGCTTTTTCTATTTCTGCTAAATTCATATTAAAATCATCCGAATTGGCATCCACCATAATCACTTTTGCGCCTGTATGCACCACAGTATTTGCCGTAGCTGTATAAGTATAGGCAGGAATAATTACTTCATCGCCTTGGCCTATGCCAAACCAACGTAAAATAATTTCTAAACCAAAAGTGGCTGAACCCACACAGAGTGTATTTTTTGCACCGCAGTATTCTGTAATTTTTTGTTCAAAAAGCTTGGTTTTGGGGCCTGTGGTTATCCATCCCGACTTTAGAGTGTCTACTACTTCATCAATAGCTTCTTGTTTGATATGTGGTGGTGAGAAAGGTATCATTTTTTTCTTCTTTTTTTTAATGCATTAAATCCATAACAGGATAGATAATAGAGTGATTTAAAAAACCCAAGTTTTTCTAAATGATAATAAAGAAACCACACCCTTTGAACAGCTTTTAATTTATTTGCAGATATAGACTCTTTTCTCACTCTGTATTTCATCAAAGGCGTATTAAATCCGTATGCATTATATCCTTTTTTTAATAAAGAAATCCACAAATAGGTATCCTGTCTAGTTCTAATATTATAAAACTCAAATATACCAATTTCAGCCTTATCTATAATAGCAGTTGACATACCAATTATTGTGTTTTTCAGATATCCTGTGTAATCAATAATATCTGGAACATCTATGGAATATAAATGATCAGATAATACTTCATTAAATACTTGATACGCTGTAAAAGAAATTGGCGTATTATTATTTTTCATAAATGATAACTGTAAATGCAGTTTATTGGGCATCCAAATATCATCGCTATCTAAAAATGCTATATATTGACCTTTTGCTGATAAAAGGGCTGTGTTTCTAGCTATTGCAGCGCCCGAATTATCCGTTAAATTAATTTGTTTAATTCTTTTATCTTTATTACAATACTGTTGAATAATATCGCGGCTATGATCTGTTGAACAATCATCAACAATAATCATTTCCCACTTTTGATAGGATTGTGCCAATACCGATTCTATAGTTTCTGAAATGAATAAAGCTGAATTATATGATGGGGTTATCACAGAAACCAGATCCTTTATAAACTCATTTGATTCTTCTTTAGTATTGGCAATTTTACCAACAAACTGACTTATAAGATGAGGAAAAATTGCCTTCTGAGCAATTATCTCTCTATTCTTCTGAGCTATTTGAGTTCTATTTTTTTTTAATCTCTGTAATTTATCTAAAGGTATATCCTCACTTATTATCAATCCATTTTTGCCATCGACCACCCATTCTTTATTGGCAGGAATATCTGACAAGATAGGAATACAACCGTAGGCTAATGCTTCGAGCAAGCTTACACTCGTAGAATCGGAAGTGGGTAATGAAAAATAACAACAAGCTCGAGAGTAAATATCAATTTGTTCAGCCTCCCGGATAAATCCTATAAAATCAACCGCTTTCTCTAAACCCAAATCTATACTTAGCTTCTCCAAGTTTTCTTTTTCATCACCTTTATGTGAAAGCAATAAACGAGCTTGGTTATTCTTTTGAAATATTTTGGAAAATGCAATCAACACCTGATCAATATTATAATTCTTGGTGAGCATACGATTAGAAAAATACAGATTCTCATCCTTTTTAGTATCATCATAATTGGGCAAGCTATCTAAACCAAAAGTAAAGGTAAGCACTTCTCTATTTTTAATCTTTTTTATTATCGATGACATATAATCAGAATCAGAAGTCACCCAATCGGCTTTTGTTAATATGAATTTTATGGAATAGAAAAATAGTTTATTCTTCCAAGGGAATACTAATACATCGGTACCCCAAGCTGAAGCAATAAATGTAAATTTATGCTTACTCCCTATTTTTGCCAAAGCCACTAAAAAGCCATGGCTACTTATATAATGAGCGTTTACAAAACTAGGTTTGGTCTGATTAATAATTCTTTTTAACTGACTTAATTTCCCCAAAAAACCAGTACTAGCACCATTTTCATTTTGTTTTATCTTAAAGGAATATTTTCTGTCTTCTGTGAGTAATTTATCTAATTCGGGCATAAAACCTAAGGATGAAACCACAATAACATCGAAATATTTTTGTAATTCTCTCACCCATTTAAGCAGATGAACGCTTTCGCCATTGCCAAACACAAGATATTTAAATGGCTCTCCTATCATATTATTCTTTTGCCCAAGTATTATAAAAGGCATATAATTCTGGATTTTTGTCTAATGTTTTTACATCTATATCTTTTGTATTTCCAACGATTTTTGCAGGATTACCTGAGATGACAGAAAAATCAGGAAAGTCACCTTTTACATAGCTATAAGCTTTTATCAAGCAGCCTTTGCCTATTTTAGTATTTGGCATAATAAAAGAATGAGGCCCCACAAAAGTATATTTACCAATAAAGACACGACCTCTATTATAACCAATATGATTTTTAAAATCCTGATATTTATCACCATATAAGCGAATAGCTTGGTGACTAGAATGTGTTACAATACTACAATAACTAGCTAATTGTACCCCTTCGGCTAATTCTATTCCATTACTGGCATCCAAACGGTTAAAATGACCAATATAAACATTCTTTTGAAGAATAAGTTTCTCCTTGTTGCCTAGAACCGTAGATGAACTGATCCTAATATTAGGATGTTTTTTTCCTTGGAAATTCTTGTAATAATATATCATTATGGGTCTTGCCTGACGAGCAATAAAACGCAAATATACCCTCCCTAACGCCTGAAAAATATTTCTCATAATAGTTTATTGCTTTTTTATTTTTCTTTTACCAACCAATAGGTCCAAAATATATAGATACTAAGAATAACTATTTGAAGCAAAGTTAGTAATTTAAAGGTGTCTATCACATTCCATTTAAAAGAGCCTCCAATAACAACAGCACTAACTAATAATATATTTGTGAGAGCACCTAAAAAAAATGAGGCGTTTAATCTGTTATATACTACAGGGATCATTGATAGGGGACTGGCAATGAATTTTAACCAGATCCATGGAGCCAAAACCATAGCATAACGCCCAGCTATACGAAAATTTTCACCTAAATACACTTCAAATATCTCGTCCCCAAAAAACATAGTGATAACAAAAATTGGCAACCCAATAATAAAAAGGAGTGCTACTATCTTTTTAAAAAATCCTTGCATATTTTCTCCATTAGCTTTCATTATCGACATTTTTCTATAAGAAACTTGCCCTACAACGCCTCCAATTAAAATTGAGGGCGCTAAAAGCAATCTGTAAGTACGCCCATAATAACCTGTTACATCGTCACCAAAATAATAACTAATAAGAAACACTAAAAGGCTTAAGAAAAACATATCGGTAAATGCATGTAGTGAGTTTGTGGTTGGAAATTTCTTATACTCCAGCGCTAATGATTTCATTTGATGCTTATTAACCTCTTTAATCATTTTTTTATCTTTTTTCAGGAAAGGGAAAAGCAAGGGAAAGACAGACAGAAACTGTGCACTTAGAAATGCAATAACCAAACCCACGCTACCCATTTTCATATACCCAAACAAAACGTTTAAACCTGCCATTGTGCCACTTTGAGTTACTTTTGATACCGACATCCACCGGTGGTAAGCATTTCTGTTGGCCCACTGATTAAAACTATTAAATACGCCTGCAAATAATACAGAAAGTGGAACATACCAAAGGAACCTTCCCAGTTCATCATTTCCCTTAATATCGCATATCCAGTCATTCATTAACGAAACTGTTATAAAAGAAAGAACGCTCACTAAGATGGTGATAAATAAAGAAAGGAATAATAGATTTATGCTTTTCTTTTTACTTTTAGGGAGCATAATAGCATATTCATACCTTCCTGCGGCCACAATAGAAAACATCATGGCTACAGAAATAAATAGAGTAATAATTCCTAATTCCGAAGCCGTATATAATCTAGTAATAAATGGCTCAGCAATAAATGGTAAGGACTGAGCTAGTACGCTCCCCGTTAAAAGTGTGGCAACTTGTTTGGTAAATTCTGATTTGTAAAACGTCTTTAGCATTGCTTTGCAAAGTAATGAAATTTTTAAATTCAATAGCTTTTTTAATAGAAAGACTACATGACAATAACATTAAAAAACAGAAATACCTGTATATGTAGTAAACAATTCCAAAGCTTTAAGCCCTATTTGTGAATTTCCGGAGGCATTTAAGCCTGGAGACCAAACGCTTACAGCTAATTTTCCTGGAATAATGGCAACAATACCACCTCCAACACCACTTTTGCCTGGAAGACCAACACGATAAGCAAAATCTCCTACGGCATCATACATTCCGCTAGTCAGCAATATAGAGTTCATCCTTTTGGTTTGTCTTGGCGTTAATATTTGTTCTTTACAAAATGGCGATTGCCCTTTATTGGCCAGAAAAATGCAGGCGCGACTTAAATCAAGACAGCTCATTTGTATGGCAGACTGATGGTAATAAACATCTAAAACTGTCTTAGGCTCATTTGTTAAATTATCAAAGCTTTTAATAAAATTGGCTAAAGCCACATTTCTATATCCGGTTTCTTCTTCAGAATGTGCCACTTCAAAATCGTATGAAACCTGATTATTTCCTGACAGATTTCTAACAAATGCTATGAGATCCTTTTTCATCTTACCAGTGCCTTTTGTTATCATATCTGTAATAACTAATGCTCCTGCATTCATAAATGGATTACGAGGAATACCTTGTTCCACTTCCAATTGCACCAAAGAATTAAAGGCAGTTCCCGATGGCTCTTTTCCTACTCTTTTCCATACTTTTTCATCATGTTGTTGTATAGCTTTGGTTAAAGTGAAGACCTTTGCAATACTTTGAATAGAGAAAAACTCCTCAGCATCACCCACTTGATAATCTTCACCATCTATGGTGTGTATAGCCATCCCAAATTTCTGAATATCGGCCTCTGCTAAAGCTGGTATATAGGTAGCAACCTTCCCTCGATTCTTTTTTTGTTGTACTTCTTGATGTATTCTATTTAAAACTTCTTGATAATTCATACTGCAAAATTAATAAAATTGTATAGTCATTGGAAAAATAAACAAATGATAAAAAGTATCATTTATTGATCAGAAATTGAAAAATGAAAATGCTGTCTTAAAATGATATTAAGGATTTTTCGACTTCTTCAAAAAGGCCTCAAAATCACTTTTTGGCAGTTTCTTTAAATCTTTTAAAAGATACACATATACTAATTTGGCAGTTTCGCCACCACGTTGTATTTCAATAGTATCTTTAGGGATAATGTTATTAAAAAAAGGCTTTAAAAAATCGGGAGACTTATAATCGTAATCAAAAGCCAAATACCAGGCATCCATTCCTTTATAAAAACCACCTCTTTCTCTATTAATCCAAGCGTATTTATGAATTCGCTCCAAAGATCCTAAGCCCAAAACGCTGGTTTGGTTAGGCAAAGCAACATAATAATCGATATGAGCAGCCGGGAACCACCGATAGCTAATAATGGGTGCATTTTTTGTTATTTCCGCCTTGGCCTCAGCCTCTTGCTTTACCTTTGCAAAAGGAGCTGCTAATTTTCGCCAGCCATACATATCTAAAGTTAAATCGGAACCTGCCCATTTTTTTAAATTAATGATGCCATAATTTACCTGAGCAAAGCCAATCGAAATCAACAAAAAGATACTTATTAGTGCCAGACTGATAGATTTCGGGAATATCCTCATATCATCTTTATACCTATCGCTTAAATATGCAGCAGCTATCAAAATTAAAGAAATATAAGCAGGACCGGTCCAGTGTGGCAAGGTTTTACGAAAAAAGGATACAAAAAGAAATACCGCTATCATAGGAAGTGCCTGAAGTAGCAATATCTGAAATTTCTGCCATTCCATAAAATAATTTCGATGCTTAATGCCAAAAACTACTGCTATCCATACCAAAATAAACACAACAGGATTTTGATATAAAAACTCCCCCAACATTTCTGTTCCTACAAAATCAAATCGAATGGGAGAATCTAATAAACTTACTCTATCCTCATGAAATGTGAAACTAATAAAATGGTTCTTATTATTCCACCACAAAACAGGACTAAAAATCAATAAGCTGATCAAGCCAGAGATATAAAGGCTTACACTCTTCAACCAGTTACGGTTATAGAATAGAAGGTAAAGAAACACCCCCGACCACAAAAAAACAGAAGTATATTTTGATAGCATTCCAAAACCGATAAGTACACCTAGTAGCAAAAAATTTCTTTTACTCGATTGTGAAGTTTCCTTATCAGGCAAAATATCAAGCATGAGGTATAAGGATAAAATCCAGAAGAAAATTTGAGGTGTATCTGGCATAATAAAAACACCAACAATAAGTGATGTATATATGGAAGCCGTATAAAGTGCAGCTGCGTACAAACCTGTTCTCTCATTATTTATTTTACGGCCCAATTCAAACATCAACCATGTATTAACAGCTGCTAATACAATTGATGATAAACGCAACAATAATTGAGAATGCATAAAGAAGTTTGCAGAGAACAATTGGATAAACCAACCCACCATTGGTGGATGATCAAAATGACTCCAAGCGGGAAATAAAGCATAGGTATAATAATATACCTCATCATTACCTAATTCCACAAAAGAAGCTATAAATATTCGTGCAAGAGTGGAGATAATAATCAACCAAAAAAGCGGACGATATTTAGTGTTTATTTTCAAACAGTTTAATAATAGCTGATCAGATGAATATCGAATATTAGGACTGCATTTGCCGGTACTTTACCACTACCACCAGCACCATATCCCATATAACTAGGAATAAATAAACGGCCTCTTCCTCCTGATTTTAACAAAGGAATACCTTCTATCCATCCTTGTATTAATCTGCTTAAGGGAGAAGTTATAGTGCCATCATCAAAAGCAGTTCCGTCTAGTAATTTGCCATCATATTGCACTGTTACAGTGCTAGTTGCGCTTGGGTAGGTACCAGATCCTGGCGAGCTAATGATGTAATACAATCCTGAATTTGTTTTATCTGCTTCTAAATCATGTTCATTTAGATAGTTCTCTATTTTTTCTATATCAAGAGTCAATTGCTCATTCTGACTCAGATCATCCTCTTTTTTACAAGCTGATAAGCCTATAAATATAATCATTGTAAAAATGATAGATAAATATCTCATATTTTAAATTTTGCTGCAAATATACAATTTCTTGTCATTCTTGATTCTCTATTAATTCATTGACTAACAGAGGGAGAGCCAAGGAAGCCTTTTCCGAGATACATTTTACTCTCTTATTATATGACAATTGAGAAGCATTAGGGTCTACATAATATATTTGAGCATCTTCAGGGGCATAATCCATAAGGCTTGCAGCCGGGTATACAACCAAACTAGTTCCAACAATAATCAATATATCTGCTTGTTGCACAATTTCCACTGCTTGACTTAAAGCCGGAACTGCTTCACCAAACCAAACAATATGAGGTCGTAATTGGGAGCCTCTCTCACACAAATCACCTTTTTTAAGCTCCCATTGCTTCATCTCATATACCAGACTCTCATCTTCAGTGCTGCGTACTTTTTTAAGCTCTCCGTGGAGGTGTAATATATTAGAGCTTCCAGCTTGCTCATGTAAATCATCTACATTTTGAGTAACGATTTGAGTATTAAAATAGGCCTCTAAATCTACTAAGGCTTGATGACCTGCATTAGGTTCTACTTCAAACAACTGTTTTCTTCGAATATTATAAAACTCCAAAACCAAATCCATATCGTTGGCCCAGGCAATAGGGCTAGCTACCTCTTCCATTCGATAATTCCGCCACAAACCATTCGCATCTCTAAAAGTAGAAATGCCACTTTCGGCACTTATTCCAGCTCCACTTAACACCACTATGGTTTTCTTTTTTTTCATCATTTTCCTTGTTTCAAAATTATGTTGACTCTATTTTTTACAATTTCTAATGGGTATTTATGATTCGTGAATTAAATATTTGAAGTTAGTTTCTCACTTTTTTAATAGCTTTTAGCCATTCTTTATAGTAATTCTGTCTATCCTTTTCTTTCATAGACGGTTTAAAAATTCTATCAATATTTTGAGTTTGATTAATCTCCTCTTCTGAATAAAAACCTGTAGCCAAACCTGCGAATAATGCGGCTCCCAATGCTGTAGATTCTTGAATTACTGGTCTAATAATCTCCACATCCAAGATGTCTGCTTGGAATTGCATCAAAAAATTATTTTGAACAGCACCTCCATCCACATGCAATTTTATAAGATATAATTGACTATCCACAATCATAGCATTTAATACATCTTTTGTTTGAAATGCCATAGATTCTAATGCAGCCCTAACAATATGGTTTTTATTTGAATCTCTTGTAAGTCCAGTAATAGCACCTTGGGCAGAGCCCTCCCAATAGGGAGCTCCTAAACCGGTGAAAGCCGGCACAAAATAAACGCCATTATTATCTTTCACCTTGTTAGCCATCAATTCACTCTCGGCAGCATCTTTTATCAGCCCCATTTCATCTCTTAGCCATTGTATTACTGCTCCAGCAACAAATACACTTCCTTCTAAAGCATAGGTAGTTTTACCATTTTTATGCCATGCAATAGTGGTAAGTAAACCATGTTTAGAATGTGCTATTTTATCTCCTGTATTCATCAGCATAAAGCAACCTGTTCCGTAGGTGTTTTTTACCATCCCCGTTTTGGTGCATTGTTGACCAAAAAGAGCAGATTGCTGATCACCAACCATAGAGGCAATAGGGATTTCGCATTCTGAAAAGGTTTTGCTGGTATAGCCGTATATTTCACTTGTAGCTCTTACTTCAGGTAGTAATTCTTTGGGTATATCGAAATAATTTAACAACTCCGAACTCCACTTTTTTTCTTTGATGTCAAAAAGCATGGTTCTCGATGCATTGGTATAATCTGTATAATGAAATTTTCCTTCGCTTAATTTCCACAAAAGCCAAGTATCGATGGTTCCAAAAAGTAATTCTCCTTTTTTTGAACGTTCTCTATTCTTATCATATTTATCGAGAATCCATTTTATTTTTGTGGCTGAGAAATACGAATCTACATATAGCCCCGTTTTGTTATAAATAAAATTTGAATAGGCTCCACTTTTAATTTCTGAACAGTATTTTTGAGTTCTGGTATCCTGCCAGACAATAGCTTTATAAATAGGTTCTCCTGTTTTCTTATCCCAAACAACAGTTGTTTCTCTCTGATTTGCAATACCAATAGCAGCAATTTGTTTTGCCGATACATTATTATTTTTTAAAAGCTTGATAATCGATTGGTAAGTTGTTTCCCATATTTCATTAGGATCTTGCTCTACCCATCCTTTGTGAGGATAAAACATTTTTACTTCTTCTTGTTCCACACCAACAATTTGCTGATTCTTATCAAACAATATAGCTCTGGAGCTAGTTGTGCCTTGATCTATTGAAAGGATGTATTGCTTTTTCATTTAAAAATATTATTCAGCCAGATAATTATATCGGTAATGATTTCGTCTTTGTTTGGTTCATTAATAATTTCATGTCTAGCACTAGAATATAATTTAACTGTCACGTTTTCATGAGCAGTTTTTCTATATTTTTCAGCAATAAGATTAATGTCCTTCCCTTTATTAGAAAGAGGGTCGTCTAATCCTGAAGCCAGATAAATATTAAGCCCTTTGGGTGTATTTATAAATACTTCATCCTCACGAACCATTAACAGTGCCTTTGACATTTGTGCTCCAAATTCAATAGTAATGGTATTTCCATTCAAAGGATCTGCCATATATTTTTCTACTTCTTTTTCATCACTATTGATAAAATCCAAGCTTCCTTTTCTATTTTTTACTTTCGCATTTATTTGTCCCCATAAAAAATCATTAAATTTTTGATTCGGTGTATTCTTATCTGTAAATAAGGACCATATTTTAGTGAGTAATAAACCACCTTTTAATTCCATTGTATTTCCCCAGCTGGAGCCTGTGATAATGGCTGCCTTAAAATCATCTCCTCTTAAAGAAATAAATTTACGCACTAAAAAAGACCCCAGACTATGTCCAAAAATTGCTCTCGGAAGCTTGGGATATTCTTCCTTAATATGATTTAGAATCTCATCTAAATCATTTATTGCTCTCAAAAAGCCATCCTTATCACCAAAATGTGAAAAAACACCACTTTCTTGTGCTGTTAAACCATGACCTCGTTGATCTGGTGCAATCACTATAAAACCTTGTTCCGCTAATTTTCTGGCAAAATAATCGTAACGCTTGGCGTGTTCAACCGAACCATGTATTAAAAACATTAGTTTATTAGGTTTTTCTGGTATCCAATGATGAAGGTGTATTTTTAATCCATCTTCAATTTTAACAATAGTTGTTTTGTAGTTCATAGGTCATTTTTTATCAGCTAAAGATAAGAATAAAAATTAAAAGCCACCATTAGAAAAATTCTAAGGCGGCTTTCTGATTATTTATTTGGTTGTTTTTTTAATCTAGAATAATTTCATATCATCCAAAACTTTCATGACACCTTTTACAGCTATAGAAGATTCATCTAATAAAGCTTGTTCGTCTTTGTTAAGGTTAATTTTAACAATTTCCTCAATACCATTCTTGCCTAATTTTACAGGCACGCCCAAGTATACACCTTCTTGATCATATTCACCGTTAAGCAGTGCGCAAACAGGGAAAACTCTATTTTGGTCGTTCACAATAGCTTCACACATTTGAGCAGCTGCAGCACCAGGAGCATACCAGGCAGAAGTACCCATTAGCTTCACTAATTCACCACCACCACCTTTGGTGCGTTTCACAATAGCCTCTAATTTATCAGCATCAATAAGCTCAGTAACAGGAATACCACCAACAGTAGTATAACGTGGTAGTGGCACCATAGTGTCACCATGACCACCCATTAATAAAGCTTGAATATCATTAGGGGACACTTGTAATTCAGTGGCTAAGAATGCTCTGTAACGTGCAGTATCAAGAATACCAGCCATACCAAATACTTTAGAAGAATCGATACCAGCTGTTTTAAATGCAGCATAAGTCATTACATCTAAAGGATTAGCTACAATAATTACTATGGCATCTGGAGAGAATTTCAAAGCTTGCGCAACTACTGATTTTACAATACCAGCGTTAGTAGAAATCAAGTCATCGCGACTCATACCTGGTTTACGAGGAATACCAGAAGTAACAACGATAATTCCAGAACCAGCAGTTTTAGAATAGTCATTAGTTACACCTGTTACCATAGTATTAAAACCATTGATAGGGGCAGTTTGCCACATATCTAAAGCTTTACCTTCGGCAACACCTTCTTTAATATCAATTAATACAACTTCTTTTACAATGTCTTTATGAGCAATTACATTCGCTGCTGTTGCACCTACATTTCCTGCTCCAATTACAGTTATTTTATCCATTATTCTGGGTTTTATTATAAAATTTATTATTAGATTTTTTGAGCCACAAATATACAGAAAATATACTATGCCTGCATTGTAATAATGTGATAATAATGCTGATTACGCCCCCTAATTTTTAGTGGTTCTTGATAAGAGGATTTAATTCTAGCAAAGAGTGGGGTAAAACAATTCAAACGGCACCGTACTTATTTAATAAACCGAATATTCCCATAATACTTATAGGGTTTATCAGTCATCACTTTTAGAGCTTCTGCCAATAAGTTTAGGGTATAAGTTCTTGGATCCACTTCACCTTTTTCTATCCGCTGAATAGTTCTCACACTTAATTGAGTTCTTTCTGCTAAATCTTCTTGAGTAAGCCCTTTTAAAACTCTTAGGTCTTTAATTTTTCTTCCTATCATTTCCATTATTCTTTTTGGTGACAAAGCTATACACAAAGCACCCGACCAAGTTACATATTCTACCCGACATTTACCCGTCATTATTAATTCTGCATTGGATTATACATATTCCTATAATTTCATACCTTTGTAAGTTATAGTAGTTCTAATTATTATGAGTACAGAAATCATTTTTTCAATTGCATTTAAAGATGATACCCTTTTGGGTATTATTCCCTTACCTTATTTATTGAAAAAGAACAAACAAGAAAATTACTATAAAACATTTAAGCAGCTTACAAAAACCGATCTCGATCATCAAATCATCCCCTACCAAGATTGGATAGATGATATTATTCAAAAAAATGATCAACTTAAAGCTGAAGCACTAAATAACAGATTCAACGAAAAGCTTAAAAAATACAACTTCCATCAATTCTTTAAAAAACAAGATAAAAAAAAACAGATATTTATTTTAAATGAAGTAGACAAGCTGCGTTCAGAGATCTTTAAGCATATAAAGACAAATCAACCTCTTGTTTTCTATAAAGAATCCAGCCCTGCTAATATTTATCCGGAAGAAATGATTACAGTTAATGGTGAAACTACACAACTGAAGTTCTTCTTTGAAAGCAAAGTTGAAACGCTACACTATCAATTAAAACTATTTTTTCAGCAAAACGAAGTTAATCTTACACATTCATCAACAAAAATAATAACTAATAGGCCTGCCTTTTTTATTAATAAACACAGACTGCACTGGATAGAAAACAATGATTTTAATTCACAAAAAATTAAACCTTTTTTAAATAAAGAAGAAATAGTAATTCCTAAAAAATTACAGGGCGATTTCTTTAAGATATTTATAAAACCTGTTGTGAGGAAGTTCGACTACGAAATAAAAGGTTTTGAGATGAGGCGAACAGAAACCTCAATAAAAACGCTATTGCGTATAGAAAGAAGCTTTAATGATTTGTTTTTATTGATTCCTATTTTTGTTTACAATCAACAAGAAGTCCCTTTTTACAACAAACAGAAACTTTTTGTGGAAGTAAAAGAAATCAATAATGAATATTCACTAAACTACGTCCAGCGTAAAGCCTCCTATGAAAATCTTATGCTAGAAAACCTAAAAAAACTGGGCTTTCAACTCATAGATAACTATTTCAATTTACCTCATAAAGTAAATAATAAATATGATTTTACTGAACAACTATCCCTCTACATATCTAGACTAGAATCTTTCGGATTTATTATTCAAAATAAACTTTTTTCACAAGAAATTTCTTTTCAAACACCAATAATAAAACACCATATTACTGAAAAACAAGATTGGTTCGATTTAAATATCATTATTCAAATTGGGGAATTTGAAATTCCATTTAAAAAACTGAAAAACCATATTCTTAAAAAGAATCAGGAGTATTTATTACCCAATAATCAATTATTTTTAATCCCTTTGGCATGGTTTTCTGAATTACATGCAGCAGCTCTACGAACACAAGAAAACAACCGTAGTATTTTTCATAAAACACATATCGAACTATTAAAAGGAAACACACTTATTGCTCCTGATAACAAAGTCTTCTCCAAGATTTTAAATACTGAAACTCTAGAAAAAATAGATATCCCAAAGGATATTACAGCACAATTACGCTCTTACCAAAAAACTGGTTTCCGTTGGTTATATCATCTCACCAAAAATAACTTCGGAGCCTGTTTAGCTGATGATATGGGTCTTGGAAAAACGCTTCAAGTTATTACACTATTACAGCAATATTTTCAAAATAAAAGACCTGAAAAAGAAAAAAATATTAAATCTCAAACACAACTTTCGCTTTTTAATGGAATTAAAGAAAAAAATAATAGAGATATTCCTATTTTTCAATCTGCTTTATTGGTTGTGCCGCGCTCTTTGATTTATAATTGGGTGGAGGAACTAAATAAATTTGCAGCCTCCTTAAGCTTCTTTATTTATTATGGTAACAAAAGACAAGAGGAAATAAAAAACGAACTCCATAAAAAACATATTATTATTACCACTTATGGGGTGATCCGAAAAGATGTGAAAGAATTACGAAAAACTACTTTTAGTTATCTTATTCTGGATGAGAGCCAATCTATAAAAAATCCACATTCAATGAATTATCAGGCTATAGTTCAACTACAAGCCGAAAATAAAATTAGCATCACAGGTACTCCTTTTGAGAATAAACTTCAAGATCTCTGGGCACAAATGAATTTCCTTAATCCTGGCATGTTAGGTAACCTTCATTATTTTGAAAAAACCTATGTAAAACCCATTGGTCAGAATACAGAAGCCATGGAAGCCATAGAACTGCAAAAAATTATTAACCCCTTATTACTTCGTCGCTTAAAACAAGATGTTGCCAAAGAATTACCCGAAAAGACAGAGCAGATAATTTATTGCGATATGTCTGAAGAGCAAAAAGATCTTTATGAGCAAGAAAAATCCTCTGTAAGAAATCAATTGCTTTTCGAGAAAAACAAGAAAAACTATGTACAAAAACTAGCTATCCTCAATCGCCTCAGGCAATTAGCTTTGCACCCGGCTATGTTAGATCCTGAAACAAACATCTCCTCGGGGAAATTTGAAACTATTATTCAAAACATGGAGAATCTTTTGGAGCAAAAATCCAAATTTCTTATATTTTCATCTTTTGTTAAGCATTTAAATCTTATTAAAGAACACTTTGAACAGCAAGGAATAAAATATGCAATGCTCACTGGAAAAGATAGTAAAAGACAAGAGATAGTAGAAAACTTTCAAAATGATGCCTCTATATTACCCTTTTTAATTTCTATTAAAGCAGGAGGTGTTGGCCTCAATATTACTTCGGCTACCTATGTTCTTTTAATCGACCCTTGGTGGAATCCTTTTGTAGAACAACAAGCCATTGACCGCACTCATCGCATAGGTCAAACTCAAAAAGTAAATATCTATAAGTTTATCACTAAAGATACTCTGGAAGAAAAAATACTTCAACTTCAACAAAGCAAAATGGAAATGAGCGAAAGCCTCATTGGAGGGCAGATGGATGGGCAAATAAAAGCTGAAGATCTAGAAAAATTATTGTAAAAACCTATCAACCTGAGTTTGACCCAAAACTTTTCCATACTTTTGCAGAAAAAGAAATACGATGGCAAAAGATCCGGTTGAAGACAAAAAAATTATATTCTCCATGGAAGGAGTTTCCAAAAAATTCCCTCCCAGTAAGCAAGTGTTAAAAAATATCTACTTATCCTTTTATTATGGTGCAAAAATTGGGGTTATAGGCCTTAATGGCTCTGGGAAATCATCTTTACTTAACATTATAGCAGGACAAGATACTGCATATGATGGTTATGTAGTTTTTTCTCCTGGATATAGTGTAGGAAAATTAGATCAAGAGCCTTATCTCGACGATACTAAAACAGTAAAAGAAATAGTAGAAGAAGGCGTTTCAGAAGTTGTAAATCTTTTAAAAGAATATGAAGAGGTGAATAATAAATTTGCCGAGCCCATGTCAGATGATGAAATGACTAAATTGATCGAAAAGCAAGGAGAACTTACCGAGAAACTTGATCATCTTGATGCTTGGGAACTAGATAGTAAACTGGAAAGAGCTATGGATGCGCTACGCTGCCCTGCTGGAGATACAGCTGTAAAGCATTTAAGCGGTGGTGAAAGAAGAAGAGTTGCCCTTTGCCGTTTATTGCTTAGCGAACCCGATGTATTATTACTCGATGAGCCTACTAACCATTTAGATGCAGAAAGTATTCAATGGTTGGAAATATATTTGCAAAAATATCAAGGAACGGTAATAGCTGTAACTCACGATAGATATTTTTTAGATAATGCAGCAGGATGGATTTTGGAACTCGACCGTGGTGAAGGTATCCCATGGAAAGGTAATTACAGCTCTTGGCTCGACCAAAAAACCAAACGCATGTCGATGGAAGAAAAAACCGCCAGCAAAAGACGTAAAACATTGGAGCGTGAGCTGGAATGGGTACGAATGGCACCTAAAGCTCGTCATGCTAAATCTAAAGCTCGTTTGGCCGCTTACGACAAACTCCTTGGAGAAGATGTAAAAACATTAGACGAAAAACTAGAAATATTTATTCCTAATGGACCACGATTAGGGAGCCAGGTTATAGAAGCTAATGGCGTTGCCAAAGCTTTTGACGAAAAGCTCTTATATGAAAATTTGAATTTTGTTCTTCCTCCCAATGGTATCGTTGGAATTATCGGCCCAAATGGTGCAGGGAAAACCACTCTATTCCGTTTAATTATGGAAATGGAAAAAGCCGACAAAGGAGAATTTATTGTGGGCTCTACTGTGAAAGTAGGTTATGTAGATCAGGCACATGCCGATATCGACCCGGAAAAAACCGTTTGGGAAGTTATTTCTGAAGGAAATGAAAACTTACAATTAGGTTCTAGAACTATGAACTCACGCGCCTATGTTTCTCGCTTTAACTTTAGTGGTGTGGATCAGCAGAAAAAAGCTGCCGTTCTTTCCGGTGGAGAAAGAAACAGAATGCATTTGGCACTCACCCTCAAACAAGAAGCCAACGTTCTTTTGCTCGATGAGCCCACCAACGATATTGATGTGAATACACTTCGTGCTTTAGAAGAAGGCTTGGAGAATTTTGCAGGCTGTGCTGTTATTATCTCTCACGACCGTTGGTTCCTAGATCGTGTAGCTACTCATATTCTTGCTTTCGAAGGCAATTCACAAGTGTATTGGTTCGAAGGTAGTTATTCTGAATACGAAGAAAACCGTAAAAAGCGATTGGGTGATGAAGGTCCAAAACGGATTAAATATAAAAAACTAAAAGCTTAATTATTTAAATTTGTTTTGCGGTGACTATTTAATAATTCTACCTATTTTTGCGCAAAACTTAAGTATTGAATGATGAATAAACCCGATATAAAAGCCACTGAGAGCAAAGCACCGCTCAATTTTATTGAACAAATAATAGAACAAGATCTTAAAGATGGAAAAAACGAATCTAGAGTACATACTCGTTTCCCTCCTGAACCTAATGGCTATCTGCATATTGGGCATGCTAAATCCATCTGTTTAAATTTTGGTATAGCCAAAAAATATAATGGAAAATGCAATCTTCGTTTTGATGATACCAATCCTACCAAGGAAGATGTAGAATATGTAGATTCTATAAAAGAAGATGTAAAATGGTTGGGTTTCGATTGGGAAGATCGTTTGTATTTTGCCAGCGATTATTTTGATAAGATGTACGAACTAGCTCAAGATCTTGTTAGGCAAGAAAAAGCTTTTGTTTGCGATTTAAGTGCCCAAGAAGTTAGCCAAATGCGTGGCACACCACAAAAACCTGCTCAAGCCAGCCCTTATAGAAACAGAAGTATTGAAGAAAACCTGGATTTATTAGCGAAAATGAAGAATGGTGATTTTCCTGATGGTGCCAAAACACTGAGAGCAAAAATTGACTTGACTTCTCCAAACATGCATATGCGTGACCCTGCTCTTTATCGCATTCGTCATGCTGAACATCATAGAACTGGAAATAAATGGTGTATTTATCCAATGTATGATTGGGCTCACGGGCTAGAAGATAGTTTTGAGAAAATCACCCATTCTCTTTGTACTTTAGAATTCGAAAACCATCGTCCCTTATACGATTGGTTTCTTAATCAATTAGAGGTTTTTCATCCTCAACAAATAGAATTTGCACGCCTAAATCTCACTTACACTGTGATGAGCAAACGTAAATTGCTACAATTGGTAGAAGAAAAATTAGTTAATGGATGGGATGACCCAAGAATGCCTACTATTTCGGGCATGCGTCGTAGAGGTTATACTCCTACCAGTATCCGGAATTTCTCTGATAGAATTGGAATTGCCAAACGAAATAATATAATAGATGTAGCTTTGTTAGAAAATTTGGTTAGAGAAGACCTTAATCAAAAAGCCAATAGAGTAATGGCTGTTCTTGATCCATTAAAAGTGGTGATTACTAATTACCCTGAAGGAGAAAGTGAAGAAGTTTCGGCTATTAACAACCCAGAAGATGAAAGTGCAGGTAGCCGTATGTTACCTTTTAGCCGCAATTTATATATTGAACAATCAGACTATATGGAAGATGCTCCAAAGAAATTCTTTCGTATGTCGGTAGGAAAAGAAGTACGCTTAAAGTATGCTTATTTTGTAACATGCAATGAGGCTATTAAAGATGAAAACGGAAAAGTAGTAGAGCTGCGTTGCACCTATGATCCACTTTCAAAAGGTGGCAAGTCGCCAGATGGAAGAAAGGTAAAAGGAGCTATGCACTGGGTGGATGCCAATAATAATATAGAAGCTGAAGTGCGATTATACGATCGTCTGTTTTCTACCGAAGCTCCTGATGGTGATAAAGAAAAGGACTTTAAAGACTTTTTAAACACTGATAGCCTTCAAATTATTGAAAAAACCTATATAGAACCCTCAGTTCAAGGAAAAGCATATTTAACTCATTTTCAGTTTGAACGAACCGGATATTTCAATATTGATAAAGATAGTACAGACGAAAAGATGATTTTTAACCGTACTGTAAGTTTACGTGATAGCTGGAAAAAGTAGTATTTATCTTCTAACTTATAATAATTCCAAATTTCATTTTCAGTAAATCTACTATAAAAACTCAAAAGTATTTTCATTACCTTTGTAGCAAAATTGAAAAATCCCTAGGGCTGGGGAGCTTGGAACCATTTACTACTCCAATATAATAAAACACGCCCACAAGAAACCTCAAAATAGTTTTGGGGTCAAGAAAAACAAAAAAATACATGCAAAAGTTATTATTGTTAGGTGCTGAAGCCATTGCGCAAGGAGCAATTGACGGCGGTATGTCAGGTGTTTATGCCTATCCAGGCACTCCTTCAACGGAAATAACAGAATATGTTCAACATGACGAGTTGGCTAAAGAGCGTAATATCCACAGCCAATGGTCATCCAACGAAAAAACAGCCATGGAATCAGGTTTAGGTATGTCATATGCTGGGAAACGTGCTATGGTATGTATGAAACACGTTGGGTTAAATGTAGCAGCTGATGCCTTTATCAACTCTGCCATTACAGGTTCAAACGGTGGCCTTTTAGTTACTGTTGCAGATGATCCGTCTATGCACTCTTCGCAAAACGAACAGGATAGTAGATTTTACGGTAAATTTGCACAAATTCCTATTTTAGAACCATCAAGCCAACAAGAAGCCTACGATATGGCTTATTATGGTTTTCAATTGTCTGAAAAATTCAGAATACCTGTAATGGTCCGAATTACTACTCGATTGGCTCACTCCAGAGCGGGTGTTGAAAGAAAAGAGCTTTTAGATCAAAATGAAGTTGTTCTTCCTTCTAACCCAAAACAATTTGTTTTGTTACCTTCAATTGCGCGAGCGCAATACAAAGATTTACTAAACAGTTTCTCCGGTTTTGTTGAAGATTCAGAAAACTCTTCTTTTAATCATTACTATGATGGAACAGACAAGAAATTAGGAATTATTGCTTGTGGATTGGCTTATAATTATTTAATGGAGAATTATCAGGATGATGATTTAAACTTCCCATTACTTAAAATTGGTCAGTATCCTTTACCACGCACAAAAGTGGAGAAAATAATGGAAGAATGTGATGAAGTTCTCATTCTTGAAGATGGTTATCCAATTATTGAAGAGTTATTAAAAGGTTATTTAGCCAAAGAGAAAGTTCGTGGTCGTTTAGATGGTTCTTTACCTCGCGACGGTGAATTAAATCCTAATCTTATTGCAAAAGCTTTAAAGCTAGCTAGCGAAGAAGAGATTTTAGAAGTAGATAAATCTATTGCTGATGTAGTAGCCAACCGGCCTCCTGCCATGTGTGTAGGCTGTGGTCATATTGACGCCTATGACGCCCTAAATGAAGCATTAAGCGATTATGGAATAGGTCGTGTGTTTAGCGATATTGGCTGTTATACTTTAGGAGCTTTACCTCCTTATAATGCCATTAATACTTGTGTAGACATGGGAGCATCAATAACCATGGCCAAAGGTGCCGCTGATGCAGGTTTAATTCCTGCCGTTTCGGTTATTGGTGATTCTACATTTACCCATTCAGGTATGACCGGTTTAATTGATGCTGTGAATGAAAATTCTCCCATTACTATTTTAATATCCGATAATTTTACAACCGGAATGACTGGAGGACAAGACTCTGCAGCTCTAGGTAAAATAGAAAATATTTGTGAAGGAATAGGTGTTGATCCCGACCATATTATAGTATTTACTCCTTTAAAGAAAAACCATGACATGATGGTTGATATTATTAGAAAGGAATTGGCTTACGATGGTGTTTCGGTTGTTATCCCTCGTCGTCAGTGTGTTCAAACCACACGAAATATTTCCTTAAACGAAAAAATTAAAGAACTAAACTTGAGATAAAAACAGATGAAAACAGATATAATTTTAGCAGGAGTAGGTGGCCAAGGAATTCTTTCTATTGCCGCAACTATTGGAACAGCTGCACTTTCAAATGATTTGCATTTAAAACAAGCTGAAGTTCATGGTATGAGTCAAAGAGGTGGTGCTGTACAATCGCATTTGCGAATTTCATCAAAACCTATTGCTTCTGACCTTATCCCTAAGGGAGCTTGCGATATTATTTTATCGGTAGAGCCTATGGAATCTTTAAGGTATATTGAATTTTTACATAAAGATAGTTGGATCATTACTAACTCCACACCATTTATTAATATTACCAATTATCCGGATTTGGAAAAAGTTATTGAGAAAATAAAAACACGTAAAAATGTAATTATTCTTGATGCTGACAAAATAGCTAAAGAAATAGGTTCACCACGATCTTCAAACATTGTAGCTTTGGGTGCAGCCACTCCTTTTATCGATATTCCATTTGCAGCTTTTGAGGAAGCTCTAAAACAAATATTTATGAAAAAAGGTGAGCGTATTATTAATGCTAATATTGAAGCTCTAAGAGCTGGGCGTGCTGTTGCAGATGAGACTTTAAAGCAGTAGCTGAAATCAATATAAATATAAAACAACCCTCCTGAGATTTTTTCTCTGGAGGGTTGTTACTTTCTATCAAGTCTAATCCTCCTTTATCAATCTGGTTATATTATGACAATATAAGACCGTTGCAAAAAGGCGAGATATTTAGACAAATGAGCAATCTTTTGCCCAACTACTTCGTTGTCAAATTTTTAAAGTCCTCGAATACAATAGTATGCTGCGGGTTTAAAAATTTTCATGCCTCATATTTGAACAAAATATTTGCTCTTGCAACGGTCTTAATACATCCTCATTATACAAAACATTTGGTTTTGCGACTTAGTTTATAAATATACTGCAATTTATTTGCCATAGGCAAATAAATAGTTTAACTTTACAATTCTTTAAATAAAAAGGAATTAATTTGAATTGTTATTGAATACTATTTCTTGCCACATAAAACCATAAGCCAAGCTAAATAACATATTGTTCTAATTTAAAAAAACTAATAAAATGAAAGCAAAACTATTATTCGTAGTCTTTATTGTTGGTTTGTTTACTACAAGTTCTTGGTCTCAAACATTAGAGCTTTGGAGTACTTCATCAGCAGGTTTTGATGGTGTTTCTCATGGATGTATCTATAAAACCGATGCCAATGCTAACAATATGGAAGTGGTATATAATTTTTATAGCAATGATGGTGGCTTAAATGGCTATAGCCCTTCTGCAGGTTTAGTACAAGCAACTAATAAAAAATTATATGGCAACTGCTTTGCTGGAGGTGAAAATGATTGTGGGGTTATTTTTGAATATGACCCAGCAAATAATACTTTCACAAAGAAGTATGACTTTGTAGAAACTGAAGGGAAGAAACCTAGGACATCTATGATTCAGGCAAGTAATGGTCGCCTGTATGGTGTTGCTGAAAAAGGCGGTATTAGTGACTGGGGTACACTCTTTGAATACGATATCGAGAATGATCAGTACATTGTTATACATTATTTCAATAGCAGCGATGGCAGATGGCCTAACGGGGTATTATTGCAGGCCAATAACGGAAAGCTATACGGTTGTGCAAATGCTGGAGGTGCTATGGGTTTTGGCGTTTTATTTGAATTTGATCTCGAAAACAATGAATATAATCTTATTGAAAGCTTTAATGAGGCCGCCAATGGCAAAGGTCCAACCGGAAACCTTATACAAGCTAATAATGGAAAAATTTATGGTACAGCTACTGTGGGTGGAGATTACTATAATGGAGTCATCTTTGAATACAATATTGAAGAAGATAGCCTGAAGAAGGTTTTTGATTTTAATTGGGCTGAAGATGGTCGTTATCCTATAGGAGGATTATTGCAATTAGCAGATGGATCATTGATTGGACTCACCAGAGAAGGTGGTGATGATAATCTAGCAGGGATAATATATTCATTTAATATCAATAATCATTCCTTAACTAAATTAGTTAATTTAAATGATGCCGTTAGAAATCCTCGAACTGGTTTTTTTCAAGCCTCAAACAATAAACTGTATGCAGCTTATACTGGGACTACCTATCACGGAGGTATTTTTGAGTATGATATAGAAAATGAGGAGGCTACAATAAAAGTTCCCGGCGGACTTCCATATAGTAAATGGATAGAGATAGAAGGGAATAACGATGCCATTGATGAAAGTGTATTGAAAAATAACATCAAACTTTATCCAAACCCTACAAATGGATTGGCTATATTGGAATTTGATAAAAACATTAAGGTTCTTCAGGTGAATATTTGGAATATGGAAGGAAAACTATTAAGAAATTATCAAGATATTACATCACAAAAATTGACCCTAGATATCACTGGTAATGGCATTTATATGGTGGAGATCATCACTAAAGAGAGTAAAACCGTTTTGAAATTTATTAAAGAATAAAATTATTCATATCAATCAATTTGACATTTAGTTAGTAATAAAGATACCATAAATGAATTTTTTTCAAAAGGCTGTTTTCTCGGGGAACAGCCTTTTGCTATGCTTGTAAGCTAAAAATATTTACGAATAGCGCATTTGCAAATATGTATTACTCTTGCCAAAAAATTAGGAGCACTTATTATTCGTGCAGAATTAATATTTTCTTGGTAAGTGAATTATTATTGAGCTGAATAGTCATAAAATAGATTCCATTTATTAAATCATCGACATTCATTTCTATATCACATTTTCCTTTTTGTTGATATTGCTTATATACCGTTTTTACCGCTTTGCCGGTGATATCTTGTATATAGATTGTCAACGAGCCGGAATTCTTTAAATCCAAAGAAATCTTTGCCGAGGAGCTTATAGGATTTGGTGCTATTTGGTAAGCAGATATAGTTGAATGCTCTTCTATGCCTTCTACTCCAATACTAATATAATTGATTCGGATTTTGGTATTTGTTTCTTCGCTATTGCTTGCTGTTAGTGTTACCGTATAGTTACCATTAGTTTCATAAGTATGTAATGGATTTTGCTCTTCCGAAGTACCGCCATCACCAAAATTCCATGTCCAATCTGTTGGATTCATAGAAGTTAAATCAGTAAACTGTACACTATGAGGAGCCGTAGAACTATTTTGATTATCGGCAACAAAATCGGCTTCAAGGACTTCGTTTAGCTGGAAGTCCCTTTGAATGGAATCCCCATTGATAAGATCGACTAGTATATTTATTGTATCGTAGCTAAATTTGGTGACATATAGGTTGGTTATTCCTGCTGGCAGGTTTTCAAAAATATAATATCCTTCTTCATCTGATATTACTTCACCCGATCCCGAGGCTGAAATTACAGCATTTTCAATAGGCTCACCTGTGTCTATATCAACTACATAACCAAAAACTTTTGCTGTATAACTAAAGCCCTTGGGATTTAATAGAAGTTTTACAAAATCAATGGCGTAGCCCTCTGCAACTCCGGTAATCGTATCATCGATAAAAATATTAAAAGAATCTCGCTCCAATAGATAAAGATGATTTTCTGGAATAGAAATATTAACTATTTTTCCAATGGGACCTGTTTGACTTAATTGATTGATAACTTTTGCAACATATGGGGCACTTTCACCATTGATAGTAGCGAAATATTGAGCTCCCCAATTAGGAGCCTGAAAATCATCTGCAAATAACTGAAGGACTGCAGACTCTAATTCCATGTTATTAAGGCTGTATGCTAAAAGAATAGGTCTGGGTAAGTTTTCAGGTCTAGAGGTTGAGCTTGTATAACCATCTTTTCCAAAAGGACTATACCCAAAACTGCTGATGACCATAATTCTATCAGTTCCCATTGCATCGGTATCATCCAGTGTCCAAGGAAAACCATGCGAATAAGTAGAATTGCCTGAAAAAGGATCAAAGTCATTTGGCCATCCAAAACTTAAGTTATCTATATCTCCAGCGCGAACCATCATGTCGGCTTCAGGTGTATCGTAAAGTGTTACATGCTGTTCGGTCCAATCACCGTTAGCATCATCTCTTTGTTGACCGGTTTGCCCATAAGAAGTTAATTGCAGAGCTGCAAAAGTTACCAAAAGGTAAATTATTTGTTTTTTCATAATGTCAATTTTTTTTGGGAAATCCAAAGGTAAGGATAATATTTATTGTTATCAAGTAAACAATTGTTTACTTTGAATTTAGGCTTGTAATATTAGAAAGAAACTTATCGAATCAGAATTATCAAAAAATAAACACTTTATAAACTGCATTTTGCAATTATTTTTAAGGATAGCTCTTTTTTGGTGTAATCTTCTTTCATTTTTTAAAATTTTTTATGTTTTATTGCTCATAATTTTAAATCTTTTGTGAGTGAAATCTATCATTTAATAAGAGTGCTATTTTCTCCCAATTATTACAAATGATATGATATGTAGGCTGTTATGCTTACAGACACAATTGATATGCCAAAAAAATGAATAAGAAAAATATAATTATAAACATTTTTTTATTAAAAAAGTAAAAAAAAGCGTTTTTTTCAATCCGAAAAACAGTGTACCAGTCTCATTGTACGCCTTTTATGGATTTTTCACTAAAAATAAAACTCGATTTTTTAAATTTCCTTTTCCTCAACAATATCAAGCAATTGCCAATTTTAATAAAATAATCAACAGCCAATGTTAATAAGAATAAGGAAAATTTATCAGAATTTTTGATACTTTTGAAAGGTCAATAAGAAAGAGAAAAAAACAATTTATATCACAGATTATCATTTATAAAAGTAACCAATATGGAGAAAGATTTATTTGCCGATGTGCACATTGAAAAAGGGGAAAACAGCACAGCAACAAAAGCAGATATATACACTAAGCTAGAGACTGAGCGTATTCGCCCAGAGATCACAAAAAACTCAGAACCATACAGAGTTTTGCAAGACACAAAAGAAGATGCAAAACAAATTTCATATAAACATGAAGAAGTTTTAGCATCAGCTACCGAATATTTTAAAGGCGATACATTGGCCGCTGGTGTATGGATGAACAAATATGCTTTAAAAAATTCTGCAGGCGATATTTTTGAGAAAAATCCAGATGAAATGCACAATAGAATTGCAGATGAAATTTTCCGGATAGAACAAAAGCATCCCAATCCTATTGAAAGAGAAACTCTTTACCATCTCTTTAAGAATTTTCAATATATTATTCCCGCAGGAAGCCCAATGGCAGGTATTGGTAATAACCAACAAGCCTCCAGTCTTTCTAATTGCTTTGTAATAGGAAATGATGGCCATTCTGATAGCTATGGTGGCATCATGAAAATTGATCAGGAGCAAGTACAGCTTATGAAACGCCGTGGTGGTGTGGGTCACGACCTTTCTCATATTCGTCCAGCTGGTTCTAAAGTAAAAAATAGCGCCCTTACTTCTACAGGTATTGTACCTTTTATGGAGCGCTACTCCAATTCTACTCGCGAAGTAGCACAAGACGGGCGTAGAGGAGCTCTAATGTTAAGCATATCTGTTAAGCACCCTGATACCGAGAGTTTTATTAATGCCAAAATGGAAGAAGGCAAAGTTACAGGAGCCAATGTATCAGTAAAACTAGATGATGACTTTATGAAAGCCGTTATTGAAAACAAACCTTACCGACAGCAATATCCTGTAGAATCTTCTAATCCAACCGTTGTTAAAAATGTAGATGCTAATAAAATTTGGGATAAGATTATTCATAATGCATGGGCTTCTGCCGAACCAGGAATCTTATTCTGGGATACCATAATAAAAGAATCAATACCAGATAATTATGCTGATTTAGGTTTTAAAACAGTTTCTACTAATCCATGTGGCGAAATTCCTTTATGTCCTTACGATAGTTGCCGATTATTAGCTATCAACTTATATAGTTACGTAGATCAACCATTCTCTGAACAAGCCGCCTTTAATAGCGAAAAATTTATTAAACATGTGCATTATGCCCAAAGGATAATGGACGATATTATTGATTTAGAAATTGAAAAAGTAGATGCTATTATTTCAAAGATTGATGCTGATCCTGAATCTAATGAAGTAAAAAGAGTAGAAAAAAATCTTTGGGAAAATATTAAAAGAAAAAGTATTGAAGGCCGCCGTACAGGTGTTGGTATTACTGCCGAGGGCGATATGCTAGCTGCTCTAGGCATCCAATACGGTTCAAAAGAAGCCATAAGATTCTCTACCGAAGTGCATAAAACACTAGCTATCGAAGCTTATCGTAGTAGTGTTCAGTTAGCTAAAGACCGTGGCTCTTTCCCAATTTTTAACTACGATCGTGAAAGGAATAATCCATTTATTAATCGCATCAAAGAAGCTGCTCCTGATGTTATTGCTGATATGGAAAAATATGGAAGAAGAAATATTGCATTACTTACCATTGCCCCTACTGGTAGTGTAAGTATTTGTACTCAAACTTCCTCAGGAATTGAGCCTGTTTTTTTAGTATCCTATAAAAGAAGAAAAAAGGTAAACCCTAATGATCAAAATGCAAATATTAGCTTTGTTGATGAAGTAGGTGATAGCTGGGAAGAATATAATGTATTTCATCCTAAATTTTTAAAGTGGCTTAAAATTAACAATTATAATGTTGAAGAAGTGAAAAATTATTCAGATAAAGACTTACAGGAAATTGTTGCTTTATCACCTTATCACAAAGCCACTTCAAATGATATCGATTGGGTTTCTAAAGTAAAAATGCAAGGTTCTATTCAAAAATGGATAGATCACTCTATAAGTGTAACTGTTAATTTACCTAGCGATGCCACTGAAGAATTAGTAAGTGATGTGTATAAAACAGCTTGGCAAGAAGGCTGTAAAGGAATGACCATCTATCGTGATGGATCCCGATCAGGAGTGTTGGTCAGCCATGATGAAGGTAAAGAAGATGATTCTACTTTTAAAGATACTCAAGCTCCAAAACGACCTAAAAGATTGACTGCCGATATTTTGCGTTTTCAAAACGATTACGAAAAATGGATAGCAGTAGTAGGTTTACTTGATGGTAAGCCCTACGAAGTATTTACAGGTAAGGCTGATGATTTTTATTTACCACCTTGGGTTAACGATGGTGAAGTTATTCGCTATAAAGAAGAAGGTGAAAGAGCTAGATACGATTTCCAATTTGCCGATAAGCAAGGATATAAAGTAACTATAGAAGGTTTAAGCCGAAGTTTTGATAAAACATTCTGGAATTACGCTAAACTTATCTCAGGGATCCTGCGCCATGGTATGCCTTTATATCAAGCTGTGGATTTAATCTCAAATCTTACGCTAGATATAGAAAATATCAACACTTGGAAAAATGGTGTGGTTCGTGCCTTAAAAAGATATATTCCGGATGGTACGCAAGCTGCCAGAAATAAATGTCCGGAGTGCGGTGCTGCCGATGCTCTTGTTTACAAAGAAGGTTGCTTAACATGTAAACATTGCGGATATTCAAAATGTGAATAATAGAATACAAAAAACTCCAGATTATTGATCTGGAGTTTTTTTATGCAAAGAGAACCAATAGAAGGAATTGCAAAAGGTGTTAAAATCATTAACAATCATTTATTCATAATTATACCAGACTCTTTTATAATACTAGTCCTAAAAACAATTATCTTTGAACTTTAAAACTTAAAAAATTTACAAATGAAAAAAATTTACACTGTACTTTTAGCACTAATGCTTGCATTACCTGCTACCTATGCTCAAAAAGGACTAAATGTGGGAGTTAATGGTGGATCAATGATACCTACCATAATAAACCAAAATTCCTGGGGTGTTGGTCACGAATATGATTATGAGATAACCTTTGATTATTTCTATGGTTTTGATATTGGCTATAATTTTAAAGATAACCTAGGCTTATACACTGGTTTTAGTCGTATGAATTTTGGTCAAGATTATTCTGACTCTTATGGTGAATACACTGGAGATGCTGATGTTAATTGGGAAAGAAAATTAAAATTAAAATATAATATAATTCCTATTATGTTTAAATATACAGGGTCGGAACAAGCGGTAAATTTTATTGGTGGTATTGGTATTTTATATGCTATGCTTAGTGAAGCAGAACAAACATGGACCAAAGAGGGTGAAGATTGGCTAGGCAATGAAGATCATCCTAATGTAGGTGCAACAGATGTTACAGATCGTTTTGAAAAAAGTGATATCATCTTAAACTTAGAAGTAGGAGCTCGTATTAATATTGTAGACCACCTTTATGTAGATGCCACTTTTAACTTTGGATATGGACTTAAGGATATTAATGCTTCTGATTGGCAAACTCCAGATAGAAACGGTGTTTATGCACCATCTCATAATGCTTATGGTGGATTTAAAGTAGGTATTGCTTATTCTCTTTTTAGTGATTAATTAATTCAAATATGACTTATATAATAAACCTCTTTTTCTTGTGAATTAGAGGTTTTTTTATGGTTTTTTGAGCGAGCTACTTGAGAAAGTATTCTCTCGCTTGTTCAACGGAATCATATACCTTACTGGCTCCAAAAGCAAACATAGCCGCCCCCAAAACGGTAGTTTCTGTCTGGGCATTGGTTTTTACTTCTATTCCAAGTTTTTTGGCTCTTATTTTATTCCAAAGTTTGTTTTTTGAACCTCCACCAACGACCAAAAGAGATTTTACTTTTACACCACTTAAATCTTCCAAAATTTTTAGACTAGCTTTTGTTTTTTCAGCTAAAGCATTTAATGTTGCCAGATATATTTCACCTCTGCTTGATTGCAAATGAAGCTCTTGAATAAAACTTTTATGATTTAGAAAATCTAGGTCAATTTGTAATTTACACTCCTTAACCGCTTCAGCTTCAGCAATCATAATATCATAAATATCATCTCTATCTTGAATATCTGTAAATAATTGCCGCTTGATCTGCTCCAATATACCAGAGCCCAGCCACTGTATTCCAGGATTAAATAATGGTAATTTTGCATCTAGCTCTATAGTTACGCCTTTCTCCACAAAACTATTCTTTATATTTACTTTCTCAGTACGCATCATCAAGATCTCCCAGGTTCCTGAACTTAAAACAACTTCATTCTCTTTAGCTCCCGATCCAAATAAAGCAAATTGGGTATCATGACCAGCGGAAAAAAGAGGTAATCCTTCATTTAATCCCAGTATTTTACTTGCTTTGGCACTAACAATACCTACCTGCTCTCCTGCTTCTTTTAGTGGAGGAAAATGATTAACCGATAATTTTAGTGTAGAGAGAATTTCATTTGAGAATTGTCTGGTTTTAAGATCACCCAACATAGATGTACCCATCATAGAAACATCGGTGTATAATGTGTTGCATATTTTTCTGGCTATAATGGAGGGCATAAATAACCATTGATCCATTTCTACCATCACTTCCGGCTTGTTTTTTAATAACCAGTACAGTTTATAAATAGTGTTAAAATGGAAATGATTAACTCCAGAAGTCTTATATAATTTTTCCAATGAAATTTGATCATAAAAGTCATCCAAAATATCGTTGGTACGTTGGCAAGCCCAACTGATAACAGGATATATTTGTTTACCGCTTTTATTAAAAGGAGCACCATCTACACCAAAAGTAGTAATAGTAATACCCATAATAGCTTCTTTATTTACCTCACCTACTACTTGCTTTGTAGCCTTAGCTAATTTTTGCCAAATTTCATCCACATTCCAAATTATACCCTCTTTGTAAAAAGGATCAGCTTGAGTTTTATTGAAATAAGATTTTTCAGCTAGAATAACACCTTTATCATCCACTGCAACTGAACGTACATTAGTTGCTCCGCAATCTAAAACAATGATTATCTTTTGCTTCATTTATTTTTTTCTTCTCCTTGTATACCATCTATGATTGGATAAATTCCAATTTTTGGATATGTTTTCATTTTATTCTTTCATCTCTAACTAAATAGTAGCATATAATTTGGAATATTGTATTTCACTTTTTCACCGCTTCACTACGTTCCGAAATAGTTACTAAATAGGTGTTACGCCTTTTTTTAAAATAATATTTCCATATTTAGCAGTTTCTCCAGTCATTACAATAGCAAAAGCCTCTTTCGAACGCTCATAAAAAGCAAAGCGATCTATTCGTTTGAGGAAGACTATAGTAGGGTTTGTTTTATGAATACTCTTTAAATAGGATTCCTCAACCTTAGTATCTAGTTGGTCTCCTTTTACTGCAGCCATCATTATTAATGGTTGCTCCACATAGGCATCTAACTCAAAAAGCGGCAAAATGGCGGTCAATAAATCTGCTATTTTTAAACCATCTGCACGTAATACATTATGATTGTATTTCTCAGCCGGATAATGAGCATCGGCTAAAACAATCTCATCTCCATGTCCCATTCTGGCAAGTGTCTCTAATAATTTGGGGCTTATAATAGGTGATATTCCTTTTAGCATAATCTTCTTGATTTTTAATTAGACATGAATTTTAACAGTACAAAAACCATAAATAGCAATCACTACAAAGCTCATAAACTGATAACAACAATAAAGGGTAAAAAAGCTTTTTTGAATACTCCAACTTCTTTATTTTGCATGATTAAAAATTTGAAGCTATTACTTTTAGTGTTTCTAGCTCTTTATCACTCAGACCCTCAGGGGAATAACCTGCGCTTCTGGTGAGGAAGAAAATTTTTGCCGATTTTGTCATAATATCAATATTATCAAAAGTATCAATAATAGAGTCCCCAATACAAAATACACCATGCTTTTCCCATAATACAATAGGATGCTTCTTTAATACTTTAAGCGATTCGGTGGCAATATCATCAGTTCCGGGAGTTACATAGGGTACAAAACCAATCCCTTGAGGTAAAAAAACCATAGTTTCGGGGTGCATTCCCCATAACAACTTATTTAATTTTTCTTGATTGCAATACTCTTGAATTTGTGTAAGCGCTACTAATTCAGTGGCATGAGTATGTAGTACCACCGTTTCTTTTGAACCTCTTCGTTTTACCATTTGATGAATACCCAAATGTGTAGGGAATTCGGAAGTAGGCATAAAAATATCATCTGAACTTTTTTCACGAGAAAGAACATAATAACCACTTCCTTTTTTATTTAACTGAATAAGCAAAGCATTATCTAATGGTTTACGTGCCAAATCACGCATTCTTTTTCCTGTTCCTGTAACTAAAAATAACATAGAAGCAAGTTCAGGATATGGAGTGGTCATCTCAACAAAAGGATGACTATTAATGCCTATTGTTTCTCCAGAAATCAGAGCACTTATATTCACAGAAATATTTCCAGCATTTCGTTCTGCCCAGCCTCTTTCCCAAAGATATCCTGCCACTTCGGCAACATTCTCAATTAATTTTTTTAATAGAGGGTTTTGATCTGTTATTCTCATTATATTTTGTGTTTATTCTAGTATTAATTCAATCACAGGTATTTCCATATTCGGCTTTACCATAGGGAGTATCAATATTATTTCTTCTTCCCCCAATTTCTCTTGATGGGTTACATTATGTCTGGGTTTTCCAAATTTTATCTCTGAACCATCGTGCAAAAATTGTGCATATTTTACTTTTCCTGCAAAGCCTTTTAAACTTAACCATTTCATAGGATAATCGAGAAGATGCACATAAAGACGGTTTGTTTCCTCATTATAGGTGAGCAAAGTGTTGTCAGGAGTTTTGTAATCATTAGGGGCTTGAGTACATCCATAGATAGATTGGGAATTAAACTTCATCCATTCACCCATATCTGCCAAACGATCCTGAGCACGATAATCAATATATCCACGAGCTGTTGGCCCTACATTAAGTAAAAGATTACCTCCTTTACTCACTGATTCTATCAATAAAACCAAAAGTTGTTTATTATCTTTCCAGGTTTTTTCATCACGGTAGTAACCCCATGAACCTGAAAAGGTCTGACAGGTTTCCCAGGGCACTTTAATTCCATTTTTTTCAGGCCATTTTGAAACTTTATATTGTTCAGGTGTTGTAAAATCCCAACCTCCTTCAATATCCAATAAATCAAGACGATCGTTCACAATGATTTCGGGTTGTAATTTACGTACCATAGCTAAAAGGTTTTCTGAGTCCCAATCATTTCTCCCTTTACCGTGTTTACCACCGGGGAAAGAATAATCTAACCATATGATATCTATCTTTCCATAATTAGACAAGATTTCTCTCACTTGATCTTTAATATATTTTCTATAAACATCCATGTCTTTCCCCTTGTTCAACTGCTCATATTCTTCGATGCTACTCGCACTTTGAGGATGATTACGATCTATGGTATAATCGGAGTGATGCCAATCGAGTAAGGAATAATAAAAACCTATTTTTAAGCCTTCAGCTCGAAAAGCCTCTACAAACTCCTGTATTAAATCACGACCAATGGGTGTATTGGTAGCATTATAATCGGTATATTTACTATCAAACAAACAAAAACCATCGTGATGCTTAGTAGTAATCACTGCATATTTCATTCCTGCATTTTTGGCAATTTTTGCCCATTCTTGAGGTTGATACAGATCGGGATTAAATATCTCGAAATATTTTTGATATTCTTCATTGTTTAATCGTTCATACTTTTTTACCCATTCATGGCGTGCTGCCACTGAATAAATACCCCAATGAATAAACATCCCAAAGCGATCTTGGGTCCACCATTCCATACGTTCTTGTTTTGCTTTTTTACTTTCGATGGGGAGCTGCGCTTGCAAAGAAGGAAGAAGAAGAAGAAGACTAAAAATAAATGCGAATGATTGTTTTTTTATTTTCATTTTACCACAGGATTGTATACTTATTATATCAAACATATGGCGAAGATACGAGAATATTAGCTAACAAAAGGCCAAATATGACCGAAAAATTACAATTGAATAAGTATTTAAAACCCTTGCAGCTGGTGTCTTTTTGTGATGATTTAAGCAATCTTTTGTTTAATTTATTTCTTATATCAAGCAAAAGTATTTTCACATATACCAAAAAAGGCTACTTCTAAATTTAGAAGTAGCCTTTCAATATTTTTAAAAAATCGTCTTACATCTTGAAAGTTAATCCAAATCTTGCATAAGACAATGCACTATAACCTATCTCAGCAAATAATCCAAATCCAGGATTAATCATCATTCTGCCACCTACAAAGAGTTCCGTATAAGTACCAGTATTAGCTGTTGTTTTCAATTCATTATGATCATCCCAATAATCATGATCATAAGTATAATCAGTCCAAATGCGAAGACCCAAGCCTAAACCACCATATACATCCCATTTGTCGCTATCAAATGTATGCAAATGCCATGCTGCTCTTCCACCAAAAGTAAACTGATTATAATGATAATCATCTCCATCATACCACCAAGAATCATAAACATATTTGGAGTATTTATAACCTACAGCTCCACCAAAAGAAACCAAACCTACGTCACCTGTAGGAATAACGCCAAATTCTACAGAAGCTTCAATAGCCGGAAAAAAACCACCATGACCTCCAAGGCCAAGGCCAGCATTAATACCAATATCCCCTTTTTCAAAAACGTGCTGTGCGTTTGCAGCAAAAGTCATCATTACTAATGAGAACGCGATTAACATTAATTTTTTCATAATCATTTTTTGTTTTAATTTTTTTGTAAAATTAATATTTTTAATCATATAAGAAATAAAAATGGCGATTATCATTAAGCTCATATCCTATATTACAACAAAACACCTGTTAATGTGTGTTTTGTATTTTATTTCCAGGCATTTTTCATACTAAAGTATGACCTATTGAAAACGCTTCATATTAGGTTTTTCGAAAGGTTTAATAGCAAAAAAGAGTATTATATCATAATTTTTAGTTAAACGTATAAATCAAAAAATAGGGTATTTAGAACTTGTCGAATCTTAAATATAATACTCTTTTAAATAAAAACTTATCCGCAATGATAGAAACGATCTACAAGAGCTAATATTTTTTCTTCATCTTTTTCAATTTCTTCTCTTAGACTTTCATCATTATAACCTTTAAGTTGCTGAATGATTCCGTTAATAGCCATTTCATTAAACACGCCATATTTTAAATATTCGTCACGTTGCCTATCCAATTCTTTCGCCGAATCCCAACAACTTACAGGAAGCTGTGCTAAAGAATCAGCTTTATCTTTATGTTTGTCATCAAAAATATTCACATCAACATAAGTTTCTTCGGCATAGCTTAAACTGTCTTTAGCCTCTAATCCCAATCGTGCCGCCACCGTTAATCCAGCCAATAATAAATAAATATCAGCACTACCATCGGGGCAACGAAACTCTACTGTTTGTTTACCAGAAAAATCTTTCGCCTTACCTTTTTCAAGTGGATTGGCGTCTTTCAGCATATCTTTTTGCCCAGTCCATCCAAGAGGAACTCTTACCAAAACCGAGCGATTTCTATCGCCCCAACAAATATTTGTAGGCGCTTCTTGATGTGGAACTAAACGGAAGTAACTAGTTGGATTGGTATTTCCAAATGCAGATAAAGAAGGTGCTAATTTTAAATATCCAGCAATTGCTTTACGAGCTATATCGCTAATAATACCATCTTTCAACATGGCATTTTTTCCATTTTTCATTAAGCGGGTATGAATATGTAATCCGCTACCTGCTTTTCCTACCGTTATTTTTGGTGAAAAAGTGACCGTAACACCATAACGATGAGCTAAAGAACGCAATACCCATTTTCCTATAACTAACTGATCTGCTGCATCTTCTATATGGCAAGGCTTAAATTCTATTTCATTTTGTTCATATTCCAAATTACCTACTGTGAAATTGCCTACTTCGGAGTGCGCATATTTAATACTTCCTCCTACTGAAGCAATAGCAAAAATAGCTTCACGTCTGAGTTCTTCCCATTTATTAAAAGGTGTACTTTCGTGATATCCCTTTTGATCATCAGTAACAAAATAAGGTTCTTTTTCACTAATCACATAATACTCCAACTCACCCATTACTTCAAAATCCAAACCCGTTTTTTTCTGCAATATTTGATGAGCTTTATGCAAAGTATAAGCGGGTGATCCATCAAAAGGATTACCTTCTTTATCATAAAAGCCACATAAAATATCTACGGTAGGTATTTCATTAAAAGGATTATAAAAAGCTGTGCGAAAACGTGGCACAACATATAAATCACTGTTTCCAGCTTCAATATATGGGAATAAGCTTGAGCCATCTACACGTTCACCTGAACTTAATACTTCATCCAATTGCTCTTCATCATATACCACAAAATTCAAGGTTTTCAAACGACCATCACCACCAGTATACCTAAAATTCAACATTTCAATATCATTCTCCATAATATAATTAATGATATCAGATTTTGTAAAATCTTTGGGTTGCTTTTGAATATATTGAACCAATGGGTTCGGACTCTTTATTATTTTTTTGCTCATAATCAATATTTTAAAAAGAACTCGATAATCCGGATTATTATTGCACGAATATCATCAAAAAAAATGAATCTATCAGGTATTTTTTGATGTTATAGGTTCACAAAGGTGAATAAAATTCTTTTCATAAGTATCATTTTTAAGAAATTATGATGTAAAATCAGTATTTTCCTTAATAATAAAAGCCATTTTTATATAGGTTTTACTAATGTTTTGCCACCCTAGCAACAGAAAGATAAAAATATCAAACTAATCACTTGACAAAGGCTCCTTTTTGCATTATCTTTGCAAACCATTTTTTTAGACCTTAAGTTCGTGAAAATTATGCACTTTTGGAAGAATTATTCATAAATTTTTTTAGAAAATAGAACTAAATGAAGTTATCAAAATTCAAATTTAATCTACCCTCAGAGCTAATTACCAACTACCCTATTGAAAATAGAGACGAATCCCGATTAATGGTTATCCATAGAGACACTCAAAAAATAGAGCACAGAACCTTTAAAGATGTCTTAGAATATTTTGATGATGGAGATATGTTTGTGATGAATAATACAAAAGTATTCCCAGCACGTTTACATGGTGAAAAAGAAAAAACAGGTGCAAAAATCGAAGTTTTTCTTTTACGTGAACTAGATAAAGATTCTCGATTATGGGATGTTTTGGTTGATCCTGCTAGAAAAATAAGAATAGGAAATAAACTGTACTTTGGGAATGATGAATTAGTTGCCGAAGTTATAGATAATACTACAAGTCGTGGTAGAACTTTACGCTTTTTATTTGATGGCTCTTATGATGAATTTAAGAAGACAATAAAAAGATTAGGTGAAACGCCACTACCTAAAGTGCATGGCCGTGATGTTGAACCTTTAGATTATGAGCGTTATCAAACCATTTTTGCAAAGCACGAAGGAGCTGTGGCAGCACCAACTGCTGGTATGCATTTTACTCGTGAAGTATTAAAACGATTAGAGTTAAAAGGGGTTAATTTCTCGGAGCTAACATTGCATGCAGGTTTAGGTAACTTCCGTGATATTGAAGTAGAAGATTTAACCAAACATAAAATGGATAGCGAACAGCTGTTTATTCCAGAATTAACGGCTGACAGAGTGAATAGAGCCATAGATGCTAAAAGAAATATTTGCTCTATTGGGACTACAGTTATGAAAGGCATGGAGACCTCCACAAGCATTAGTGGTCATTTAAAACCTTTCTCTGGCTGGACTAATAAGTTTATTTTTCCTCTTTATGAATTTAAAATAGCTAATTCCATGATCACAAATTTCCACTTACCCTATTCACCAATGTTGATGATGGTATCGGCTTTTGCTGGTTATGATTTTATAAAAGATGTGTATCAAGAAGCTATCAAAGAAAAGTATAAATTCTTCACCTATGGTGATGCGATGTTGATTTTGTAAGCTTAATAATAGAAGATATAAATGAATGAGCCGATTAAATTTGTAATCGGCTCATTTTTTGGTTATATTTGAGCCTAATGCAAAAACTAATAAGCACATAATATATAATTAGCAACAAACTGATTCGAAAAAAATAACCAAAGCAACCAAAGAAATACTATTTTTCAGATAATTCACCAAAAGATAATTAAGAAAAGTTGAACAACGGAACTAAGTATAACAAAATATTTAATCTACTTGGGTGACCTTGCCTTGACTGCACAATCTGACATTGTCACATCCGTTTTCAAAATTTTATTGATATAATATCATATAATTATAAACGAATGAAACATTTGTTAGCATTAATCATCACAATTTCTACACTGAACGTATATTCACAGAATATTGTTGCCATAAAACCAGAAAAACCAGAGTTTACTGAAGCTGAATGGGAAAAGATTCAAAAGAAATGGGATATTATGCAACCATCTGCAGATGTAATACTTATTACTGGGGATACAATTAGAGGTCAGTTAATTTATGCTAATAATGAAACAATAATAATATATCCAAGCAATGAGTTAATGATTAACCCAGATCAGTTTGATGATATGGTTCGTATTCCTATTAACGATATAGACAGAGTGATTCTTTTAAAAATGAAAGAAGGATCAAATACTGCTGGGATGGTCACAGGGATGGTTATTGTAGGAGCAGCAGGTGTAATCACCGGTTTATTAATATCTGACGGATGGTCTCTCATTCCAGCAATTGCACTTGGAGCAGGAGGAATAGCATTAGGAGGATGGGTTGGCTCAAAAATACAAAAAGCCAAAAGAAATTCAACAGTAATCCTGAATACAAATGCTAAAAAAAATAAGATTAACAAATTCCAAAATCTTTCTATCTATAACGATACTGTTTTTTATCAAGACATTAACCAAATGCGTGAACATTCAAAAATAATGCGTCAAGCATTCCCTAAAAAACGTTTCAGAATTTACTTTGGTCTTAACGCAGGGTCTTCTGCCACCACGAAAGCTCTAATAGAACCACATAACTCTACTGACAGGCCAACGATAAAAGAACACGACTATACAATAATGTATTTTGATTTCTTTAACATCTCTTGGCGTTTTGCTAATCGATATATTGTAGGATGGAATTATTTCAAGTCTAGAGATGACTATACATTAATATATTATAATGATCCTACCGGGGAAACTAAAAAATCCTACCATTATTACAATAATGCAAATGGAACAATCTTATATCTTGATTACGTTATAAAACCTATCACCAAATATTTCACTAAGAAAACAGAGTTTTCAGTTGGCGCAGGTTTACTACATTTAAAACCTGATGTACATTACATTTATAATTCTTGGGATAATTTAAAAAATAATAATGAGTATTTCCAAAAAGAATATAGTATATATGGACTTCAATTAAGAACAGCAGCTTTTTATTATATTTTTCCTGGAATGTCAATTTCTGTTGGCTTGCAAGGGAATATATATCAAAATATCACTATTAACTCTGGAATCGTGAACCTTCCAGAACATACATTAAAATTCAGTTCAATCAGAGCTACTTTTGGAATAGGATTTTATTTATAATATAAGACTCAAGCGAATTAAAGATAACAATCTAACTGCAAAAATCTTGCATTTTAGAAGATTAATAAATAAAATCTCAGACTTCAAACCCGAATGAATAAGATCAGTTACAACTAATAAATAGTTTCCAAAGGACTCTCACCTCTTTCCATTGCTTCTTTAATATCATCTATAGATGTTTCAGCAATTTCTTGTGCCAATTTTATTTTTTTCGGTTCGCTGGCTTTATGCCAAGCAAAAATACCATTGGTTTTTAACCAGCTTGGGAATAATTAGGTTTTGTAATACTATATATGTTGGCATAATAATGAAATATAAGTTTTACCTTATTCATTTATTTGTAAATATTTAACTCAGAAATCCTTATTCTAACTCTTCTTTAACCTTTCGAACCACATCTATTATAGTTCCATCTACCCATTTAATAGCGGCTACTATTTCATCAGTAAACTCTGGTTTTTCCGGCTTCCCACAAATGGCTTCTGCTTCTGCTTTAAGTTCTTCTATTGTTTTTATAGGCAGATCAGAATCTTTAAGTTTTTCTATCAAGTCTGTTCTTCGTGGGTTAATAGCAATACCTCTTTCAGTGGCTATCACATCTATCAATTCACCTGGTCCACAAAGAGTTATTACTTCATCTACAATCACCGGAATACGATCGCGAAATAATGGAATAGGAAGTATAGTACATTTAGAAAATAAGCAGTTTTGCCAACCTCCAATACCATGTAATAACTGCCCATCGGAATGGGTGACTACATTGGCATTAAAATTGACATCAACCTCTGTAGCGCCTAAGATAACTACATCAACCATACTGGCAAAGTTGCCTTTACTATGATAATTATAACTAGTAAACGGACTAGTATCGAGGTGATTTGCATTTTCTCTCATAGACCTAACGCCTTCTAGATCAAAGGTTTGTCCATCAAGAATATAATCTACCAAACCGTTTTCTAACATACTTACTGGATATTGGTTACTACCGGCACGAATAAAACGGGCTTTCCAACCTCTTGTTCTTAAAATTTCTTCAAAGTAAACACCTATACTTAAAGCTGTTCCGCCGGCACCTGCCTGATATGAAAATCCATCCTGAACAATGCCTGCTTCTTCACAAAACTGAGCTGTCATTTCAGCAATTAATAATCGGTCAGGGCTTTTGGTAATATTGGTAGTTCCTGAGACAATTTTACTAGGATCTCCAACCTTATCAACAAGTACTGTATAATCTACATGATTACCATGTATTTGCCATGGCACGCAAGGAAAAGGAACCAAGTTATCGGTAACTACAATTACTTTATCGGCATATTGCGAATCACCTAAAGCAAAACCAAGAAGCCCACAAGCGGCAGGCCCATTAGTACCATTGGCATTTCCAAAAGCATCGGCAGATGGAGCTGCTATCACTGCAATATCTATTTTCACATCTCCATCTTGTATGGCTTGGTAACGTCCTCCATGAGAACGTAAAATAGCCAATTTTTCCATTTTCCCATCAGAGCAAAATTTTCCCAAAGGGCCATTCATACTTCCTTCAATATGGCTAATGGTTCCGTCGGCTAAGTATTCAGTTAAGCGAGCTTGACTTGGAAAGGAAGCTGAAGGAAACCAACGAAGATTTTTTACACCCAGTTCGTGAGCAATATCAAAGATTTGAACCGCTATCAAATCTCCATTTCTAAAATGGTGATGGGTACTAATGGTCATCCCGTCTTTTAAGCCCGCTTTTATTAAAGCTTCTTTAAGATTTGGCTGTAACTTATTACCGTCATCCGGAAAATCAGCACAAGTAGGAATAAGGGGTGCATGTTTACGCCCAGTTGGTTTATATTTTCCAACTCCTTGAAAAGCAACATGCGCTTCTCCATTAATAATTTCAGGAACTATTCTTCCCACAGCATTTGTTACTAATTTATCGTATTTCTTCATCTTGTTAATCTCCTATATTTATCCAATCCTTATCCAACTTACCAGTATCAATAGCTAGCTTAATCAGCTTTTCTGCTCTTTTCACTACAGGAGCATCTATCATCTTTGTCCCAAGTGAAACCACTCCCAATCCTTTTTCTTTAGCTTCAATAAAAGCACGATAAATCTTCTTGGCTTTTTCTATTTCAACCATATCAGGGGCATAATTATCATGAATCACTCGTACTTGCCTTGGATGAATGCAACCCATTCCTGTAAAGCCAATGCTCTTAGATGTTTTAACATTTTCAGCCAAACCTTTCATATCTGAAACATCGGAATAAACCGAATCAATGGCCTGGATACCAGCTGCAACAGAAGCTGTAACCACCATATTTCGGGCAAAATTAGATTCATGAGCCTCTTGTGTTCGTCTAACTCCCAAATCGGCAGTATAATCTTCTAATCCAATAGCCATAGAAGAAACAGTTGGAGTAGCCTGAGCAATGGCATAGGCATTCAAAACGCCTTTTGCACTTTCAATAATAGGCATTAACCAAATAGGATGAGTGATATTATATTCTTCTTTTATTTCGTCAATCTTATTTTGAACATCAATAAGCTGTTGAGCCTCCTCTACTTTTGGTATCAATATCAAATTAACATGATGTGGTACTACATATTTTAAATCTTCCAATCCTCTTTCACCTTGATTGATACGCACCATGCGCTCGGCACCATAAAAATTTAAAGATCGTAATGCATTTCTTACTAAGAAACGTGCTTCATGCTTTTTAAGGGGAGCCACAGCATCTTCCAAATCTAAAATTAATCCGTTTGGTTTATGAATACCAGCATTAAGCATCATGCTTGGTGAGTTTCCAGGTAAATATAATCGGCTAAAACGCTGCTGTTCTTTGAGTGTATCTGTGGTATTAAAATCCTCAATATTCAATAAAAATGCTTTATCCGTATTCTCTATTTTCCGTATACAAGCCTCCATTCGTGCAGCTATTACAAACGGCAAAGCACCAGTATCAAACATTTGAATTTTCACATTCTCGATATTGTAAAAATCTAAGATATCATTTATAAGTTCCCGATTGGCTTTGCCAAACATTACATCCACTTTCGACTGTATTTCAATTTGTCTACCACCACTATTGCAAATTTCCATTTCAATATGGCAATCAGATCTTACTTTCTTACCTTTATTTCCAGCTACTGCTTGTGTTATCATATCTGTATATTTTTACAAATTAATTCCATATTATTCTACAAAAATAACAGACAAAGTTTGCAAACTGATGTTTTTTGAATTTATTTTATTTGAATTCAGAGAAATACTTAAGATTT
>JAOZUW010000002.1:0-10302 GCA_029938465.1 Bacteroidales bacterium | reverse complement strand
TAATATTATACAACTATTTAAATAATAATTAGTCTATTTAATTGTTATTTAGTATATTATGATCCCATAACGAATTATTATAATAATAACCACAATGCGCTTAAAATTAACACTACTATTATTATTGTTATTTTCAATAATATTAAAAAACATACATGCACAAGAAGCTGATTCCCTTTTAAATAAAACACCAAAAATAGGTTTAGTTTTAAGTGGTGGTGGGGCCAAGGGTTTTGCCCATATTGGTGTGCTTAAAGTTTTGGAAGAACAAGGTATAAAACCTGATTATATTAGCGGAACAAGTATGGGAGCCATTGTAGGCGCTCTATATTCATTGGGATATTCTGCCGATCAATTGGAAGAAATTGTTGTAAATATTGATTGGAATGACATATTAAGCGATAAAATCAGCATTCGGGATATTCCAGTTTTCGATAAAACCGAATACCCTGGATATCCTTTAAAAATGTTTTTCAATAATGGTATTGTTCCTAGCTTACCTTCAGGCATGAACCAAGGACAAAAAATACAGGCTCTTTTTTCTAAATTAGTATGGAAAAGTCAAATATATTCCAATTTTGATGAATTTCCCATTCCTTTTAGATGTGTAGCTATTGATATTCTCTCTGGACAAACTGTAGTGTTTAAAGATGGTGATTTGTCAGAGGCTTTACGTTCCAGCATGTCCATTCCCACAGTTTTTTCCCCAGTTGAAAAAGACAGTATGTTACTTGTAGATGGTGGTGTTCTTAAAAATTTCCCAGTACAAGAATGTATTGATATGGGAGCAGACTTAATAATAGGCGTTTATACAGGTTTTGATGGAAGCAAAGAAAAAGATGAGTTGCAATCTATGGTGAAAGTATTAACACGAAGTAGCGCCATTCGGGGTGTTCTATTCTCCAGAGAAGAAGCAAAAAAAACGAATGTATTTATTGTACCAGAATTTAACAAATTGAGCCCTGATGACTTCCAAAAATCTGAAGAGATTATTGCAATAGGAGAAATTGCAGCTAGAGATTCTGTAATAATTGATGAACTAAAAATAATTGCAGCCCAAACAAATTCTAATTTGCCACTTGACAAATCATTGGATACCATCACCACTCTTATTGATACCAGCAAAATATGGATTGATGATATACAAGTCACAGGGTGCGTATCCACTGATAGCAATACCGTTATTAAAATTAGCGAACTGGAAAATAAAAGTAAAATATCATCGAAAGATGCAGATCTAGCTTTGCAAAATATTTATTCTACCTGGCAATTTAAAAAAGTCACTTACCATATTAAAAAAGATTCAACAAAAAGGACTTTAGTCTTTAAAGTGGATGAAGGAAGCAGAGCCTTTTTAAACCTTGGGCTTCATTACGATAATTCATATGGCCCAAATGCTTTACTAAAAGCGACTTATAATAATTTATTTTTTAAATCGACAAAAGCCTTTTTTAAGTTCTCTATTTCCCAAAATCCACGGGCTCTTTTAAGCTATAAGTTTTATCCAACCAAAAGAAGGAAGCTGGAAGTTGCTTTAAATATCTATTCTCAATTAAATAAAATGCCAGATATTATTAAGGAAGAGAATATTGTATATACTTTAGGTCATTATGTTTATACAATGGTAGATTTTAACATGACTATTTCCTGGTCTCCATTCAAGAACATGATGTTACAAGCTTCAGCCGGAAGACAGTTTAATAATATTGTATTAAAGGAGGGGATGGAAATATACTACAACACAAATACTGTAAATTACCATTTTAGCTTTTATGATTTCAGACTTTATGTAAACACATTAAACGATCCCTATTTTCCAACAAAAGGATTATTTATAGATGCTAAGTACAAATATAACTTTAATATAAAATCAAATCAAAGCGACACCTCTTATCTTAGCAAAAACCAAACTTCTAATAATAACATTCTTACTCTTAACTATAAACAGTATTTTTTAATCGCGAAAAAATTCTCTATTTTTCCTGAGCTCAGTTTTGGAAGCATGACAGAAGAAGCTTTTATTACTGAAAAATTTTTTTTAGGAGGTGTTAATTATAGCTTACGACCCAATGTATATAATTTTGGCGGTATACAAGCTAATTATTTAGCCACCGATATTTTTTTTATGGCAGGTCTTGGAGGTCAGTATATCATTCGTGATAATTGGTTCTTACAGTTTGGTGTACAGTATTTAATCATTTCTGATTATGCTGATATTGAATCAGAGGATATTGATGAAGTATTTATGGATAAAGCTTTTGGAAGCTGGAAAGCAGGTATAGGATACCAATCGAAGTTTGGTCCCATACGTATTATATTATCAAAAAGTCCTGAGCGTAAAGAATTTGTTTGGTCAGTTAATATTGGAATCCCATTTTAACTCTCTTCAGTATTACTTTCTTCACCCTCAGATTCACCAAATCCCTCCTTCAAACCCTCTTCAGTTTTTTGGCTTTCATTCTTCTCTGTTTCTCCGCTAAGATCCTGCTCTTCCTTTGACATCTCATTGGGAATATTCTTTACATGCAAATCAACTTGAGGGAATGGTATTTCGACACCGGCATTAGCAAAAGCTTCAAATACTGCAACACCAATATCACTTTTTGTTTGAATTCCATCAGTAAAAAGCACCCAACATAAGAGCCTGAAATTTATAGAGCTATCTCCAAACTCATCAAATAACACAGTAGGAGGAGGCATATTCACAACTTGAGGATGCTGCTCTGCCACATCTCTAAGTATACCAATAACCTGATTAGGATCAGATCCATAGGAAACCCCAATCTTGATATCTAATCGTCTATGCTTATCGGATAAAGTCCAGTTAATCAGTTTATTATTTGTCATATTGGCATTTGGAATAATTACTTCAGCACCATCAAAAGTACGCACATTACTACTTCGGATACCAATACTAACTACTTCTCCAAACAAATTATCAACCTCAACAGTATCTCCCTGCTGAACGGGTCTTTCATAAATTAATATCAATCCTGAAATATAGTCGTTAACCACATTTTGTAATCCAAAACCAATACCAACTCCTAGAGCCCCAAGTATAATACTAAGGTTCTGCATATCAAAACCAGCAGCAGAAAACGCAAAAAACAAACCTGCTGTAACGAAAATAATGCGAAGAGTCATAGAGATAGCAGCAGGAAGACCTCTTATGGATTCATATTTTCTATAGTTTTCTTCATCAAAAATAATTTTTACAAAAGTATTAATACCTATTATAAATAGTATAATCAAAATAAAAATACCGATATCACCTAGTCTTAGCTCTATAGAACCTATTTCTCTTGTATCAAAAAGGAATTTGTCTAAAGCCTTATAAAAAGTAACTTTATATTCAAATAACTTAAGAAAAACATTAAAGAAAAAATAGGTCATATATATTTGAAAAACCTGCGTAATCCGTTTTTTAAACAAAGGCAAATAAACATTAAATCTTATATGTTCCATACGACTTATTAGATCGGCCAATAATTGTATGGAGCTGGTAATAATATAATAAATACCTATAATAAGTGTAATAATTATAGTGATATGAATAGACACCTTTTGCATAAATACAGTAAGGTTTAAAAAGCCTGCAATATTTGCAAAAAAAGCGATCACAAAAAATACAAACAATGGATACCTCAAAAGATTAATAGAAGTTCGGAATCTTAAATTTGGCATTATTGTTTTGCTAAACAGAGTCGTAACGTAAGGATATACAAACCAAATGCCAATAGCTGATTCCAATAATAGATAAACTCTTGAGAAATCACCGAAATACCATATTACTATTTCTAAAGTATTTAATAAAAAAAGGAAAAAGAACTTTTTAAAAATAACCTTGCCATACTTACTGAGAAAAGATCTCATTGCAATATAGACCATCAATAAGAGTATTAAAACAATGGTTCCACTAAGAGCAAGAGGTATATTATCGAAAACTATATAGAAAAAAAACAAAATTACGGAAATCGCCGAAGTTATTGGGCTTTGAAATACAATATATTTTAAATCTCCAACTTTAGATTTTCTTACATCTCCAAATTTTTTAAAATAGCCCCTCATCAATAAATAATAAAGAACTAAAAGGATGATAGAGAGTAAAACAAACCTATTAACAGTCGAAATATATGCATGGTAGTTTCCTACTAAATATTTAGTATTATCATACCAAGCCAAGGATAAACTTTCAGATAAAGTTCTCTGAGTAGAGTCGAAAAGAACAATTTTCCAAATAGGGACATTTGTTGCTTTAAAAAGCTCGCTTCTATATTTATTCTGTAAAGATTCTATGGTCTCCAACATAGATACCACAAAATTTAATCGATCACTTATTTTGGTCTCATAATTTATTACTCGTAAGCTAATCTTATAGTTATCATTATGTTGTTGGTTTATTCTTTTTTGAATATCCCTAATTTTTTTTACTTGTATATCAGGAATTTTATGATTTCGAGAGTTTTCATAGGTCTTTTCCCAAGTTTTCTCTTGTTTCTCTAAATTCTTATTTCGTTTTTCGGAACCCATTAATAAATCATAAGATTTATCTTGAATTTTTACCAATCTAGCCATATAACCTGACCATATCCGATGACTATTCTGCAAAAAGAATTTGGATAAATCTTCAAGATCATAAGAATTAAAATCCTCTGCCTCCATTTTAGTTTTAAACAACAATAGTTTATAACTGGTATCGGCATCTAATTGTATATTTAATTCTTCAATCTCCTTAGATGTTTTATTTAAATAATTATTGATTTTCTCAATTTCAAAATCAATCTGAGGGATACTGAAAAAACCAACATCTTCAGCCTTAAGGGTATCATTCTTAACAGCAAAACTCTTATCTTGTCCAAATAGAAATAATGAAACGGAAAAGAAGCTAAATAATAATAGATATCTTAAGCTTTTATTTATAATGATATTTTTCATCAAATATTATTTTAATTATCAAGTTCCAAAAGTACAAATTTTATAGTAATACTCTTGTCTCATTTATTAGAAACAAAATATTTAATGTATTTTTGAAAAAACAAACAAATGTCAGAAACTCCAACAATATCAATTCCACTAGGTTTTAAAGCTCCCCATTTTTCTTTACCCAATACTGTTAACGATAAAGAAACCAGTTTTTCTCAAATAAAAGGTCTTAAAGGAACTGTAGTTATTTTTATTTGCAATCATTGCCCATATGTAATTCATGTGATTCATGAAATAGTAAATATAGCTGAAGAATATACCCAAAAAGGCTTTGGTTTTGTAGCTATTAGCAGCAATGATGTGGAGAATTACCCACAAGATTCTCCAGAAAAAATGAAAGTACAAGCTCAGGAATGGGGCTTCTCTTTTCCATATCTTTACGATGAAACACAAGAAGTAGCTAAAGCCTATCAAGCAGCCTGCACTCCCGATTATAATGTTTTTAATGCTAAAGATCTTTGTGTTTATCGTGGACAGTTAGACGACTCACGACCTAATAATAATGCTACTGTTAATGGTAAAAGCTTACGTAAAGTATTAGATGCTTTATTAAATAATGAAGAGATTTCCACTAAACAGAAACCCAGTACCGGTTGCAATATAAAATGGAAAACTGATGGAGATATTTTACGAAAAGTATTTTAGTCGGAGGCTCTATTTTAAATAAATTTTTAGCCTTTTGGCATATTAATCCAGCTAAGTCGGATCCGATAAATTTGAATATATTCTGGCTTTACCTATTGCACTATAATCTTTCCTCTGTAAGTAGTCCCTTCAATTTCTGCACGATAAAAATACATACCTGTATTAATATCTTGAAAATTCCATTGTACCTTATCAGATTTTGGTACTAACTCCTGAACAAGATTTCCATATATATCAACTATTTTAATTATTCCTTCTGTTGTATAAGCTGGGAGTTGGAATATTATATAGTCTTTGGCAGGGTTTGGATATATTTGTAATTCCTTATCAATCATTTGTTGATTATAAACTGATGTGATATATGTACATGGATTATTACCCTGTTCTAGATTGAGATTATCATCACTATAACATCTAAAAGAACCTCCTTCAAAAATATCGACCCAATCAGTATTTTGTTCCGGCAAGAAATATCCACTTACGGCACCAACCCTCTCTATTACGGTTCCATTTAATGCCCAATCAGAGGATTCGGTAGGTTCAACAATAAAATATCGTAATTGTTGAGCACTAATAACAGTATCACCCTTTGCAGTTACAATAACGGTTCCTACTGTATCAAATTCTACCATATCATAGGTCATTGGTATTTGCCATGTGTCTCCTACTTCTACCGAAAAATCATATAATGTATATATCTGCCCATTGCGGAAAATATAAACATGATCCGCATCGCTTCTTATAAATTCAACACCTATAAAAACGGTATCATACTCCTCCAAACTAGCATCATAAGTATATCTTATTTTTTCCAGTTTTTTAAAAGTGTATTCATTAATCAAGGTGTCTGAAACTGTTTGCATCTCAATGTATCCAAAGACCCAAAAATTATCATAAGAGTAGTGCCACTTTGCCTCGTTAGGTGGCCAATCTTGTGCGCTTATAGTGTTCATTAATAATAAATACAAAGCTATTAGTGTAAATTTTCTCATCATTTGTATTTTTATTCACCATCAAATACTTGATAGCAAAGGTTTATAACTAATTGTAAATTTTCTTTGTTTTTACCAGAGCCGTATTGTTCCATTTCATTTATTTGAAATTGGATAATATCAGCATCCGGGTTATATAGCTTATTCCAAATAAGGCTTAATGCCATTTGATGAAGAAGGATATTTTGCTCCTGCTCATTTAAACTAGATATTTTGACCGATTGTATGGCCGTTTTTACTCTCTCTATATCGGCTTCAATATCACTTATATTAGTACAATACTCTTTTGTAATATTGATATTGGTTAATACTAATTTGTAAAATACCTGAGGGGCCATTTGCGGATAAAGGCTTTGATGATTATAGCTAACAGAAATAGTGCTTTTGCCAAAATGCACATCTGCAAAACAAGAAACAGATATATTGCTTTGGCTTTGAGCCAAAATGCTTAAGCTAAAAAACAGGCCTAATAATATTATTTGATTTCTCATCGTTTTCTATTTTTTAATAACAAACTTGGTACTACCCACGACAAGACCATTGGAACGAATGGTAATAATATACATAGCGGCTTTCCAGTTTTGAGTATTTATTTCATGTTCACCTACTCCTGACATAATGGGTTTGCTATACTTTTTTGTGCCGGTAATATCAAATATTTCTAATTTTATGTTTTCAAATATTGCTGTATTTTCCATATAAATATTAATATAGTTATTGGCAGGATTAGGACTTAAGCTAATTCCTATTTTCTTTTTATTAGCAGCATATTCCTTTGGAGTAGGGAAGTCGACTTCTATGCCTACTATTTCACAGCCTGGCTCAATATAGCCCGATTCTATTTCATGTGAACATTGATAATCATATTGCCAATTGGTATCATCAATAGTATCGGCATAACTTAGATCCGTATTTAACTTGGCCATATAAATATCTCGATATTCACTGCCTTGGCTATTAAATACTGTTGCTAAATTGATAAATTTATTATCGTGAGATAATAGAGTATTATATCTAAGATCCCATCTATCATCTTGTTTAAAATTAATAACATTTAATGCAGTATCAAAAACTACATAACCATGATGTTCAAGAGGATATTGATCTTCAAAACCATAATGCCAAATTCCAATATAAGTATTATCCCCAATATACTCTGGATATTCAAAAGACTGCAAGTCTCCTATTTCAGGGAAAAGAATTTTTGTTGTGTTCCTTATCACCTCACCATTATTATTAAAGATAGTTATAAATGGTTGATAAATATTCCAATCATAAGATAAATAGGAAAAGGTAGTATCATCTATTTGATGTAAAGCATCGGTTCTCCATCTTGAATTTACCTCATTATAAATACCAACCGGCTTAAGCCATTCCTCCTCACCAGATTCATTAACCTTAATTATTAATGGCCTGTGGTAGCTCTGCTGATTAAGATCATTATTCTCTGGCCAAACACATTCTCCACTTAAATAATAACTATTGTCAGCACTTATTGTTAATGTTGTAATAAGCGGTCCCCATATAAGTGGGTAATCCGCCATGGTTGCATAATCTTTTCCCCATAAGACATCTCCTTCATTAGTAAACTTTACAAGATTTACTCTTGCCCAAATAGGTTCTTCATCATTCGTATGCGTCAATACAATAATATCTCCATTATGATCTACTTTAACATCTGATGCATGACTATATATAGGCTTGTATATTATTTTACACCACTCTAACTCCATGCAGGAGTTTAGTTTTATAATAACCGGATTACCATTTCCTGTTTCCAGTGTAACTCCAACAATAACCATTCCTCCATCAATTGTCCCACACGCAGAAACTAAAGCTTGAATATTTAATGTATCCATTTTCTGCTTCCATAAAACCAATCCATTAACATCAGTTTTTATTAGCATCATTTTACCAAGAGGAATTTCATCAAAATTGGCCATATAAACAATCCCATTATCATAATGAATAGCTTGGCTATGTTCTCTAGACACTTCTTCCAGATTAGGATATTCATACCACCGCTCCCAAGTAGTATCTGAAATAATTTGAGCCTGTGATATTAATGAAAATAATACTGTGAAAAGAAATAATATGTTTTTTTTCATAAATTTATGAGTTTAATAAAAGCATGATAGCTTTACCTTTTAATAGTAAATAACCATCATGCTAATATAATAAAGTAACTATTTAGCTATACTAAATTTCCCAGTGGCGACTTGATGTCCATCAACCATTAAAACTATAATATAATTTCCTGTAGATAGTTCTCTCAAATCAATAGTTTTGGCATCTTGAGCTTGATTTAGCTTTAGATCATATAATGATTTACCACTACCTGATTTTATAATATTTAGTGAAGCTTCTGTAAACTCTCCCACAATTTCATATTCACAAATCAAATAATTTTTTGCTGGATTAGGATAGAGTTGCATCATATTATAATTATCAATACTCACATTCTGATGATTAGTATTAAATTCAACAGTAGATGATTTTAATTCATCAGGCAAAATATATGGTTCTTGGTAATCAATATCTCCTGTGAGATTTAAAATATTTCGGGCATAAACTGCTGCCAAATTTACTTCATTATCATACCAATCTAATAATTGATTTTTCTCTGCTGAATTGAGCTGATTAATACTCCTATTAGATGAATATAACGCCTGCATTAAATCAAAATACACTATTAATTGCTCATATTCAGTTTGCATCATTTCATTTAACACAAACTCATTCTCTATATCATCTAATGCAGAATTCATATTAATATAATCCTGCTTATTAAAGTAAATACTTGCCAATTGATAGCGTGCATATATGTTTTTAGAAGTTGATAATAGATTTACAACAGAATCCATGGCATGAGATAGAGTAGTATCGCTTAAATAAATATAAACCAAATCGCTTTGAGCATTGGTATAAGCAGTACTAAAATAAAAAGCCTTGGCTTCTAATTCTTCTTTAGCCGAAACCATATCAAAACCCTCATTAATCTGATCTTTCATATAATTGGGCATGGCATTGGCTCTATTATCAATAGCTGTTAATACTTCCTCGCTTTTAGCTGCTTGTGGATTAGCTACCAATACATCACGAATTAATGCATTATTTAACACATCTTCTCTTTCGGTAGCTTCTATTAGTACATCATCAGATGTATAAGGCGCTGTTTCTAATAATTCATTACGTATTTCATAAGCTTCTGATGGTGTAGCGGTACTAATATCGGTTTGCAAAGCAGGAGTATCTCCAGCATCTACCAAAGCGGCTAATGTACTCTTAGCTTCTTCTTCACCAATATCTGCATCAGCCATTCTTGATTTTGCATCATCAAGTCCTCCTCCTGAACCTCCTGAGGATTGATGGGATGCACAAGCGCTAATATAATCTGCTAGAATATTTTCTGTAGGTGTAACATTATTAATATAACCAGCATCAGGGACTAATCTAGTATTAAATGTATTGCTATGATGCCAATAAGTAATATGCCCAACCAGCCCATTAATATTATTAAACTGCCACTGTAGGTTAGAGTTAAGTTGGGAGAAAAGGTTTCCGGCAGGAGCATTATCATCACTAGCACCAGAACCTTGATTTTTGGCTATTCCAGCTAATGAAGCAGGAATAAATGGATCGGTTGTTACGGAAACATCGGAGCCATTATAATTAAAATCGT
>JAOZUW010000028.1 GCA_029938465.1 Bacteroidales bacterium | reverse complement strand
TAAATAGAAACGAATTTTATTCGTAAAATAAACCTAAAATACTTCAAGTCCATAGTGGTTTAGTATACTATTTTGTAGTGAGGTCTTATCTTACTTCAACATTCTTCAGGCGTTCATATATAGCAGAAGCATTAACTTGATCTTTAAGTAGGCTTTCGATGGTTTTTTTTGGAGCTTTAGTTAAATCCATTATCATTAAAGCATCTACACAATTATTAAAGTTAGAGTCTACATTAAAAGCAACAGTTTGTGTACCTAATAAGCTAATATATTGACGTATTAAAATAGGGGTATAGGAGCCAGTTTGTAGCTTTCCAATATATCTATCTAATTTATTAAAATCCTTACCAATAGATTTGCTAAACTCCTTTTCAGAGAAGTTTTTAGGTAGGCAACTTTGAAATGGAATTTTGGCCTGAACTAAATTGGCAATTTCTTTATTGTAAAAGTTTTCTTTCAAAAAATGTATAATAACAGAAATAACCTCATTTGAATGTGTAGAGCTAATACTAACTGCTCCTATAAGGTAACGGGCTTCTGTTTTTAATACAGAAAATGTTAATGCCTTCCAAAGTAACATCAGTGGTTTTGCTCTTTTTTGGTATTTTTTTATAATAAACGAACGTCCTAATTCTAAAGATTGCTCCAAAAGCGGTTTTAAATCAGCTTGTAAATGAAATAGGGTGCTCATATAAAAGCCAGAAAAGTTTTTAGTATGAATAGCTTTTTTACCTGATAATATGCGGTATGCTCCTACAATTTGATTTTCCTTTTCATCCCAAATAAAAACATGTTTGCAAGTCAAATCATAATTATCAATATCATAAGATTCCCCTGTGCCTTCACCAACGGCCCTAAAACTAAGCTCACGTAAACGACCTAGTTCCAATAAAATATTAGGGATCTGTGAGGCTTCTGCATTGTAGGCCACAAACTCATTATTTCGTACCAACTCGTGATACTTTAGTTTGTTAATCTCTTTTAATAGGAGTTCAACAGAAATAGCTTCAATGATTTCCTTTTCCATATTTAAATAATTCTTCAACAAAAATAAATTATTTCTATTCAAAACAAGCCGCTCTTCATTATTATTTATAGTTTTGTACGAATAACAGCTCTTGATGAGCTAATATCTATTGTTTATGGCAAATGATTCTGTTTTGGCGAGAGTTAATTTCCCAAAGGATCTTAAATCATTAAAAGATAATGAGTTATTGATTCTTTCTGAGGAGTTGCGCCAATTTATTATTGAAACAGTAGCTCATAATAAAGGTCATTTAGCATCCAGTCTAGGGGTGGTAGAAATAAGTATTGCATTGCATTTTGTGTTTAATACTCCTTATGACAAGCTGATATGGGATGTGGGGCATCAAGCTTATCCCCATAAAATTCTAACGGGGCGAAAAGATAAATTTCATAGTAATAGAAAAATACATGGTATTTCAGGTTTCCCTAAGATGCAAGAGAGTGAATATGATGCTTTTGGGGTAGGCCATTCTTCAACAAGCATATCAGCAGCTTTAGGAATGGCTGAAGCTTCACGGCTTAAAGGAGAAAACAATAGGCAACATATTGCGGTTATTGGTGATGGCGCTATGACCGCTGGAATGGCCATTGAAGCGCTTAATAATGCAGGTGTAAGTCAATCTAATATATTGGTTATTCTAAATGATAACGGAATAGCTATTGATGAAAATGCAGGAGCCATTCATAAATATTTAACCAATATTTCTGCATCGAAAACCTATAATAGATTAAAAGATGATATATGGAGGGTTTTGGATAGGCTAGACAAGTTAGGAGAGCATACTCAAAAGTTTGCCAGTAAAATTGATTCAGCTTTAAAAGTAGCATTTTTTAAAAATAGTAATTTGTTTGAGGCCTTAAATTTTAGGTATTTCGGTCCTGTTGATGGTCACGATTTAGCACACTTGATTAAAATATTAAAGGATTTAAAAGAAATCCCAGGACCTAAAGTTTTACATTTACATACTGTGAAAGGGAAAGGATTGACCACCGCTGAAAATGACCCTATCACCTTTCATGCTCCAGGTCTTTTTGATAGTAAAACAGGTGAGTTGAAACCAATAGTTGAAGGTGAAATCCCTCCTAAATTTCAAGATGTATTTGGTGAAACGCTTTTGGAATTGGCGGATGAAGATGAAAAAATAGTTGGTGTGACACCAGCAATGCCTACAGGTTCATCTTTTACTTTTATGATGAAGAAATATCCCGAACGTGTGTTTGATGTAGGTATTGCAGAGCAACATGCCGTTACTTTTTCGGCAGGATTAGCTGCTTCAGGAATGATACCATTTTGTAATATCTATTCATCTTTTATGCAAAGAGCTTATGATCAGGTAATTCATGATGTAGCTTTGCAAAATCTTCCGGTAGTATTTTGTTTGGATAGGGCCGGCTTAGTAGGTGAAGATGGACCAACCCATCATGGTGCTTTTGATTTGGCATATTTTAATGCCATTCCAAATATGATTATTGCTGCTCCAATAGATGAGTGGGAGCTGCGCAATATGATGAAAACAGCTCAAAAAAACCAAAAAGGTCCTTTTTCTATCCGTTATCCTCGAGGGAGAGGTCATATTATTGAGTGGCGTAATCCTATGCAGTTATTAGAAATAGGAAAAGGTCGTGTGATGCGAGAAGGAAAACAAATAGCCATTCTTGGAATAGGAACAGCAGGGCAATTTGCATTGCAGGCCATTGGTAATCTGACAAAAAAGAATATTACTCCTGCTTTTTATGATTTACGTTTTTTAAAACCTATTGATAAAGAATTAATTAAAGAGGTTTTTCAAGATTTTGATAAGATTATTACTATTGAAGATGGAACAGTAATAGGAGGATTAGCCACTTCCATTGCAAAGCTAAAAGAAGAATTTTCATATTCGGGCGAAATTATCAACCTAGGTATTCCAGATGAATTTATTGAACATGGCAAGCCAGAGGAATTGCAAGCACTATGTTCTTTTGATGCTCTAGCTATTGAAAAAGCTGTTTTAGAAATCTGGAAATAAATCAAAGATAAATATAAAAAATGGCTCAAGAAATAGAAAGAAAATTCTTAGTTAAAGGTGATTTTAAAACCTTTGCAATTGAAGAGAAAAAAATAATTCAAGGGTATTTATCTACTGTAGCTAAATCTGCGGTGAGAATACGGATTTCCGACAATAAAGGCTTTATTACTATTAAAGGGATCGCGAATAAAAGTGGTATTTCTCGTTACGAATGGGAAAAGCAAATACCTATAGATGAGGCTTATGATTTGCTGGAACTTTGTGAAGATAACAGAATAGAAAAAACTCGATATATTATTCCTGCAAATGGCGATTTGGTTTTTGAAGTTGATGAATTTTACGGTGAGAATGAAGGCCTTATTATAGCTGAAATCGAATTACCAAATGAAGATTCATCTTTTACGAAACCTTTATGGTTAAGCAAAGAAGTAACAGGTATTACCAAATATTATAATGCCATGTTATTAAAAAAACCATTTAAAAATTGGTAGATTTTTATTGATCTTCAGGTAACATCACTACTCCCATATTTTGTTTCCCATCTATTTTTATATCCAATTCAGACGAAAACTGAATATGGCGGATATATTTATTCTCGAAAACAGCTTTTTGTTGGTTTAAAACCTTTAGATTATACCATCCATCATTAACAAAAGGATTGATAGTGAAATAACCCACTCTAAAAGAAGTTAGATTTTGAAAAAAATGGGTACCCTGACTAGGATCAATTCTATAATTCTCTAATCCCGATTCCACTATTAGTCGTGCCATAGAAATTTGAGGCCATTGAACGGGTATGCCAAGCCAAGGATCGCTACTACCCCAACGGCCAGGACCTACCAATACATAATTTTTATTTTCTTTTATCATTTGGTCATTTATTTCACCAACCATACTTGCAATTTCATCGTTATTGGCCGAATCAAATTCTTCTGGTTTTATATAAATAAGATCTTTTATGCCTTGTATTTGTCCGTTGCCCAAAGCAGAATGCGAAAATATAAGACTTTCTTTTTCTTTAATTAAAGATAAATCAGCAACGGTTTCGTGGGCATTTTCAACAATAGGTCGTATTTGAAGAATGTAAAAAGTGCCCGGACTACCTTTTTTATTGTCTAATTCTACAGCAAATTCAATTTCTACCGGTTTGCTCATTTCTTTTTCACCTATTTGCAGAAAATCATTAAGAATTTCAGACAGTGGAAAAGTATTGTATTTTAGGAGATTAGAAAAGGTTATTATCTTTTTACCTTTAGCAAAACTACCCTCTCTAATCATATGATTTTGTAAATCGAAAGTGGATGAAATATGTTGAATAGTGCCATCATTTTCTGCAGTTTTAAGTCGTAGTTTTATGAGATTGCTAGAGTCATCAATTTCTGGGGTTTCCATACTTTTTGATAAATCAAGAGCATAAAAATCTTTTTGTGTTTCACGCAATGCCATTTCTGGTGTGGAGAGTTGAAGTATCTTTTTTGGATGTTTGGGTGAGAATCTTAAAGTGTTACCACCATCTACAATATACTTTCCCAATCCGAGAGCAATATTCACAATGCCTTCTTCTGCAAGTTCGGGTTCTATAGGGTAAAAATTTAATGAACGTCCAACTCCTGATAGGCTGGGGTAAAACATTTCTCCATATTTTCGACCAATAGCCTCTTGTACCACAATGGCCATTTTTTCTTCATCAATTAAATTACTAGTAGCACTCATATAGGCTTTGCTGGCTTTGTAGAATGCTGATGCATAAACTGCTTTTATGGCATTGCTCACTACTTTCATCCTCATTTGTTTGTTTTTGCATGAGCAAGGAATCATATATGTAGAGTAAATTCCGGCAAAAGGCTGATAATGAGCGTCTTCTAAAAGACTACTAGACCGAATAGCCATAGGGTTTTTCACAATTTTAATAAAGGTTAATAAATCTTCTTGGATTCTTTTTGGTATTTGAGCCTTTAAAAAGTGATCTAATATCTCTTCATCAGGTATATCGCTTAGTGCTATATGATAAAGATCATTATCTTCCATAAATTCATCAAATATTTCTGTTGTGAGAACCAATGTTTTAGGGATCTGTATTTTTGCTCCTTCGTATTTTTGAGCAAGTCCATTACGCTTTATAAGACTATCTAAAAAAGCCAATCCACGAGCTTTCCCTCCTAAAGAACCCTGTCCAATACGAGTAAAAGTAAGATATTCATCAAAGTTATCACGATTGAACTGTGCGATAATTCCACTCCCAGTTTTGATTCTATAGGCTGCAATACTTTCAAAAATAAAACTTCTGATCTGATCTGGATTTGCGAAATCAGCTTCTTCATACTTTTTAAATAAGGATGCTAAAGAAAAAATAGCACGGCTATTGAGCCATTTGCTAATATGATTTCTGCTTAAATGATAACATAGGCTTTCCTTAGGTATTACAAAAATTTTATTTTGAAGTGAGTTTAAATCCGTAGCTTTTTCTACTTCTTTATTTGTTTTGGGATCAACAAAAATAAAATCACCAAATGCAAAGTAATTGTTGATAAAACGACGTAATTCTCGAGATAATTCGTTAGAATTTTTATTTAAAAAACTCACATTTATTGCTTTGGCTAATTTGGCATTTTTACTTTCAGAGGATTGAATAAGAATAGGCATGTATTTATTATCCAATTTTATTTTTTTAGCCAGATTAAGCCCTGCAAATTTTTCTTTTACACCATTATGAGGATATGACATATCGGTAATAACTCCATGGAGGTTGTTTTTATATTTTTCGTAAAATAGAATAGCTTCTTCGTAATTATTAGCCAATAATATTTTCGCCCGTCCTCGCATTCGCATCATTTTCTGGTGGTCGTTGAGACCCTCTTGCATAAAACGCATGGATTGCCTAAGGATGATTTTGTAAATATTAGGCAAATAGGCAGAATAAAAACGTACTGAATCTTCCACCAATATAATGGCCTGAACACCAACCTCACAAATATCGTTTTCGGCATTCATTTTATCTTCAATCAGTTTTATAATGGCCATCAATAAATCGGTATTACCTAACCAGGCAAAAACATAATCATAATATTCTGTTCCGTATTTTGCAAAACGAAGTGAAATTTCTCTACTAAATGGAGCAAGAGCCACAATGGGTTTATTTGGATATTCTTCTTTTATATGTTTGGCGAATTCATAGGAACTCGCATCTTCTAATGCTAGCATGTTGATAATCAGATCTACACTATCCTTTTCCAAGATTTGAAGAGCCTCTTCTTCAGTGTTTACAATGATAAACTGAGGGGGATATCGTAGATTTAAAGAAACGTATTCTAAAAAAAGTTGTTCATCAATTCGGCCATCGTCTTCTAACATAAATGCATCGTAAGCACTTGCAATAAGTAATACATTGTAAATTCTGTTACGCATTAAATTGCTAAACATTGTGTCTGTAAAATGCAATTGCATTGGATCAATTATCGTCTTTTTTTCTGTCATATTTGCTGTTTTTCTGCTTTCAATAGAGCAATCAAAAGTACAATTTTTTATTTTTATTCTTTCAGGATTTTTATAAATTCAAATCAAATAGTATAAAGGAATAAAAAAAAAGGAAAAAGTAAGTGTTTTATCTCATTAAATTGGTATTTTTGGATTCCAAAAAACAAGTATGAATGTATTTTCTCAAATTATAAAAAAATCGGATTTAGGCCTAAAGCAAATTGCAGTATTAGTAGATCCTGATAGGCATCAGGTTTCCGAATTTTCTATATTAGCACAAAAACTATCGAAATATCCAATCGATTATTTTTTTATTGGAGGTAGTTTGCTGAGTAAAGATTCCTTAGATGCTTGTTTGGCTGCTTTTAAAAATATTACAGAGATTCCTTTAATAATATTCCCAGGTGGCATTATGCAGGTTAATGCTAAAGCTGATGCTTTATTATTTCTTTCTCTAGTCTCAGGTCGTAATCCTGAACTTTTAATTGGAAAACATGTGGAATCGGTGCCCTATATTATAAAGGCTGGTTTAGAAACAATTTCCACAGCTTATATGCTTATTGATGGCGGAAATATGACTACAGCACAATATATAAGTAATACCTTACCTATCCCTGCTGATAAGCCTGAGATTGCTGCGCTTACTGCTAAAGCAGCTGAAATGTTAGGAATGAAAATCATCTATTTAGATGCTGGTAGCGGTGCTCATAATAGTATTCGACAGGAAACAATTAGAGCTGTAAAAGAGCTCACAAACTCTCCAATAATAGTTGGTGGAGGTATTCGTACAGCCAATGAAGCTAAAGAAAAATTTGAAGCAGGAGCCGACCTTATTGTGATTGGAAATGCTCTGGAGAAAGATGCCAATCTTTTACAAGAGATCATAAAAGTGAAATAAAACTGCCAAAATTACAGAAGTAGTTTATTGGCATAATGATTGAAGTAAGGCAGCCTAAAATAATAAGATGAACTTGATAGATATCGATTCTTTTTCTATGCTAAAGAGGCAGCTAGATAAAATCCCAAATGCTTATTTATTGCTTTATAAATCAGGTTCTGAGACTAGTGATTGTGCATTAGAAAATGCTTCAAGAAATGGAAGCAAAGAAATGACACTTTTAGTGGCTGATGTAAAAAATGTAAGAGATATTCATAACGAGTATGAAATAAAAACAGCACCGGTTTTATTGAGCTTTCATAATAAAGAGCTTCAAAACACCTATAAAGGTTGTAATGATGTCAGTTTTTATGATAAGATCTTTACTCAGAATTATTTTGTATTAGGAGAAGATGGAGAAGCCAAACCGAAAAAACGAGTAACGGTTTATTCTACACCTACGTGCTCTTGGTGTACAACGCTTAAAAAACATTTAGAGTATAATGGAATAAAGTATAGAGATATTGATATCTCGAAAGATGCGGATGCTTCAGCTGCTATGCAAAAGCGAAGTGGACAGCAAGGAGTGCCACAAACAGATATCAATGGTCAAATGATCGTAGGTTTCGATAAAAATAAAATCAATAGCCTTTTAGGCATACAATAAAAAATAATAACATAAAAATATAATCTCATGAAAGAGTTACAACCTTTAAACGACAATGTATTATTAGATTTGTCACAGGATAAAAAAGAACAAAAAACGGCATCTGGTATTATAATTCCAGATAGCGCAAAAGAACAACCTCAATATGCAAAAGTGGTAGCAGTAGGGAATATTGAAAACCCTAGTATTAAATCTGGCGATATTGTTTTTTATAAGAAATTTGCTGGTACCGAAGTGGAATTTGAAGCAAAGAAATACTTATTCTTGCCTTATGCTGATGTTTTAGCTAAGATTGTTGAGACGGAAGAGATATAAATCTTTTTTCAGTAAAAACTGTAAAAAACCCTGCCTTTTGGTGGGGTTTTTTGTTTTATAGCGAATTTGCTTTGTTAATATTCAATGATAAAAGCGGGTAATTATTCCTCGGCTGGTACAAGATTCCTCAAAAATTAAGAGTAATAGGTGTTTTACTCTTAAATGATTTCTTAAAATTCTTAAAACTCTTAATGGGCAGGTATACAGCGATATACAACTTAGTGTGTTTGCGTAAAATACGGATTTATTTTTATAAAATTATAATTGGCACAGATTTTACTATAGAAAGGTTGAAATTATTAATCTTTAAAAATTTGTATTATGAATTATAATAATAGTATTTGTTCATCCTGTCGCCATGAGGCCAGTTGTACTTTTATCAATCACTCAAATGAGCCTATCCTAATGTGCGAAGAATTTGAATTAGAATCTGTAGCAAAAAAAATCATTGCTGAAACCAGAGTTATGGAGCATGTAAATGGTTATACAGGTCTTTGTATAAACTGTGAAAATCGTGAATTCTGCAAATTACGAAGTGCGGAAAGTGTGATTTGGCATTGCGAAGAGTATGCTGTATAAGTAATATCAAATGATCATTTATTAATTTATAACTATGAAATATCAGAAAGAAGTAGATTCATTTATGTATGATGTTATTCAGCATAATCCGGGTGAGAGTATTTTTCATCAAGCCGTATATGAAGTTGCAGAAACAATTATTCCTTTTATTATAGAGAATCCAAAGTACCAAGGAAAAAAAATAATGGAAAGGATAGCAGAACCTGAAAGGGTAATACTTTTTAAAATTGGCTGGAAAGATGATAAAGGGGAAGTTCAGGTTAATAGGGGCTTTCGTATTGAGATGAATTCTTGTTTGGGACCCTATAAAGGAGGCTTGCGTTTTCATTCTTCGGTTACTTTGGATAGCTTAAAGTTTTTAGCTTTTGAACAGGTATTTAAAAATAGTTTAACCACATTAAGTTTAGGGGGAGGAAAAGGAGGCTCGGATTTTAGCCCTATTGGCAAAACTGATGATGAAATTATGCGTTTTTGTTATGCATTTATGTCTGAAATATACAAATATATTGGAGCTGATACAGATATTCCTGCAGGAGATATTGGAGTTGGAGGAAGAGAAATAGGCTATCTTTTTGGTCAATATAAAAAGTTGACCAATCAGTTTACTGGTGTGTTAACAGGAAAAGGATTAGAATGGGGTGGTAGCTTGTTACGTCCGGAAGCTACAGGTTTTGGAGTGGTTTACTTTATGAAACAAATGTTAGAAACGAGAGGCTTGAGTTTAAAAGGAAAACGAGTAGCTGTATCTGGTTTTGGAAATGTTTCCTGGGGAGCTGTTACAAAAGCCACTGAAATGGGAGCAAAAGTTATAACTATTAGTGGTCCGGATGGTTATATTTATGATCCAGATGGAATCTCAGGTGAGAAGATTGATTATATGCTTGAAATGCGCTTCAAGAATACAGATAAAGTGAAAGATTTTGCCGATAAATATGGAGTTGAATATATTCCTAACAAAAAACCTTGGGAAGTAGAAGCTGATATTGCACTGCCTTGCGCCATACAAAATGAATTACTTAAAGATGATGCTGAAGATATTATACGTAATAATTATATTTGTGTAGCAGAAGGAGCTAATATGCCCTGTACTTCAGAGGCAGTACATTTATTCCAAAAAGCCAAACTACTATATTCTCCAGGTAAGGCTTCAAATGCTGGCGGAGTTGCTGTATCAGGAATAGAAATGGTTCAAAATGCTAGTCATTACCCTTATAAGAAAGAAGAAGTAGATGAGCGTTTAAAAGGTATTATGTCAACTATCCATAGTAATTGTATTAAATATGGTAAAGATGATACTGGTTATATTGATTATTTGAAAGGTGCAAATATTGCTGGTTTTGTGAAAGTTGCGGATGCAATGTTAGATCAAGGAATTGTTTAAAAATATTAATTATGAAAGAAACAGTAAGATTGGGCTTGTTTGAACTTTCTTCATCCGGAAATAAAACTTCTATATCTATAGTGGATATAGATAAAGAGGAAAGAAAAAGAAAGGGGTCTCTGAAAAAGAAACTTAAAAAGAAAAATCAGAGAAACACTCATAAAAAATAAGTTTTATTTCGTTAACTTTGGGTTTGATAATTAAAGAGTTTTTCTTTGTTTCAAACCCTTTTTTTTTAAACAAATTTAGTGATATTAATAGTAAAATACGACTTGAATTAAGTATTGAAAACTTCATGGAAGAAAATAAGGATTATAATATTAGCCTAAAGGCAAAATTAATAGAGCGAATAAAGGAATTGGAGTGTTTATATGAAATTGCCCAACTCACTCTAGAAAAATCAAATAGCCCTATTCAGGATATCTTTATTGAAGTATTGCCAATAGCTATAAAAGCATGGCAATATCCTGAAATAACAGAAGTATCCATAACTTTTGATGAAAAGAAATATGCAAGTACTAATTTTGATAAAGGATTATATTTTCAGCGTTCAGAAATTGTTATTAATAACCAAAAAAGAGGATGTTTAGAAGTTTGCTATACACAAGATAAATCAAATGCTGTTGAAGGTCCATTTTTAGCTGAAGAACGAGCATTAATAAATATTATCGCAAAAGAATTGTCTGATAGCGTAGAAAGGTATGAAAGTAAGGAGGAGAAAAAGATTCTCGAACAGAAGCTTCGCCATTCTGACAGGTTGGCTACTGTGGGTGAATTGACAGCTGGGATAGCTCATGAACTTAATGAGCCATTGGGAAGTATCTTAGGGTTTGCTCAACTCATTGAAGAGGAGAATATTAACAATCAATATTTGCAAAAGGATATAAAGAAAATTATTAATGCAGCCGTTCATGCCCGGGAAGTTATTAGAAAACTAATGCTTTACTCAAGAAATAATGAAAAAGATACTACTTTTGTTAATCTCAATACTATTATATCTGATGGTTTTTATTTACTTGAAAATCGCTGTAAAAAGGAAAATATCACCATTTTAAAAGTGTTAGACGATAATCTTCCTGAATTAAAGGCCAATGCTGTTCAAATAAATCAGGTTATTGTTAACTTAATGGTAAATGCAATACAGGCTATGCCTAATGGAGGTAATTTGCTTTTGCAGACTAATTTTGATAAAAAAAATATTTATTTGGTAGTACAAGATAATGGAGGTGGTATCCCTGAAAATTATATGAAAAAGATTTTTGATCCTTTTTTTACAACTAAGGAGATAGGTAGCAGTACCGGACTTGGTTTGTCAGTTGTCCATGGTATTGTGAATTCATTAAAAGGTAAGATATCAGTAGAAAGTAATTTAGGTATTGGAAGCAGGTTCGAATTGATCTTTCCAATTAAAAAAGATGATGATGGGGATAATAAAAAATAAGAATATTCAAATATTAGCAGTTGATGATTCTCTTGAAATGTTAGAGTTATTGCGGCGAAGCCTAAGTGCCTATGGCTATAATGTGCTCACAGTAACAAATGTAATAGGAGCCATAAAGATACTAGAATCAACAAAAATAGATTTAGTAATAACAGACCTTCAAATGCCTCAAATTAATGGTCTTGAATTAATAAAGCATGTAAGAGAAAATTATAAATCAACAGGAATTTTAGTTATAACAGGTTATCCATCTATAAAAAATGCTGTTGAAACAGTAAAGTTAGGTGCCAATGAATATCTCATAAAATCCTTTACTAGACTTGAATTAGTTGCTGCTGTTGAGAGTGCTATTCAGGTAGCAGAGAGTAGAGACCAAGAGAAAACAATAAAGCCTACAAAAACTCGGATATCTGGAATAATAGGGGATTCAGAATCTATGAATAAAGTGTATCAAAAGATGGTTAAAGCATCCAGTTTGAAAACAACTATATTATTAAATGGCGAAACAGGTACTGGAAAAGAGTTGGTAGCTAGGGCGATACACTATAATAGTAAGGAAAAATCGGCTCCTTTTATAGCGGTGAATTGTGGTGGAATTCCTGAAACACTTCTGGAAAGTGAGTTGTTTGGATATTTAAAAGGGTCTTTTACAGGAGCTAATGAAACTAGAGGAGGCTTTTTTCATGCTGCTGATGGAGGTACTATTTTCTTAGATGAGATACATAATACTTCACCAGCTATGCAAGCTAAGTTATTACGTGTTTTACAAGAGAAGGAAATAAATATGATTGGCTCAAATAAAGCACAAAAGATAGATTTGAGAATTATTGCAGCTGCTAATGTCGATCTTTATAAATTGGTAGAAAAAGGCGCATTTAGAGAAGATCTATACTATCGCTTGAATATAATTCCTATCCTAATCCCTCCCTTGCGCGAAAGGAAAGGAGATATTGGTTTGCTAGTTAATTTCTTTTCTAATAAATATGCATCTGAGTTAGGGGTTAAGAAACCGTTTTATACTGATCGTTTGATGGATGCACTTAATTCTTATGATTGGCCAGGGAATGTTAGAGAGTTGGAAAATATAATCCAACGTTTAGTAGTATTAAATGATGGAACAAGAATAGATGTGACAGAGTTGCCACAAATGATGCGATATTCCGTTAGCAAACATGGTAATTTGAATAAAACCTTGAAACAAGTAGAAATTGATCATTTACAGCTTATTTTAGCAAGTACTGGTGGGAATAAAACAAAAGCAGCTGAAATTCTTGGCATTGATAGGAAAACATTACGAGAAAAATTAAAAGATATTGATGCTAAAGATTCAATGATATAAATAATCTAGTAAATTATTTCATTCCTTGAGTTGATAAATAAAATAGAGACCAAATGTTTTGGGGTTTTTCCATATCAATAATCCAGTATCTTCTGTCAATAGTAAGGCAATCTAAAGGTGAAGTATTTTGAGTTTGCATTACTTTTTCATATTGCTTTAATGCCATATCAATAGTGGAAGTAAAAATTTGCAATACATTGATAAAATGAAGGTTATAATTGCTATACTCCGCTAACAAATCATTTATTTTATGGATATGTTGATCTGTTATTTTTCGAATTTCATCCACAGAAGAGCTTTGGTTGGCAAAAGTTCTGATACCATCTTTTGCATCATCATATAAATCAAAAATATCATCCATTATTTGTCCGTAACTACCCAAAGAAAAGGCAATCTTAATAAAAAGATCATTTTTTTGTTCTTCTAATAAATAGGCATACATTAGTCCTGAATAACCTCCTTTTTTAAGACTGATCTCTAATAGTTGCTTTTTATTTAATTGTTTGTTTTTTTGGTTTTTACTCTGTGTTTGCGCTAAGAATAAGTCTTGAGCAGCCATTAAAAATGGTTTTTTTTGGGTAATGGTCTCCATTATAGTTTGAAGAAAATGTACTGATAGTTTTTCGGCATTATTTAATGCGTTTTCAGGATTGGGAGATTCCAATAAATCTCGAATATGACTTAAGTCCGTTTTGTTCTCAAAAAAATCATCAAAAATTGGTGCGCAAGCACTAAGGTTAGCAAACCTCATTCGTTCTTTATATGATATAGGTTTTTGCCTAAGGAGGCACAATAATTCACCAAAGAAATGATTGGCATGCATATATTGTTTTGTGCGGTTATAATAGTTGGAATGATAAAAATAATCATGTTTTAAATTAGCTGGAAATCTCAAATCTTGGGCAAAACTTTTCCTCAAATAATGACGTAGTTGAAGATATATTATAGTGGCTCTACCAAAATAATAAATGCTTTTGCGATATTGTTTTATACTTGCCAATATTTATTGATTAATGGTGTTCTAGTATGCTATCAATACGTTCTACCTTGTCAATTCCTTGTAATTTCTTCAGGTTCTTCATTAACTTTTGTAGGTTTTTACTATCGTTTATATACAAAGTAATAGTTCCTTCTGCATAGTTTCCACTTGTAACAAAATGAATGCTTCTTATTTTTATCCCGTAATTATCTGATATCACATTGGTAATATTATGCACTAATCCTAAGGAATCGGCACCTGAAATTTGAATGCCTGCCAAAAAGCCTACACGCTCACCAAATTTCCATTTAGCTTTAATAATTTGCTTACCATAAGTCGACATTAGGCTAATAGCCTCTGGGCAATTGATACGGTGTATTTTGATAGGTTTATCATCCAGAATTATCCCTATTACATCGTCGCCAGGGATTGGATTACAGCATTTTGCAATAGAATATCTTAAATCTTTTCCGCTTGCATTTTTATCAAGCATTAGTTTTTCAGGATTCTTTTTAATGGCTTCGGTTATACTTTCTGCAAGCGTTTCTGGTTGATCAGATCCTTTGGTTAAAAAAGAGGGAAGTACTTTCTTCCAAATGGATTTCTCATTTTTTTGTATGCAGTTTAATATTTCAGTTTCATTAACTTTTCCCAAGGCTACGTTGTGAAAGAAATTCAATTCTGATTGGCAACCCACACAATCCATAAGTTTAGTAATATTGTCTTGAGTGTATTCCCATTTTTGTTCCTTAAATAATTTCTGTATAAGTTTTAAACCTTGTTTTCTATTTTTTTTCTTGGCCTCTTTAATGGAATATTTGATGTTATTTCGAGCTTTACTTGTGATGATCCAATGTAACCATTCTTCTTGTGGTTTATGATTTTCGGAGTTGATGATTTTTATCATGTCACCTGGCTGTAATACCGTGTTAAGAGATGATATTCGACCGTTCACCTGTGCAGCCATGCATGTATTTCCTAGGTCGGTATGAATAGCATAGGCAAAATCAATTGGAGTACTACCTTGTGGAAGTTTTATCATTTTTCCACGTGGTGTAAATAGCATCATTTCTTTAGCAAAAAGATTGAGCTTGAAATCAGCCATCAGATCCATGGCGTTGGCATCTTTTGTTAACAAGAGTTCTCTAATCTTTTCTAGCCATTCATCAAGACCACTCTCTACCTTTGTTACATCCGATTTGTATTTCCAATGGGCAGCATAACCTTTTTCTGCTATTTCGTCCATTCTTGTGGTTCGTATCTGAACTTCTACCCATTTCCCTGATCCGCTATATTGATTCATCACGGTTGTGTGTAAAGATTCGTAACCATTTTCTTTTGGTGTAGATATCCAATCTCTAAAACGATCTTTGTTGGGGTAGTAATGATCGGTAATAATAGAGTATACCATCAAACAATCATTTTTTTCATCTTTTGGTTTGGAGTTTAAAATAATCCTAATGGCAAATAAATCATAGATTTCACTGAAGGGAACTTTTTTTGTTTGCATTTTTTTCCAAATAGAAAAAGCCGATTTCTCTCTGTAAATAATTTTGTAATCGAAATCTGTTTTGTTTAAATCAGTGCGAATAGGAATTAGAAAACTTTTTATAAATTTCTTTCTTTCTTCTTCGGTATCTTTTAAACTAGTGATGATCATCTGGTAAGCCTTAGGATCAGTATATTTAAAAGCTAAATCTTCTAAGTCTGTTTTTATGGCATGCAATCCTAAACGATGAGCTAATGGAGCAAAAAGATAATTGGTTTCAGATGCAATTTTTAATTGTTTTTCGTGAGGCATGGAATCCAAAGTGTACATATTGTGCAGACGATCGGCCATTTTTATTAAAATAACTCTTACATCTGTTGATAAAGTTAAGAGCAAACGCTTAAAATTTTCAGCTTGTTCCGATTCAACAGGATTATTGGACAGCATGCCTTTTATTTTGGTCAAGCCATCTACTATGACAGCTACTTTTTTGCCAAATAGTGCATGAATATCTTCAAGAGTGTAGTCGGTATCTTCCACAACATCATGAAGTAAAGCACTTACAATACTTTTGGTACCTAAACCCAATTGTTCTACACAGATAAGAGCTACATTTAATGGATGAAAAATATAAGGTTCACCACTACGACGACGCATACCTTTATGTGCCTCATGAGCTACGTTAAAAGCTTTACGAATAATTTTTACATCACTCTTATCTTCTTTTTTTGTAATCCTTTTGCTTAATATTTTTCGGTAAAGCTTAAGTATTTCTTGCTTTTCCTGCTCTTCATCAATAATATACATAGGTGCTGTAATCTTTAGTGACAAAGATAAACAAAGATTAATAACCTATGGCTCTTACAATAGCGTATATTTTGAACAAATCATCCTGAAAAAGATACCTTTTGCAATCCTCTTAACCTAAGCTTAATAGCTTATAATTCTATGGTATTATGAGGTTCTTTATCATAGAACCAATTTTAAGATGCCTATGGATTATAAGAGTTCTAAACGGTGTGAATCCATTTTTACAAAAATGAACAGTAAAATAGTAAAAGCCCATAGAGAGGAGCCCCCATAACTGAAAAAGGGTAGAGGGATGCCAATAACAGGAGCTAATCCAATAGTCATAGCTATGTTAATAGTAAAATGAAAGAATAATATGGCGGCTACTCCATAACCATATAGGCGTGCAAAAGTGGAGCGTTGCCGTTCAGCAACCATAACTATACGAATTAATAATATAAGAAATATAATAATAACTGCGGATGTTCCAACAAAACCCCATTCTTCTCCAACTGTGCAAAATATAAAATCAGTACTTTGTTCAGGAACGAAATTATACTTGGTTTGAGTACCTTGGAGGAAGCCTTTTCCCGTTGATCCGCCTGAACCAATAGCGATTAATGATTGATGAACATTGTAGCCAGCTCCTCTGTAGTCAGTTTTTTTGCCAAGAAGGACTTCTATACGGTTTTTTTGATGAGCTTGAAGAATATTTTCAAAAGCGTAATTAATAGAAAAAATAAAACCAATAACTACTGTGAGAATAGCAAATAATACTAAGATATTTTTTCGGTTTTTCTTCATCAAAATAAAAATTATTGATGATAAAATAGTAACTACAGCTATCATTACCCAATTACCAACTAAAAGAGTGAGTATAAAGAGTAGAACCATAAAAACCCCAAAAATTAGAATATTACCCGAAAAACCTTCACGATATAGAACCATGATAAAGACAAAATACACCAATGCACTTCCTGTATCATTTTGCAGAAAAATTAAAGCCGATGGAATAAAAATGATAATTCCGGCTCTAATGATTTGTTTGAAATCTTTAAGGTTTAACTGTATGCTGCTTAAGTATTTAGCCAGAGCCAGATTAGTAGCGAATTTGGCAAATTCAGCAGGTTGTATGGATATACTACCTAAACGAATCCAAGATTTCGATCCTGCCACTTCGGTTCCAAATAATAATACTAAAACTAATAAACCCAAGGTAGCTCCATAAATAAGATAAGCAAAGCCTGTGAAGAATTTGATGTCAATAAGTAAAATAGTAAGTATAAGTATTACAGAAGTACCTATCCATAAGGCCTGTTTACCGTATCGCTGAGAGAAATCAAACATGCTTGAATGCTCTGGATTATATACGGCTGCATAGATGCTAAACCAACCCATAATGACAAGGATAAAATAGAGACTTACTATCCACCAATCCATGTTTTGAAAAATGCTTGTCCTGTTTCTCATAAATCTTCCGCAAATTTATAAAAAACTTTAGGCTATACTAACAGCTTATTGCATATTTTGTAACAAAATCAATGAAGAATTTAAGACCTTTACAAGAGCGAATATTTTTATCAAATAGGAGGCGTGTAAAATTCCAAACCTACAAAATACTATTGTTTCCGAAAGCTATATTGAATGAGGCCTTTAAAAATCCAACTTGAGTTAATATACTATGAAGTAAAAGAAATGTGAAAAAATGAAACTAGAGAGGTCTAATTTCTTTTGTCTTGGAATTTTGCTTTTTTACTTCCTTTGTAGAGCTCAAATTTTTCATATTTACATTCCAGAGGTCCATTCCAGAGGTCTATTTTCCTTGTAGGACGGAGCCCCAATCGTTTGAGGGCTTCTTTATCAGAAGAAATGACCCAAGCATTATATCCTAAGAAATTTTTCTTGAAACTGTCACCCATTTTTTGATATAAACCAACGATGTCTCTTGTTTGTAGTCGTTGGCCATAAGGTGGGTTAACAACTACAACGCCAGGTCCTTCAGGCGGAGTAAAATTTGATATATCACTTACCTTAACCTCAATATCGTAATGTAGCTTGGCATGACGAATATTGCGGATAGCCTTTTCAGCAACTTCCTTAGATAATTCGTTACCAATAATTTCAAAGTCAAATTCTTCTTGCAGATCTAATGCATCACGCTTAACTTTTTCCCATAATTCAGCATCATAATCCTTCCATTTCTTAAAACCATAATATTCTCTGTAATTTCCTGAAGGGATATTGTTTGCTATCAAAGCGGCTTCCAGAAGTAGGGTTCCAGAGCCACACATAGGATCTATAAAATGACTTTTTTTATCCCAACCACTAAGTAGGATCATCCCCGCAGCTAAAACTTCGTTTAAAGGAGCTTCACCTGTTTCTTTTCGATAGCCACGTTTATGTAATGAGATGGCAGAGCTGTCAAAACTTAAGGTTGTATGGTTGTTGTGCATAAAAATATTGATACGTAAATCTGGGAAATCAGTATCTATATTAGGCCGTTTATTAAATTTCCTATTAAATTGATCTACAATAGCATCTTTTGCTTTAAGAGCAGCGTACTTTGAGTGATTCATTTTGCTATTACTCAAAGTAGCATCAATGGCAAAGGTTTGATCTAACTCCAAATATTTCGACCAATTGATTTTACTTAATGCACGATAATATTCAGTTTCATTATCCGATGGAAAATCAATGATGGGCTTTAAGATTCTAATAGCCGTACGTGCCAAATAATTGGCTTTGTACATTGTTTCTTTGGTGCCTGTAAAACTAACTGCCCGATGGCCTTCTTCAACTTCAGTTGCTCCTAAGTTACGGAGTTCAATTGCTAAAACGCCTTCTAATCCAGCGAAGGTTTTAGCTACATACTCTTGAGTTTCTTGCAAAATGTATTTTTTTTGGCAAATATAACTATCTATCTGATATTTACGTAAAGATAATAAGTTTTAAGTTAATTTCTTAGAATTTCTTTTTGTAAATATGACAGTAGGGGCTGCCACCTTTGTTTTCATAGTAGTTTTGGTGATGTGCATCAGCTTTAAAAAACTCTTGAGCATCAATAATTTCAGTAACTACATTTACACTATTTGCTTTCAAATAATCCGATAGTTTTTGTATTGTTTCTTTTTGTTGAGAGTTGGTGCAAAAAACTGCCGATCGGTATTGTGTTCCAATATCCGGACCTTGTCGGTTTAGTTGCGAAGGATCATGAGTTTCGAAATATAGTTTTGCTAAAGTTTCAAAACTTGTTTTTTCTGGATCAAATACTACTTTCAATGTTTCAGCATGGCCTGTATTTCCCATGCAAACAAGTTCGTATGATGGGTTAGGAACACTACCTCCCATATACCCTACCTCTGTACTGATTACGCCTTCTTGCTTTTGAAAATGATATTGTGTGCCCCAAAAACACCCTGAAGCAAAATAAGCAACCTCCTGGTGGTTAATGCTATTCACCTGAATAACAGCTGGTTTGAAATCTATTGATATGGAGTTTACACAGTGGCGCGTATTTTTTGAGGTATAGTGTTCCCCTTTAAAAACATGACCTAAATGACCACCACAATTAGAACAAGTGATTTCGGTTCTTCTACCGTCTGGATCAGGAATTCGGGTAATAGCACCTTTAATCTCATCATCAAAACTGGGCCAGCCACAATTAGATTCAAATTTGGTATCAGATTTATATAGTTCCACGCCACATTGCTTGCAAATATAGATTCCCTCTTCTGAATGTTTTTCGAATTTCCCAGTAAAAGGTTTTTCTGTACCTTTATTAAGAATAATATGTTCTTCCTCTGGGCTTAGCTTGTTGTATTCTTTGTTTTGTCCTTTTATATTCATGTTAAAAAGTAAAAAAATGATTAAAAAAATAGGGTTCTTCATGGTGAGACCAAAATTAATTATATAAATGGTTTCCTTATTAGGTTTAGATAATTTTAACACTGAAGAATAGAAAAAATAAAAAATTTACTTGACAAATGCCAAAAAAAGTTGTATCATTGTAATATCAAAATAATATCACTATAAATTTAAAAAGCAGATGATGAAAGAAGAGAAAAAGTATACCCCAATAAATGGCTATTTGATGATTTTTGTAGCTTTACTGATGATTTTATTACCCATACCTTTAATAATAATGATGAAATTATTTATTTTAATAATTTTTGTGGTTTTGGGTATTTTCAGTCTTTTAGGTTTTTTTATAGTTAATCCTAATATGAGTGTGGTTTTAATTTTATTTGGGGAATATAAAGGTACCGTTTTAAGTAATGGTTTCTTTTGGGCCAATCCTTTTTTTACAAAAAGAAAAATTTCATTAAGAGCACGAAATATTGATAGCGTTCCTATTAAAGTTAACGACCATGTGGGTAATCCCATTATGATAGGAATTGTTTTGGTATGGAGAGTACAAGACACTTTTAAGGCTGCTTTTGATGTAGATGATTACGTGAGTTTTGTTGAAATTCAAAGTGAAGCAGCAATTAGAAAGTTAGCCGGAGATTATCCTTATGATAATTTTGAAGATGAAAAAGCTGAAATCACTTTACGATCTGGCGGTGATACCGTTAATGAGATGCTTGAAAATGCTTTAAATGAAAGGCTTGACATTGCCGGTATTGAAGTAATGGAAGCTCGTATTTCGCATTTGGCTTATGCTCAGGAAATAGCTCAGGCTATGCTCAGGCGTCAGCAAGCAACAGCTATTGTAGCAGCTCGCTTTAAAATAGTAGAAGGTGCAGTAAGCATGGTGAAGTTGGCTTTGGATGAATTAAAGGCAAGTGAGATTATTGATATGGATGAAGAAAAGAAAGCAGCTATGGTGAGCAATCTGATGGTGGTACTTTGTTCTGATAAGGATGCTTCACCCATTGTTAATGCTGGAACTTTACATCATTAGGATAAAAAATGGCTAAGAAAAAACCTTTTGCTTTAAGGCTTAACGAAGAAATGATGGAATCTGTTGAGAAATGGGCTGCCGATGAGTTTCGTAGCACAAATGGTCAGATCGAGTGGATAGTCTCTGAAGCATTGAAAAAGGCAGGGAGGCAAAAAAAAATAATGGGCCTGAAGAAATAGAATGCTATTCAATACCCATATGATAAGGCATATGCTGTTGTGCCCATTCAAAAGCAGCAATAGTCATAGCATGTGATACATTCATAGAGCGTGTGATGCCTGGTAAAGGTATGAATACGCTTTTTTCACATATATTAATCAATTTATTAGATAGTCCAAAGCGTTCGTTACCACAAAGGATGATGGTTTTTTTTGGTAAGGCTGTTCTGTATATGTTCTGGCTTTTTTTGGTTGTTTCTAATGCTACAACCGGTATTTGAGTTGCTATTTTCAAAAAGCTTTCTTCATTAATAATTTCGAAGTCAACTTTTTCTATACTAGAATGTGCTACTCGCTCAAGTTTTGATTGTTTCACAATAAAATTTTCGTGAATAAAATATACTTTTTCTATATTTAAATTAGCTGCTAACCTAATAATAGCACCCATATTTTCTGGAGTCTTTAATTCATAAGCGGCTAATATTAGACCCGTATTTTCTGCTAAGGAGTGAGTTGCCCTTTCTTCAAAGAATTGATATGAATTTTGATAATGATCGTCCATATTTCAGTAGTATTGGGTAGATGTCACAAAACCCGACCAGAATATTCCGAACGGGTTTTTTAAGATGATAAGTAAAAACTTATCATTAAATACTTTTAGTTAATTATTTTCTGCCTGTAAATTCGTCAGAAACAGTTAACTTATGTCTTCCTTTTGCTCTTCTGCGAGCCAAAACTTTTCTTCCGTTTTTAGTAGCCATTCTAGCTTTAAAACCGTGCTTGTTTTTTCTCTTTCTTACAGAAGGTTGATATGTTCTTTTACTCATTTTGATTATTTTTTTGGGACTGCAAAAATACAAGCATTTTTTATAAATACAAATATTTTTGACGAAAAATTTAAGAGCTGCTGTAAAAAGCTCTAATTCTTTGATATTCAGATTCTATAAAAGCTGCAAGGCTATCTTTAACGATGCTCATTTTACTCAAACTTGAATTATCTCACCAATACAACTTAAAGGAAGCAATTAAAGTGTAGCCTTGCAGAATTCCTATATTAATTATTTTAAAGGGATATTTTTTAAGGTCTCTACCGTAAAATCCCAGAATTTTGAAACAGTATCTATTTTCACTTTTTCATCAGGAGAGTGAGGGCTTCTGATTGTTGGACCAAATGAAATCATATCCCATTTAGGGTAAACTGCACCTAAAAGACCACATTCCAAACCTGCGTGGATAGCTTTAAGCTCAGGAATCTTGCCAAATTTGTTATTATAAACCTCTTTCATGGTTTCTAAGATTTCTGAATTAGGATTTGGTTTCCAACCAGGATATGCACCATCAAAAGTGGTTTTTGCTCCAGCAAGTGTAAATACACTATCAATCATTTCTGCTAAATCATTTTTTGCAGAGTCAACTGAACTACGTAATAAAGATTGCACCTCAATTTTGCCTTTTTTGCTAATAACAATAGCCAGGTTGGTACTTGTTTCAACCAAGCCTTCCATATCGTTACTCATACGAATAACACCATTTGGGCAAGCGTAGATAGAATTAATCAATCTGTTTTGTGTATCTTGATCAATAATTGTTTTTGGTGTTTCGACAGCTTGAATTATTATTGCTAAATCAGGTTCAACTGAAGAAAGTTCACTCTTTACAGTGGCTTCAAATTCCTTTAAAGTAGATTCAATGTTAGCGATATTTGATTCAGGTGCTACAAAAGTGATAAAGGTTTCTCTAGGAATAGCATTTCTTAAGCTACCGCCTACAATAGATGAAATTCTAATATTGTTCTCAGTAGCTACTTGTTTTAAAAAACGGAAAGCTATTTTATTAGAGTTACCACGACCAAGAGGAATATCTATACCTGAGTGACCACCTTTTAAACCATTAACTGTAAGTTTATAGCCTTTTGCTCCCGCTGCTGGAGTTTCTTCATTATAATCAAATGTGGCAGTGGCATCAATACCTCCGGCACAGCCTATATATAATTCTCCTTCATCCTCAGAGTCCATATTTATTAGGATATGACCATCTAACACATCATTCTTTAGACCAAAAGCACCAGTCATTCCTGTTTCTTCATCAGCAGTAAAAAGAGCTTCAATTGGTCCGTGAACCAGGTTCTTAGCTTCTAGAACTGCCATTGCTGCAGCAACTCCCATGCCATTATCAGCACCTAAAGTAGTACCATTTGCAGTTACCCAATCACCATCAATATAGGCTTCTATTGGGTCTGTTATAAAATTGTGCACTTTATCAGAATTTTTTTGCGGAACAATATCTAAGTGGCCTTGTAAAATAACTCCTTTACGGTTTTCCATTCCTGCTGTTGCAGGCTTTTTAATAATGATGTTGCCTATTTCATCTTTAATGGTCTCTAAACCTAAATCAGTTCCAAATTTTACCATAAAATCCTGTATGGCATCTTCATGCTTCGATGGTCTTGGAACTTGTGTTAAACTATAAAAATGTTTCCACAAATTCTTAGGTTCCAAATTGCTAATATCTTTATTCATCTTAAATATATTTTTAGTTGTTTTTTCCAAAGATGCGAAGTTAAAATATTTTCTTTTAATCGAAAAGTTATAATAGCTTAAAAGTAAAAAATTGTAGTTTTGCCAACTGATGAAAAACTACCGACATATTTTTTTCGATTTGGATCGTACTCTTTGGGATTTTGAGGCCAATTCCTTAATCACCTTACAGGAGATATTTGAAAACCGAAAACTGACAAGTTTTGGAATACCTGACTTCGACATTTTTTTAAAGTTTTACAAAACATATAATATTCAATTGTGGGATTTATATAAACAGGGAAAAGTTGAAAAGGAATATTTGAGTGTTGAGCGTTTTGATGGAACTTTGCGTCACTTTTCTATCAAAAATGAAGAATTAGCTCGAAAAATTGCCAAAGATTATGTTCAAATTAGTCCTACTAAAACCAAATTATTTCCATTTGTTAATGAAATATTAACATATTTAAAAGAAAAATATCAATTACATATTATTACTAATGGTTTTAATGAAGTTCAATTTGTGAAACTTAAAAATTCAAGATTGGATCAGTTTTTCACAAAGGTAATTACTTCAGAAATGATAGGTATACAGAAGCCTAATCCTAAAATATTTGAATATGCATTAAGTGAAGCTAATGCTGCTAGTAATGAGTCGATTATGATTGGTGATGACCAAAAAACTGATATAATTGGTGCTCAGAACTTTGGTATGGATCAAGTATTTGTCGACTATAATTTTGAAGCCTTAATATGTAATCCAAGCTATCGAATTCATCATTTGAAAGAGCTTGAAGGTTTGTTATAAATTCTGTTTTTTTGAACTTGTCAACATAAGTCTAAGCAAACTTATACGGCATTAAACCTTGTTAGTTGCATTTTTTTGTTAAATTTACATCGATTATATAAAATAGAATTGTTATCATGTTTACAAGAAGAATTATTTTTGCCTCATCTATTATAATTGGTTTAATGCTATTTGTTAGCAGCCATGGGAGTGCTTTTGCGCAAGAAAATGAAGTTAAAGAGCAAACGAGTGACTCTACCCAAATTCAAGAAGTGGATAAGAAAGTAGAGCGTAAAACCATTGTAAAAGATCCTAATAGAAATAGTTTTGGAAAGAATTGGTATTTAGGTTTTAAAGGTGGAGCTACATTTTTTCTTTCACCCTTAAAGGATAATCCTTTTAGTTGGGGAGCTTCTGCAACTCTTGGAAAACAATTAAATACAAAAATAGCTCTTAGGCTTGACTATCTTTATGGCAATTTACAATCGGAGGGAGAATTTGTTAAAAGAAATACCGATGGAAGTTTCTATAAAAATGACTTGGTAGCCAATGTTGATTTCATGGAGATCGCTCTCTTAATGAATTTGAGTTTAAATGATTTCTTTTATTCCAGTTCTCCAAAACACTTACGTGAGTTGTATTTATTTGGTGGAGCTGCTTATACCATGTTTCGATCAGAAATAACAGATAAAGAGGGTGAATTTGTTACAGGAGCTGGTTACGATGTGGAAGGAAATGAAACAGATATGATAAGTACAATAGCTATACCCATAGGTATAGGTGTTACCTATAGATTAGATAAAAAAGATATTTTTAATATCAATGCCGAATTTGGTTATAGATTTGCGCAAACAGATCAATTAGATGCACGAATAACTGAGACAGCAAGTAATTATACCTATTCCTCTTTGGGTCTTTTAGTTAATCTAGGACAGCCTACTGTTTCACCACAAACTATAACTTCCGATTTGGTACGTGATCAAGTGAATGAGGAAATTGGTAAAAAAGTAGATAAAGAAATTAATAGTACAATAGATAAAGAAATAAAACCTTTGCGCGAAGAATTAGCAAAACAAAGTGTTGCAGTTGTTGATAATCAAAATCAATTAGAGATTCTTCAAGAAGAGATGGAAGCACGCTTAAACGCTATAAAGGAACATGTTGATAATCAAGATGGTTTATCAGCTGTTGGAGGATTAAATATTAGTAGTGTTTATTTTGCTTTTAATTCAACCTATATTACTCCTGCAATGGAAAGAGAGATTGCAACTATAGCAGAAGTCCTTAAGAAAAATGAAAAGATAAAATGTGAGATTGTTGGAAACTCAAGTAATGTAGGAAGTCCTGAGTATAATAAACAATTGAGCCTTAAACGAGCCAATGCCGTAATGGCCTTATTGACTGATGAATTTGGGGTAGAGGCAGAGAGATTAACAGTTATTAATAATGGTATTGAAGATCCTTTGGCTGAAAATATTAGAAAAATAAATAGAAGAGTAGATATGATACTTAAGTGAGAAGTAGCTTTTTAGTTTTTAAACAAAATTGAAAATGAACCTCAGGTCAAATGATCTGAGGTTTTTTTGTAGGGCAATAGGCATAAAAAAACCTCCAATACCATAGGGTATTAGAGGTTTTTGAGTTTATCACAAGAAAAATATTATTTCTTATCTTCTTCTTCTTCTACTTCTTCAAAGT